>JBAQRU010000279.1:0-2437 GCA_049296025.1 Lysobacteraceae bacterium | reverse complement strand
CCCTATGTCGCTGTCGGGCGTGTTCCGCTGAAGCCCGCGATCAGCGCATCGTTGTCGATCGCGGGCGAGTACAGATAGCCCTGCACGGCGACCACGCCGCAGTCGCGCAGGCACTGCGCCTGGGCTTCGGTTTCGACGCCTTCGCCGACCACGTCGATATCCAGATCGTTCGCGAGGCTGACCAGCGCTTTGACGATGGCGAGGTCGGCGCGGTCCTGCGGCAGGCCGGCGGTGAAGCCGCGGTCGATCTTGATGGTGTCGATCGGCAGGTGCTTGAGATAGCCGAGCGAACAGAAGCCGGTGCCGAAATCGTCCAGCGCCACGTGCACGCCCAGCGCGCGCAGCCGGGTGAGGATTTTGGCGGCGCCAGGCGGGTCTCGCAGCAGCAGGGTTTCGGTGAGTTCCAGACACAGCCGCTCGGGCGGCAGACCGGATTCGGCCAATGCCCTGTCGACGTCGGCGGCAAGGCCGGTCTGCTCGAACTGACGTGCCGAGACGTTGACGCGCAGCATCGGTGCGACGCCGTCGCGCGCGGGCCAGCGCATCGCCGCGCTGCAGGCTTCGAGCAGCACCCAGCGGCCGAGGCGGACGATCAGGCCGGAGCTTTCGGCCGCGTCGATGAACTCGCCTGCAGGCACGAGGCGGCCATCGTCGTTGCGCCAGCGCAGCAGCGCTTCGGCGCAACGCCAGTGGCCGTCGCGCAGATCGATCTCGGGCATGTAGTGCAGCAGCAGTTGGCCATCGGCGAACGCATCGCGCAGCGCCTGCTCGGTGCGCATGCGCGCGAGCAGGCTGCGATGACGGTCCGCATTGAAGACTTTGCAACGGCCCATGCCGTTCGCGCGCGCGCGCAGGCTGGCGTTTTCGGCGTTGCGCAGTAGCGCGTCGGCCGAAGGCGCGGCGAGGTCGCGCGCGAATGCGATGCCGGCGGTCACTGTCGCCGGATAGCCGCTGGAGGATGCCGCGGCGGATTGCACTTGATCGATGCAGCGTTCGGTCAGTTCCAGCGCATCGACTTCGCGCAGATGACGATGCGGAATGATCGCGAACGCATCGTCCCGCACCCGCGCCAACGCGGCGTTGTCGGTGGTGATCTCGCGCAGATTCTCCGCGCAGTCGATCAGGAACCGGTGGAAGCCTTCGATATCGAGCTGTCCATTGCCGGAGGGCGGATCGATCTGCAGATGGATCACCGCAAGGCCGGCGTCGTTGTCGTGCAGCGGCCGCAGCGCGGTGTGCGCGACTTCCAGCAGATGGTCGCGATTGGGAAGATTGGTCTGCGCGTCGTGGCGTTCGAGAAAGCGTAGCCGGTTCTCCATGTCGCGGCGCCGCGCGATTTCGTAGGCCACCGCGACATAGTCGCCAAGACTGCCGGCGAAAGCGTGGTCTTCGGGCGTCCACACCCGGGCGCTGCCGACATGTTCGTTGCAGATCACGCCGAGCAGATCGCCTTCCGCGCGCACCGGCGCGTCGAGGAGCGAATGGATCGCATGCCGACGCAGATACGCGCCCAGCGCTTCCCGCGACGCGGAGACGGTGCTGTCGTTGCCGACATCGGCGATGTCGATGACCCGCACCTCGTCGAGCTGGGTGCCGTATTCGGAATCCAGCAACAGGGTTTCGTCGAAACCGGGAGGGTTGTGCACGCCGCTGCTGTGGACGTAGGCATGCACGCAGTGCAATTGGTGGGCGGCGGCGTCCACGCGCCAGATATTCACGCGCTCGACTTCGAGCGTGTCGGCGGCGACTTCGCAGATCTCTGCGATCGCGGTATCGAAGGTGCAGTCCTCGTGCCATACGCGTCGGCCCAATGCGACCAGGGCGTGGTTGTGGCGCCGCGCGCGCGCGCCGCGCTCCTGCTGTTTCGAGCTTGCTGCACTCGCCATCATCGCCCCTCCCCCCAACCATCGCGAGAACCCTGCGATCGTCGAAAGCGCGATCGCAGGATTTCATGGACCGGACTGCGGAACGCAGGAAGGGCGGCCCCGGCGCCCTCCTGCGAGCCCAGTCTAGCTCCATTCGGGCAGACGGCGGGCTGGTCGATTCAGTGCGATCAGTTCACCGTGCAGGCGAGCGTGAAAGTCACCGAACCGCTGGCGGGCATGGTGGGAAGGACGACGCCACCGGTTTGCAGCGCCGTCACCAGCGCCGGGCCGGTGGTGGCCGGACAGACCGCACCGCCGGTCGCACTGCCGCAGCTGGCGGTGGCGCAGGTCAGCCCGGTCGGCGCAGGGTCGGCCAACACCGAACCGTCGGCGGCATCCGGGCCGAGATTGCTGACCGTGAGGACGTAATTGATGGTGGTGCCGGAGATCACCGTGTCCGCCGCCTGATCGACCTCGCCGTTGACGCCGGGCGTGTTGGTTTTGCTCAGGCGCAGGTCGGCCTGGTTGATCCGGGTGTTGGTGAGCGTGCAGGTCAGATCGTCGCCCGCGAC
>JBAQRU010000278.1:0-1515 GCA_049296025.1 Lysobacteraceae bacterium | reverse complement strand
AAAGAGAGCGTCGCCATGATGCTTCGATCAAACATCGACGAATCTTTCTTCGCAGGACGCGGCTTGGGGAAACGGTGCGCCGAGGCGCACCCTATGAAAATTACGGTGGTCGAAGCGATGGGCATCGCTCACCAGCCTACCTGCATGAACCAGATCGCGGCGAAGGCGTCGAACACGATCACCAGCGAAATCGTCTGCACGACGCTCGACGTGGTGCGTTCGCCGACCGACTGCGCGGTGCCGCTGACCTGCAGGCCTTCGAGGCAGCCGATCAGGCCGATCACCACCGCGAAGACCGGCGCCTTCGACATGCCGACCAGGAAGTGCCGCAGCTCCATCGTTTCCTGCAGGCGACCGTAGTAGGCCTGCATCGGGATATCGAGGCTGCTCATGCCCACGACCATGCCGCCGAGCAGGCCGGCGAGCATCGCGATGAAGGTGAGCAGCGGCAGCATCACGATCAGCGCGAGCAGGCGCGGGATCACCAGCAGGTCGACTGGATCGAGGCCGAGCGTGCGGATCGCGTCGACTTCCTCGCGGCTGACCATCGAACCGATCTGCGCGGTGAACGCGCTGGCGGTGCGGCCGGCGAGGATGATCGCGGTGAGCAGTACCGCGAACTCGCGCAGGAAGGAGATGCTGACCAGCTCCACGACATAGATCGATGCGCCGAAGTCGGCGAGAATGTTGGAGCCCAGAAACGCGATGACCGCGCCGACCAGGAACGACAGCAGCGCCACCAGTGGCACTGCGTCCAGGCCGACCTGTTCCATGTGGAAGACCGTGGCGATCACGCGCAGACGACGCGGTTGGACGACGGTGCGCACCAGTTTGCTCAGGGTCTCGCCGAGGAAACTCACCAGCGCGACCACTTCGCGCGCGTTTCCATGCACCGCGCGGCCGAGGCGTTCGAGCGCGGCGACGAAGCCGTAGTTCTTTTTCGCCTTCGGTCGCCCGTCCTTCACGTCCTCGATGATCTGCACCAGCGCGCGATGATCGTCGCGGAAACGCAGTGCGTCGTTGTCCAGCCCGCGTCGTGCGGCGTGACGCAGCAACTGCAGCACGCCGAGCGAATCGAGCCGCGACACCGCGGAGGCATCGAGACGACGCACCTGGTCGGGGACTCCGCGCAGGGCCGCGCCGATGGCTTCGGCGTAGTGCAGCGTCCACTCGCCCGACAGGCGCACACTGGCCGCGTCGCTCGGATCGATCTCGATGCTCGGAACAGCGTGGCTGGGCGGTGTCATCGTCGGTATCAGCCGCGCAACCGCGGCAGGCCATGGGCGTCGCGGTCTTCGATCGCCGCTTCGGCGAGAATCAGTTGCTTCAGATCGCGACCCGGCATCGGCTCAACCGCTTCGCCGCGTGCGGCGCGCAGCGCATTCCGATAGCACAACGTCGCGCGCGCATCGTCGCCGGCCTGCGCGAAGCCGTCGCCGAGTGCTTCCCACGCCTCGCCGCCGCCGCCCTGGGCGATCGCGCGATGCAGCGTCTGCTCGGCGTGCGGCCATTGCC
>JBAQRU010000277.1:0-1827 GCA_049296025.1 Lysobacteraceae bacterium | reverse complement strand
CCGCGCGTGCGGTCGCCCGGCGCGTGGCCGAAGAGTTGAAGACGCAGGTGGGTGGCCTGGTTGGCTATCAGGTGCGTTTCAACGACAACGTCGGCGAGCAGACCGCCGTCAAGTTCATGACCGACGGCATTCTGCTGGCCGAGATCCAGTCCGACCGCTGGCTGTCGGCCTACGACACGATCATCGTCGACGAGGCGCACGAGCGCAGTCTCAACATCGATTTCCTGCTCGGCTATCTCAAGCAGCTGCTGGTCAAACGCCGCGACCTGAAAGTGATCGTCACTTCGGCGACCATCGACACCGAGCGTTTTTCGCAGCATTTCGGCAACGCGCCAGTGGTGAGCGTGGAAGGCCGAGGTTATCCGGTCGACGTGCGCTATCGGCCGTTGAATGCGGGCAGCGGGGAGGACGACAGCGAAGGCGATGCGGGCGAGGGCGGGCGTTCGGTACTCGACGGCATCGTGTCCGCCTGCGACGAAATCGCGCGCATGGGCGGCATGGGCGATACGCTGATCTTCCTGCCCGGCGAGCGCGAGATCCGCGACGCACATCAGGCGCTGGAGAAGCGAAAATACCGGCATACCGAAGTGCTGCCGCTGTACGCGCGGCTGTCGGCGCGCGACCAGGACCGCGTGTTCAATCCCGGCCCGCAGCGACGCATCGTGCTGGCGACGAATGTGGCGGAAACCTCGCTGACCGTGCCGCGCATCCACTACGTGGTCGATCCCGGCTTCGCGCGGGTGAAGCGCTACAGCCCGCGGCAGAAACTCGACCGCCTGCATATCGAAGCGATCTCGCAGGCGAGCGCGGACCAGCGCAAGGGCCGCTGCGGCCGGATCGCGCCCGGCACCTGTTTCCGCCTGTACGCGGAAGCCGATTTCCTTTCGCGCGATGCCTACACCGATCCGGAAATCCGCCGCGCCGCGCTGGCGGGCGTGATCCTGCGGATGCTGTCGCTGGGACTGGGCCGCATCGAGGACTTTCCGTTTCTTGAGCCGCCGGAACCGCGTGCGGTCGCCGATGGTTGGCAGCAGCTCGCGGAACTCGGCGCGATCGATGACGCGCGCAAGCTGACGCAGATCGGCCGCACGATGGCGCGGTTGCCGGTGGACGTGAAACTGGCGCGGATGCTGATCGCCGCGCAGAAGCACGGCTGCCTGCGCGAGATGCTGACGATCGCCAGTTTCCTCGGCATCCAGGACCCGCGCGAGCGTCCATCCGATCAGCGCGGCGCGGCCGATGCTGCGCATGCGGAGTTCGCGGATCCGAAGTCCGAATTCGTCGGCATCCTCAAATTGTGGGATGCCTATCGCGCCGCGCACGAGGACATGACCCAGTCGCAGTTGCGCAAGTGGGCGGACAAGCATTTTCTCGGCTTCCTGCGCCTGCGCGAATGGCGCGAACTGCATCGGCAGTTGAAGTTGCTGTGCGATGAGCTTGGCTGGGGCGACGTCAACGCCGACGGTAACGGGCGTAGGGCGGGCTCAAGTCCGCCATTGCCGGTGTCGGAGGTGTCGGAAACGGTGCGCCAGGGCGCATCCTATGTGGCATTGCATCGCGCCTTGATTGCCGGATTGCCGACGCAGATCGGCAATCGCAGCGAACGCGGGCTTTACGATGGTCCGCGCGGTCGCAAGTACACGATCTTTCCCGGTTCGCCGCTGTCGAAAAAGCCGCCGCCGTGGCTGCTGTCGGCGACCTTGCTCGACACCGAGAAAGTCTGGTCGATGACCAATGCCGCGATCGAGCCGGAATGGGCGATCGACGAATTGCCGCATCTGCTCGCGCGCCGGCATCACGATCCGCACTGGGCGCGTTCGCAGGGAC
>JBAQRU010000276.1:0-2917 GCA_049296025.1 Lysobacteraceae bacterium | reverse complement strand
GGCCGAAGACGCCCGTCGCGGGCCGTCCAGCCGCCGCGTGCACTACCTGTCGATGGAATTCCTGATGGGTCGCGCGCTGCGCAACGCGCTGGCGGCGCTGCAGCTGGAACCCGAGCTGGAGCGCGAGCTGTCCGCGCGCGGCCTGTCGCTGGCCGATGTGCTGGAGGCCGAACCGGACGCCGCGCTGGGCAATGGCGGCCTCGGCCGGCTCGCCGCGTGTTTCCTCGATTCCTTCGCCGAAACCGGCCTGCCCTCGTTCGGCTACGGCCTGCGCTACCGCTACGGCATGTTCGCGCAGGCGACGCTCGACGGCCGCCAGATCGAACGTCCCGACGACTGGCTGCGCCACGGCGCGCTGTGGGACATCGAGCGCCCCGACGTGGAGTACATCATCGGCTTCGGCGGTCGGGTCGAATCCGACGGCATCGGCGGCCGCCGCTGGATGCCGGCCGAACGCATCGTCGCCCGCGCCTACGACTTCATCGTGCCCGCGCATCACGGCGAGCGCGTTTCCACGCTGCGCCAGTGGCAGGCCAGCGCAGAGGCGCCGATCGACTTCGCCGCGTTCTGTCGCGGCGACCACGCCGCCGCCGCGCGTCATCAAGTCGCCGCCGATGTGCTGAACTGGGTGCTCTACCCCGACGACAGCACCGACGCCGGGCGCGAACTGCGGCTGAAACAGGAAGCGCTGCTGGTCAGCGCCTCGCTGCAGGATCTCATCGCCCGCCATCTCGCCGAAGGCCGCGCGCTGGACCAGCTCGGACAGGGCAACGCGATCCATCTCAACGACACCCATCCGGCGCTGGCGCCGGCGGAACTGATGCGTCTGTTGATCGACGAACACGGACTGAACTGGAACGACGCCTGGGCCATCACGCAGCAGGCGGTGTCCTACACCAATCACACGCTGATGCCCGAAGCGCTGGAAACCTGGCCGGTGCGGATGTTCGAGGCGCTGCTGCCGCGCCATCTCGAAATCATCTACCGCATCAACCACGAATTCCTCGCCGATGTGCGCGCGCGTTATCCCGACGACCACGCGCTGGTGCAGAGCGTGTCGCTGATCGACGAAACCCAGGGGCGCAAGGTCAAGATGGCGGCGCTGGCGGTGCTCGCTTCGCACCACGTCAACGGCGTCGCCAAACTGCATTCGGAACTGATGGTCGACACCATCTTCGCCGACTTCGCGAAACTCTTTCCCGGGCGCTTCACCAACGTCACCAACGGCGTCACCCCGCGCCGCTGGCTGCAACAAGCCAACCCCGGCCTGTCGTCGCTGCTGGACGACACCATCGGCAGCGGTTCGCCAGACACAAGCTGGCGTCGCGATCTGGGCGCACTGGCGCAGCTGCGCGCGCACGCCGACGACCGCGCGACCGGCCAGCGCCTCGCCGAGGTGAAGCAGGCGAACAAACAGCGTCTCGCCGCGCTGATCCGGCACGAGCTGGGCATCGAAGTCGATCCGACCTCGCTGTTCGACGTGCAGATCAAGCGCATCCACGAATACAAGCGTCAATTGCTGAACCTGCTGCACGTGGTCGCGCGCTATCAGGCGATGCTGGCGCAGCCCGATGGCCCCGACGGCAACGGCTGGGTACCACGCACGGTCATCCTCGCCGGCAAGGCCGCCTCCGCCTACCACACGGCGAAGCAGATCATCCGCCTCGCACACGACATCGGCCGCACCATCAACAGCGATCCGCGCATCGGCGGCAAACTCAAGCTGGTGTTCCTGCCGAACTACGGCGTGAGCCTCGCCGAAACGATCATTCCCGCCGCCGATCTGTCCGAACAGATTTCCACCGCCGGCACCGAAGCCTCGGGCACCGGCAACATGAAGTTCGCGATGAACGGCGCGCTGACCATCGGCACCTGGGACGGCGCGAATATCGAAATGGCGCAGGCGATGGGCGAGGAGAACATGTTCGTGTTCGGCCTGCGCACCGACGACATCGCCAGACTGCGCGCGGTCGGCTACGACCCGCGCTGGATCGCCAGCCAGAACGCCGCGCTGAAACAGGTGCTGGACGCGATCGGCAACGGCGCCTTCAGTCCCGGCGAACCGAAGCGCTATCGCGCGCTGATGGATGGCCTGCTTGGTACGGACCCCTATCTGCTGGTCGCGGATTTCGCCGATTACGTCGCCACCCAGGCGCGCGTCGATGCGCTGTATCGCGATCGCGATGCGTGGAACGCCTGCGCGCTGCGCAACATCGCCGGCATGGGCTTTTTCTCGACCGACCGCACGGTGCGCGAATATACCGACAGGATCTGGGCGGACCATGCGCGGGCCGCGCCAAAACCGCACGGCCCGCGCGGCTGAGCATGCTGAGCCAGGGGGACATCGATGCACTGCTGGCGGCGCGGCACGCGGACCCGTTCGCGGTGCTTGGTCTGCACGCGGATGCCGACGGCAAGCTGTGGGCGCGCGCGCTGCTGCCCGGCGCCGCATCGGTCGAACTGATCGACGCCGCCAGCGGCAAATCGCTGACCGATCTGCTGCATCACCGCGACGGCTTCTTCGAAGCGCGCGTGCCGCTGCGGCGCAAGCACTTCGACTATCGCCTCAAAGTGCGCTGGCACGATGGCGGCGAAGGGGTGTACGCGGACACGTTCGCGTTCGGCCCGCAGCTCGACGAAGACACGCTCATCGCTTTCCGCGAAGGCCGCGAACTGCGCCCGCACACGTTTCTCGGCGCGCATCCGTGCACTGTCAACGACGTCGGCGGCGTGCGTTTCGCGGTGTGGGCACCGAATGCGCGCCGGGTCAGCGTGGTCGGCGATTTCAACGCCTGGGACGGCCGTCGCCATCCGATGCGACTGCGTCACACCGCAGGCGTGTGGGAAATCTTCGTGCCGCACGCCACCGTCGGCGATCTCTACAAATTCGAGCTGGTCGCCGCCGATGGCACGCTGC
>JBAQRU010000275.1:0-3155 GCA_049296025.1 Lysobacteraceae bacterium | reverse complement strand
CCCCTCCCCAGCCCTCCCCTTCGCTGCGCGAAAGGGAGGGAGAACGGCTTCGCGGCTGAAGCCGCTCCTGCAAAAGCGGCGGTGCGCTTTGCTCCTCCCCTTGCGCATAGCGCAGGGGGAGGCTGGGAGGGGGTTGAATTGCACTCTGATGATTGCATGCCGACGCAACCCCTCCCCAGCCCTCCCCTTCGCTGCGCGAAAGGGAGGGAGAACGGCTTCGCGGCTGAAGCCGCTCCTGCAAGAGCCGCGCCTACAAGAGCCGCTCCTGCAAAAAGCAATCGCGATGGATTCGGATCAGAGCTTGATCCGCCCGATCAGGATGTCCTTGTACATCACCCAGTCGCCGGCAAACGAATAGAACGGATACTTGAACGTCGCCGGGCGGTTCTTCTCGAAGAAGAAATGCCCGACCCATGCGAACGCATAGCCGCAGACCAACGCAGCCAGCAGCCACCATGCGTTGTCGCGCACGATCGCTGCGAGGATGCAGCCCAGGGCGCCCGAAGTACCGACGAAATGCAGCCGCCGGCAGACGGTGTTGCGGTGCTCACCGAGATAGAACGGATAGAACTCGCGGAAGCTGGAAAAACCGGCCATCGACGTCTCCGATCAGGTGTTTTTCGCGGGGATTGGGGCACGCACGGCCACGCGCTGCAGCAACAGGACCACACCGTACCAGGGGAGCAGCATGCCGAGCAGATTCGGCACGTTCATCGACCACTCCGAATAGCGATAGCCGTAATACGGCAGCGCGCCACCGAGCACGACCAGCAGCACCGACCACACCGCGCCGACCGGCGCATCTCCGCGCGGTTCGCGCTGGCACAGACGCCGACCGCATCGTATTCGCGGTGACGATGGCATTTCATGCACCGGCTTCCGCATCCGCCGCCTCGGCAGCCTTGACGCGATTCCAGTACGCGTCCTGTGCGTCCAGCGGCAAGTCGGAAAACTGCACGCCATCGGCAGTGGCCGTCGTTTCCATCGCCCGGAAGCGACGCTCGAACTTGTGATTGGCGCGACGCAACGCGGCGCCGGGATCGACCTTCGCATGGCGCGCGAGATTCGCGGCGACGAACAGCAGATCGCCGAGTTCGTCCTCCAGCCGGTCGCGCGCATCGGCGCTGCCGGGCGCAGCGGCGAGCGCATCGAATTCGACCCGCACTTCCTCAAGCTCTTCCTTCAATTTCTCGATCACCGGCGCATGTCCGGGCCAGTCGAAACCGACGGACGCCGCCTTCTTCTGCAGCTTCACCGCGCGCTGCCATTCCGGCAGGCCACGCGCGACGCCGGCCAATGCCGAGGTATCGGCAGCGTCGCCATGACCCATCGCAGCATGCTTGGCGAGCCGTTCCTTTTTCTTCTCCGCATCCCACATCGCGTTCAGCGCGTCGCTGTCGGCGATGCTCATGCCCGCGAACACATGCGGATGCCGACGCTCCATCTTGTCGCTGATCGCCGCGACCACATCGCGGAAGTCGAAGGCGCCCTGCTCTTCGGCCATGCGCGCATGGAAGACGACCTGGAACAGCAGATCGCCGAGTTCGTCCTTCAGGTCGTCGAGGTCGCCGCGATCGATCGCATCGGCGACTTCGTAGGCTTCCTCCACCGTGTACGGGGCGATGGTGGCGAAGGTTTGCCGGAGATCCCACGGGCAACCGCCCTGCGGGTCGCGCAGACGGGCCATGATCGCCAGCAGGCGCCGGATGTCGCTCGTGTCGCTCATCACTCGACCCATTGCCGCCATGGCAACGCAGGATCTCCCAGAGCCACGAAGTCGCCGTTGAGCAGCGTGTCGCGCTGGTTGTAGCGGAACGGCCGGCCCTGCGGATCGAGCACACGGCCGCCAGCCGCTTCGACAATCACCTGGCCCGCAGCGGTGTCCCACTCGCTGGTCGGCGCGAAGCGCGGGTACACGTCGATGGCGCCCTCGGCGACGCGGCAGAACTTCAGCGACGAACCGACGCCGATCGCTTCGAGTTCGCCCATCCGCACCGCCATCTTCGCCATGAACGCCTCGGTGCGCGCATCGCGGTGCGAACGGCTGGCGGCGACGCGCAGTGACGGCAATGCCGGGGTGCGCGTTTCCAGCGCGATTTCACCGATCGCATCGCGACGATACGCGCCGTGCACCCGATCGCCCCACCACAATTCGCCGGTGACCGGCGCCTGGATCACGCCGAACGTGGCGACGCCGTCTTCGATCAGCGCGATATTGACGGTGAATTCGCCATTGCGCTTCACGAATTCGCGGGTGCCGTCGAGCGGATCGACCAGCCACAGCCGCGACCAGCTGCGACGCGTGGCGATGTCGGTTTCCGACGATTCCTCGGACAGCACCGGGATGTCCGGCGTGAGTCGCTGCAGGCCTTCGACGATGCGCCGGTGCGACGCCAGATCGGCGGCGGTCAGCGGGCTGTCGTCGGCTTTCCGTTCGACGTCGAACGCACCGTCGTAGATCGCCAGGATATCGGCGGCGGCGGCGATCGCCAGCGCGATCACGCTTTCGCGGATCGCATCGTCGATCAAGCCGTCGTCCGTCCTGCCGTCTTCCGTCCTGTCATTTCGCATCGGCATGACGCAACCACTCCCTGACGAGGAACAGCGCGGCGATCGAGCGTCCCTCGGAAAAATCTTCGGCAAGAATCAACTCGTGCAGCGCATCGAGCCTCCACGGCAGCACGTCGAGCTGCTCCGGTTCGTCGCCCTGTAGCCGCTCCTCGTACAGATCGCGCGCCAGCACCAGGATGGTTTCGTGACCCATGTAGGTCGGCGCGAGGCTGATCCGGCGCAGCACCGTGAGCGATCGCGCGCCGTAGCCGGCCTCTTCCTTCAACTCGCGATTCGCCGCTTCCTCGGGCGTCTCGCCGGCATCGATCTTGCCTTTGACCAGGCCGAGTTCGTAACGATGGGTGCCGGCAGCGTATTCGCGGATCAGCAGCGCGGTCCCGTCGTCCAGCATCGGCACCACGATCACCGCGCCGTGCTCGCTCGCGGGTGCTCGGTGATACAGCCGGCGCTCGCCGTTGGAGAATTCCAGATCGAGTTCTTCGACCACGCGATGCGGGTCGCCTTGATGGCGGCGGACCTCGTGGATGATCGGCAGCGGCCGGGTCACGCGGCACCCGGGCGGACGCGCCGCGCAGCCGGACAGG
>JBAQRU010000274.1:0-5263 GCA_049296025.1 Lysobacteraceae bacterium | reverse complement strand
CCCGGTGCCGGTGCCTGCGCGACCGCAGGCGACGCGGCGGCGCGCCCGGTCATCGAATGCTGTTGCACCAGCGCCATCTTGGCCGCGTCGGCCATGCGGTCGAGCGGCAGGGTTTCGCTGACGAAATTGAGTTTGACCTCGCCGAACAGATCGGCGCGCACGGTGGATTCGTTCTGCGCGTTGACCGCCAGCGTCGAGACCATGGTGGTGCTGCCGCCCTGGCTGATCGCGCCGCGTTCGCCCCAGTTGTTGGCCCCTTGCGGGTCGCTGCTGGTCGCGTACTGCACTGCGGCCGCGTCGCGCGCGGCGGCGCGGAACATGACTTTGGCGCTGATGCTGCCGTCGCGCACCGCAACCCGGTTCAGGCCGAGCAGCACCATCGTCGCCAGCAGCTGCTGGCGCTCGGCGCCGACCTTGTTGCGCACCTGCGGCAGGATCTGCTGTTCCAGCAGTTCGGTCGTCAATTCCTGGCCGTCCACGCCGTAATCGACCAGCCAGATCGGGCTGAGTGCTTCCGCGCGCGGCGCCAGCTGCGGTTCGGTCTCGCCGGCTTCGGGCAGCTTGAGCACGACATCGCCGGGATAGCGCGACACCAGCCAGTCGCGCGCCTGGTTGAAGGTGACGTTTTCCTCGGTGAACTGGTCGACCGTTTTCGCCACCGCCGACACCAGGCCGGAATAGCTTTCCATCTGCCGGATCGAGGCATCGACGATCGCGTCGAAGGTGCCGTGCACCAGCTGCGACACGAACCCGGGAAAATCGATTTCGTTGACCATCGCTCCCGCGCGGCGGGCGATGGTTTCGGTGGCCGGCGGCTTGCCGGATGTTGCCGGTGTGGATGTCGCCGGTGTGGCCGATGTGGCCGGCGTTGCGGTGGTGGTTTCGCCCGCCTGCGCACGCGACAGCGCTGTCCCTGTCCCGGGCCGGGACGGAAAGATTCTGCCGCTGTTGCGCGTGGTGTCGGACATCGTGCTGTCCTCAGGCCGCCGTGTTCAGAAGGTCGGGGCTTTCGACGCTGGCGTCGCGCCAACTGTTCTCGCGTTCGTGGCGGCCGTCGCCGCGCAGGTTCAATTCGATGCGGGCATCGGGGCTGCCCTGCGCCAGACCGCGGAAGCGATAGTCGATGCGCACCCGCAGGCGCGCCACGCCGTCGGCATCCGCGCAGTCTTCGATCTTCGCGATCGCTTCCACGCCGTACGCCAGATTCGCGGGCGTGCCGGCGGAGATGCGGACATCGCCCAGGCTGCCGTTGTTGACGCGGAACTCGATCTTCAGCGGCAGCGGCGTGGGCGCGCCTTCGATCGCCGGCCAGTCGTTGATGTCGATGCGGACATCGGCGGCGGCGGCCGAACTCACGCTGGGCGACAGCGTCGCGGGCGACTTCAGGCCTTCCAGTTGATCCAGCGACCAGCGGCTGGCGCCGGCCTCGCCGATCACCCGGCTCATGCTGGCGCCGAGTACGCGGCTGGGCTCGATCGGTTCACGGCGTTCGCCGCTGCCATCGACATTCAACGCACGCAGCGACGGCGGCGGCGGGGCCAGGCGCAGGCCGCCGTTGCCACGCATCGACAGTGACTGCGACTGCACGCCTGCGGCGGATACCGGCAGATGCAGGATGCGCCAGTTGCCGTAGTCGGGTTCGGCCATGTTGCCGAAGTCGGCGGCGAAGTCGGCGAACGGCAGCCAGTCTTCGTAACCGTGGTTCGCGGGATGGAACTCGATCGGATCGCTGTCGAACGCGACCCGCGTATCCCACGGATTGAGGATCTTGACCTGAGTCGCGTTGACATCGTCGAGATTGCCACGGATGCCCGCCACCACCACCGCATGCGGCGCACCGACGATCACCACCCACAGCGGGCCGTAGGTGTTGAGCCACTCCGCCCACTGCCTCGGCGTGTGGTAGATGCTGGCGTTGGACGGCTGCGGAATGACCTCGAACCCGTAGCGGGTCTTCACCGCTTCGATCAGATCCCAACCGTAGGAACTGGCGAGGCTGCCGCCGACCTCATTGACGATCGATTCGGGCGTGCGCGACTGCTGGCGGCGGTGCGCCAGCAGCATCGCCATCGCGGCGGCCCAGCAGGCGTCCTTGTTGGGTTGCGCAATGAGATGCACCGGCTGGTCGGAAGGACCGTCGTTGGCAAGCGCGCGGCCGTAGGCGAGCGAACGCGCGCCCGCAGTTCCCAATGCGAACGCCGACGCCGAAGCGGGTCTGCGTCCGGCGGTGACGCCGCCGGCATGCATGATCTGGAACTGCAGGTAGCCGCCGGTGTTCGCGGTGCGGCCTTCGTACAGCGCCAGGAAATCGGCGAACGACAGTCGGATCGGCCCCCGCGCCGGATCGTGCATGAACATGGTGGTGTCGGAACCGTCGGCGGCGCCGCCGCTGGTCATGCCGACCAGCACGCGGACATGGCCGCCGCCAGCGACGCTGGCGACCTGGTCGATATACAGCGGCCCGTTGTTGGCGAGCATGTCGCGCCAGGCTTCGATGGTGTACGACGCGGGCGCTTCGGCCATCAGGTTCCAGGCATCGGCGACGAAGCCGCGCTCATGTCCGTACAACCCGCTGTTGAAGGCATCGAACACCGGCACCTTGTCGGCGATGACGCTGTCCGGGATCGACTGCTGGTCGCGCCAGCCCACCACCATCGACGCGGCGGCGGCCCAGCACGACATCGGACTGGTCTGGTAGGTCATCGGCACATCGGTCCAGTGGACCGAGAACGCATCGCCGAGCGTGCGCACCTGCCGGCGGGAAGGCGCGCCCAGCGAGAAGCTGGTGGTGCGGCCTTCGATCCAGTCGATCTTGGCCGGGGTGATGAAGCAGCCTCGGTTGAGTCCGTCGCTCGCGGGCGCGCCGCTGACGTGCACCGCGCAGACCAGCGCGCGCAGGCCGCTGCCGTCGTCGCGCAGCGTGTACACCGGCGAACCGCTGGCGCGGTGCAGGGTGAGGATCGGGTAATCGATCGTCTCCGGCGTGGTCATCCGCTGCGCATAACCGCCGTGCAGGTGCTGCTTTTCGCCATCCATCAGCGCGGTGAGTTCGGGGATCACATCGGATTTGCGCGAATAGCCGCAGACGACCAGCGGCAGCCGGTCGGAGGGCGTGGCGTTGAGGAACTCGAACCACTGCCCGTTCGGCGCGTCGATCGGCACGTTGTCGATCACCGCCAGGTCGTCGTCCGAACTGCTGCTGGTGAGATAGCGCGGCGACACGCGCCAGGAGGAAGACGCGACCGTGCAGCGGCCGAAGGGTTCGTTGCCGGCGCCGTTCTTGCCCGGCATCACCACCGCGCTGGCCTTGCCCGACAGGTTGTGGGCGCAGGTGAGGATGCGGTTGCGGCCGATGTAGAAACCGGTGCCGTAGGATTTGCCGCCGCTGCTGTTGCTCATCTCCAGCAGACAGATCGCGGAGTGCGGGAAGAACCGCGTGTTCTCCACGCCCACGAACCATTCCTCGCGCGCCTGGCTGAAGGCGTCGTTCTGGCAGGTCAGGGCGCTCATCGGATCGGCGGGGTCGTAGAACGGGGTGATGATCTCCTGCGCGGCGACGTAGCCGTTGCGGCCTTGATGGGCGCGATAGCCCAGCGACTGCGTCCGGGGCGTCATCGTGTCGGGCACGTAGCACGTGCGCGTGGTGATCATGTCCATGTAATAGACCCAGTCCCACACCGCGTTCGGGCAGGCGCGATGCGTGGTCCTGGCGTCGGCTTCGGCGTGGCCGAGGATGTGCGCGCGGTCCGGGGTGATGCCGTACTGGTCGCACAGCCACGTGACCAGCGCCGCCGAAGCGCACATCTGCGCGGGTGTGGGATTGAGGCCCCGGGTATTCGCGACGTGTTCGATGCCGATGCTGGTGCTGTTGGCGGAACCCGCATGCCAGGCGACGTTGTTGTGCGCGACCATCTGCACGATCTCGCCGTCCTGGCCGATCACGTAGTGCGCGCTGACCTTGGCGGCGGGGTTCTTGAACCAGCTGATGGTGCCGTTGATGTTGGCGCCGCCATCGGTGATGTGGATGACGATCCTGTCGATGCTGCGGGTGCCGCCGACCGCGCGGAAGTTGCCGGTGGCGGCGGCTTCGAAGCGGCTCGCCATCGGATATTCGGGCGCGGTCAGGGTCAGGTCGCGTGCGCCGTACCAACTCTGCGCGGTCGTTGCTGCCTCATCAGGGATGGGTCCGCCGATGTCGTAAGCGCTGTCCTCGTCCACCGCCGACAGGCTGCGCGCGTAGCGGCCCATCGAAAAGGTCAGGGTTTGGCTCCATTCGGCCGCGATCCTGCGGATCCATGCGAGTTTGTTCGCGGTGATGCGGCAGCCCAGATTGGTGGTGGCGTCGTGCGCGGCGACGTGCACGCCGACCATGTGCGCCTGCGGACCGGCGCCGGTCTCTTCGATCCAGTACACCGGCGAGCCGCTGGTGCCGCCGAGGGTCTGGATGTTGTAGCTGAAGGTTTCGTCGCTCGGCAGCTCGCGGATGTAGCCGCCCATCATGTGCTGGCGATTGGGATCGATGGTGTCGTTGACGAAATGTTCGATCACATCGTTCGCGTACCAGCGCGCGGCGTAACCGCTCACCACCACGCCTTCGGGCCGGCTCTGGTTGAGCTCTTCGACCAGATCGAAATACTGGCCGCTGCCGACCGCGTTCGCCGCAGGCACGCAGATCAGCGCCATGTCGTAGTCGCTGCCGTTGGTGCCGTAGGAATCGTGTTTGCGGAACTGGGTGACATTGAAGCGGCCGAAGGGCTCGGTCGCCGAAGCGGTACCGCCACCGTTCTTGCCCGGCACCACGATCAGTTCGCTCTGGCCGTCCACGACGTGCGCGGCGGTCATGATCAGGCGCGGGCCGATGAAGAAGCCGGAGCCGTGCAGGCCGCCCTCGGCGGTGCCGTCGGGCACGCGGATCTGGCAGATCGCCGAATGCGGCATCAC
Source organism: Lysobacteraceae bacterium (assembly GCA_049296025.1). Lineage (GTDB taxonomy): Bacteria > Pseudomonadota > Gammaproteobacteria > Xanthomonadales > Xanthomonadaceae > Lysobacter_I. The sequence continues at coordinate 322 of JBAQRU010000274.1, read as the reverse complement.
CCGGGTATCGCCGACGCCGAGATACCACATCGCGCTGTCGAGGAAGAACCCGGCCTGCGCGCGCAGCGCGTCCCAGACATTGCTGGGGTGGTAGTCGGAGGAAATCAGCAGCGAACGCGCGCGCGCCGTCGGGCGACGCCCGGCGCCGTTGCGCATCGCCAGGCCCTGTGTGGTCGCAGCTGTCGTGGCGGCTGGTGTTGTCGACACTGCAGGCGCTTCAGCCGGTGCCGGCGCGGCAGCGGCCGGCGCCTGTTTCCACAGGTCTTCGGAATACCCGTCGCTGTAGGTCGCGGGCTGATCCGCGCCGACGCTCGCGTTGACG
>JBAQRU010000273.1:0-9766 GCA_049296025.1 Lysobacteraceae bacterium | reverse complement strand
GCTTCGACATTGCCTTCTGCATTTCCGGTCATCGCTGATCTCCCATATCGCTTCGGTGCTTGCTCACGCTTCCTGTCCCTACCGTCTTGCTTGATCGCCTTTCCGCATCGCGGCATCCGGATGCCGCAGCCTCCGCGCGCTACTCCACCGGCGCGCTGCGCGGGAACGCCCCGGGCAGCACGATCGTTTTCTCTGTCTGCGTCTTCGGATCGACCGTGGTCAGGACCCAGGTCATGAACACGCTGGCTTCGCTGTGCGCCGGCTTGCCGCCTTCGCCCACCGCCACGCTCTGCAGCGGCACGCGGAAACCCAGCAGGACCTGACCGGGGACGGCCGACCGGCTGTTGGGCATGCGATAGGTGTCGATGAAACGCAGCAGCGCCCACGGGCCTTCGATGCTGAAGGTCGCGGTCGCGTCCTGGGCGTCGAGTCCGGGCTGGGCGGGATCGGTCAGCGGACGCCACGGCGAACGCGCCGCCCAGCGCAGATGCAGCGCCAGCCGGTCGCCGGGCAACCACTGCAGGGGCTTCAATCCGTTCGGGAACGCGGACTCGGCGTCTTCCACCTTCAACCGCCAGGTCAACAGCTGATCGCCGCCGATCGCTCTGGCGGGTTCCGCCGGGAATACGGTGGTCAGCCCCATCACGTCCATTTCGCCCGGTGCGCCGACATTGCCCGCGAAGAACGCGGCCACCGCATCGAGTTCAGCGACGAAGCCCTTGGCGGCGCGCCAGCGGTTGCCGTCCATCGCGTCGAGCGCGGCAAGGATGCTTTCGCGCTGATCGGCATAGTCGAGGAAGAACGCCCGCACCGCCGCCGGAGCGGCATCGCGCGCGCCGGGTTCGCCGAAGGGATAGCGGCCGGCGAGGTCGCGATTGAAGCGCGTCGCCAGCGCGTCGTACACCGATTCCGCCTGCGCCTGGCGCTGATCGCGGCAGCGCAGTTGCACCTGCCGTTCCAGTTTGCGGCGGCGGTCCGAGAACAGATCGTTGCCGAACTCGGGCGAGGTGTAGGCCGCCAGCAGACTGGCGCAGTTGGCGTAGGTCATGCCGGTCAATTGGGTGACGAAGTACGCATCCAGATTGGCGACCTGGCCCGCAGGCTCCTTGCCTTTGGTGTAGCGGTCGATTTCATCCCGCGTGTTGCCCCAGAACGCGGCGGTCTGCGGCGTATCGCGCCAGGCGTCGTCGACGCCAGGCGTGTCGCTGAGCAAGGTCAGGAACGGGTCGGCATAGCCGGCCAGCACCTGCGCGCGCGCGACCTGACGGGCGAGGAAATCCCTGGTCACCGGCAATCCGCCGAGGGTGAACATCGCATCGGTGCCCACCGCGACCGGTGGCGCGTACAGCCGACTGATATCCGCCAACGCATCCACGCCGCCCAGATTGTCCGCAGCGAACCCGCGCGCGCACTGGCGCACTTCGGTGCCGCCGTCGGAGAAGCCATAGCTCGCGTAGGCATTGAGCACCGCTTTCAGCGCATCCATCCCTTGCGCAAGCTCGTCGCCGACGCGGGTGAGCTGCGCATCGGTACGGTTGGCCGCTTCCAGCTCGGCCTGCGAATCGCCCGGCACCCGCTGGGCGCGACGCAGGGTGTCGTCCAGCGCATGGGCCAGGGATTCCCGGGCCAGGTTGTCGTAGAGCGGGCGACCGCCCTCTTCCAACGGCGGCAGTTTCCGCGACTTGGCGAAGTCTTCGTATTGGCGGAGATAACCCGCCGCTTCCGCAAGTTCGTTGGCGCGCCAGTCCGCAGCCGCGCCGACGCACGCGAACGGCCGTACCGAGGTGAGCTGCATGTAAGGCAGTTCGACCAGCGCCGGCAGTCCGGACAATTCGTCCTCCAGCGGCGGCGCGAGCATCAGTCCGCCCTTGCCGGCGATGAACATCGGGCCGTACGGCGCCATCGTCATCGTCGCCAGCGTCTGCATCTCCGGCTGGTGGCACTGCTTGGCGCCGAAGCGCTGCAGCATGCCGGCCATGCCGGGGAGATTGCCGTAGTAGGCGATCAGCGCTTCGACATCGGCCTTGTTGGCGTTGACGATGTCCTGGCAGGGATTGCGCTCGGTGGAAGAGCCCAGCCACGACTGCTGCACCCACGACAGCCAGATGCCCATGCGCCGCGTGTTGTCGAGGATGGGGGGGTGTCCTTCGTTCAACAGCGCCAGCAGATCGTCGCCCACCGCCACTTCGCGGCTCAGCGCGGCGCGAAGACTGGTGCTGCGGGCTTCCATCGCGGCGGCGAGGCGCGCGTGCAGGCCATTGGGCATGACTGGTTCGCGCACATCCTCGACCTTGCGGAAAGCGTCATCCAGCACTCCGCCCTCGCGCCACACGTCCCTGGGCAGCGGTTCGTCGAACACATAGGACGACAGCGCGTCCAGCATCCCGATCAGCTGGCGCTCGTCGAGTGCGTTGTTCTGTTTCGACAGGGTCCGGAAGCGCACGAGGTTGTCTTCAAGATCACGCGCATCGACCACCAGTTGCCGGAAGTCGCTGCGCTCGCGCGACAGCACGTTCCCGGTTGCGGCGTCGGGAATGCGCGCGGACATCAGCAGATCGCGCGAGCGCTGCTCCAGCAGGCACGACAGGGTCGGCAACAGCACTTTCTGCACGGTGGAACGGCCGATGGCCGTCGCGCTGCCGCTGGTCAGGCGGGTATCCACCCACGACAGCGGAATCGCCAGATAGCGCGAGCCGGTTTCGATGCGCGACACCTGCGCCAGCAGCGGATACACATCCTCGCGGGCCAGGCATTCGCCGCTTTCGGCGGCCGGAACGCGCGGCGCGACCTTGCCCAGCGAATCGATCGCCGAGACAACGGCCGCGACCTGCTTCGATTCCTTGTAGCCGGCGATGGCCAGCGCGACGAACAGACCAACCGCAGCGGCGACCGCCGCGACCTGCAGTTGATGGATCAGGCGATTGCGCGACCAGATACCCTGCCGCGTCGGCTTGGCCAGCGCCGGCTCGCGCAGCGCCTTCTCCGACACCAGGGCATCGACGAAGTCGACATCGCTGCGCGTGCCTTCGTCGATGGTGCCATCGGCTTCGACCGAACCGGTGAAATACAGGCCACGGAACAGATAGCCGCTCTGCCATGCGGTGGTGCGGAATACGGTTTCCATCCACTGCGCCAAGGGCTCGCGCAATTTGCCGAACTGGGTGGGGAACAGGAAAAAGCCATCGGCGTCGTCGATCGTTTCGCTGAGCGCGGCGACGTCCGCCTGGATCTCGCGCATGCGCACGCCGACCCGATCGAACGCGCTGTCGACCCAGTCGGAAGGCGGCCGGCTCTGGTCCTGGGCGATGGCGGAATAACCGACCATCTGGCCGAGCCGGTCGAGCGCCTGGCTTTGCCAGAACGATGCAAATCCCGGAATGTCGTCGCACTGGGTCACCACCACGTAGGCGGGCAGCATGAATTCGATGCTGGACTGCAGCCGGCTGAGCTGGCGGTTGACGTTCTCTGCCAGCGCGATCCGCTGCGACAATTTCACATTGCACAGCGAGCGCGCCGACACGCACAGCACGAGGCCATCCAGCGGCCGCTCCGGGCGCAGATCGTTCAGCGCCTTCAGACCGCGATTCCATTGTTTGGCCTCGGGCGCGCCCTCGTCCGCAGCCGCCAGCGCGCCGTCGCCATCGATCAACACGCCGTAGCGGAAATACGACCACTGCATGCCCTCGGCCTGCAGTTGGTCGGCATGCTTCGGCGCGCGGTGACGCCACGTCTCCGATATCGATGCGATGAAACTGCTCTTGCCCGCGCTGCGTTCGCCCAGCACCAGCAGCCACGGCTGCGCATAGCGCCACTCGCGACGGGTCGACAGGTAGTCGATGGCGGCCAGTATCCGCTGCAGCCAGGCGCGCGCCCGCGCGCAGATGCCGCAGCTGCCTTCGGCGTCGCCCAAGGTCACGATCGCAGGCTTGCGCAGACGCCGCACGACGAGAAACGCGAGCAGCAGCGCGATCAACACGCCGGTGCCCGCCAGCGATGTTTTCAGCACATCGATTCTGGAGAGATCGAAAGATCCCAGTCCCAACGCGCCGAGGTCGAATCCGCCGGAGTCGGCAGCGCCCTGCGTGGCTGCAGTGGGAGCGGCAGCAGTGGGCGCAGTTGCGGTGGGCACGGCTGCAGCCGGGGCAGCCGCAGTCGAGGCGGCCACTGCCGGTGCGCTGGGGACCGACGATGCGGTGGCGGCGTCCAAGGTCATTCGCCTGCCCCGACAGCGCTGCGGAAAGGTTCGAGCAGCCACAGCCACATCACGCTGGAAATCACCAGGAAAGCGATCAACATCATCGTCGCCGCCGCATACCAGGGCGACAGCGGCGCGAGCCGCTCCGGCGTACCGCCCACCTTCAATTCATCCATGGTCTGCGGAAACGCCAGCTCGGTCGCGAGCGCGCCGTGCTCACGCTCGACCAGCCGGTACAAGCGGCTGCGCAGCGCATCCAGTTCACGATCGCTGAGCGTGCCGCGATAGCGACCCTTGAAGCCCAACTGCAGCGCCATCACCATCACCGCCGCCAGGTCGACCTGCAGCGGATCGGGAATCTGCGCGGCCAGCAGTTCGTCGGCCATCTGGAAAAAACGGTTGCCGGCGCTGCGCGACTGGAAGAGGTTGTATTCCAGCAGCACATCCACCCATGCATCGCGTCCCGGCCAATCGACTTCGAGAATGAAAATTTCGTCGGTCACCGCCGCCATCACATACATCGCCTTGCGATGGGCGTCGGTCTCGGTCGGCTTGCCGGTGCGCGCCACCTCTTTTTCCTGCAGTCGCAGCACCGCCGCGAGCTTGGCGCTCAGGCGTGCGGCGAGCTCGCGCGGATCGGTCGGCTGCGGCTCGTCGCCGACCGACAGCACCGCACCGAGGCGACCTTCGGAAATCGCCCGCTTGCTGTCCACCACCGATTCGAAGAATTCGGCGAACCTGGCCAGCAGGAACAGAGGGGCGCCGGTGCGCTCAGGCATGTCCCGACTCCGGCGACGGCATCGATGACGGCATCGCAACCCCTGTCGACTGCGGCGCAAGTGCAACGCCATCCGCCTGTTTGCGGTGGTGGAGGATGATCGCCGCCGGCGCATGCTGCGTATCGCCCTGCACCACCATCGCAACGCCGGGGCGGAAACTGTCGACCAGACCCTGCGGCATCTCCAGACGTTCGCTGCTGACCGCGCAGATCAGCGCGTCGGCGCGCAGGCCGAGGCTGGTGACTTCGCGGGTGCCGAGCATGCGAACCGACGCGCCGGGCAAGCGCCGCTGGCGCAGCACCGGCAGCAGATCTCCGCTGGCGATGCGTGCCTGACTCAACCACGTCTGCAGCTCGGTGGCCGTCTGGCCTTCGCGTTTGCGCAGTTCCAGATACACCGTCTGCGCGCTGTCCTTGGGCAGAAGACGCTGGTACGTGCCGTCGCCGACGCGCTCGAACTCCGGGCTGTCCCAATCGGTGTTGACCAGCGCCAGCTTGCGCATCACGAACGCCAGCGCCGCCTGGAACTGCGGCTGGCAATCGTCGTGACGGTAAGGATCCATCTTCAGCGGACGTGGATTGCCGCCGATCGCCGCCATGCGTCCGACGATCTGCGCCATCGCCCACCACGCCTGCTGCGGCGAGCACAGCGGATCGAACAGGAGGGTATCGACCAGTGGCAGGCAGGCCGCGATTTCGCGGGCGATGCGCAGATGCATCCTCGCCTCGCTGCTCAGGACGGCGACGGATTCCGGCGCATCGTCCTCGCTGCTGCCGGCGAGTTCGCGCAGCTTGTCCCACAGGTCGTTACGCAGCGCGGCGAACTGCTGTTGCAGTCCCTGCGCGCCGAGGAAGGCCGACGCGCCGATGCGGAACATCGGCGGGTGATAGCGGGTCAGCGAGACCGCGCCGTAGCCGTCGCGGATGATTTCCAGCAGCGGCAGCGCATCGTAGCCATCGGGCACCTTGTCGGCGAACAGTTCGATGCAGGCGCGCTGACGCTCCACCACCACGTCGCCGATGCCGGTCACTTCGTCCAGCGTTTCCACGCCCTGCAGGCTTTCGTAGCGGCGATGCGCGGTGCCGCTGCCGGTCGAGATTCCCGGCTTCGCGCCCGCGCGCGGAGGAATGGCGAGAAATACCCGCACCGGCACGGGCCTTCCGTCGGAGCCGTTGCGGGGCTCGACTTTCAGACTCAGGTCGCGCCCCGACTGGTTCGCGCGGAACACCAGCGGCAGGCCGTCCGGCATCACCGCATCGCATTCGACGACTTTCACCAGACCATCGACCAGGCGCGTGGCGTCCAGCCGCAGGCGGCGCACGCCCCAGACATGCGGCGTGAGACTCGCCAGTCGCTGTTGCATCATCGCCTGCGCATGGATGTCGTTCTGCTGGAAATGCTGCGGCGACAGCAGCATGCCCTCGGACCACTGGACCGCATCGGGCAGGAATTCATTGTCGGTCATGCGACGCTCCTCATTGCTCTGATACCTCGATCGACTTCGCCTGCAGGCGCAGCGCGGCCTTTTTGTATGCCGTCAACGCGATCGGCGGCCAACCCCCGGGGTCCACGTAATTGGCGAACGCGTAGACCGCCAGCCCTTTCCTGCGGGTCTTGCGCGGCAGTTCCACCGCGAAGACTTCGTCGGGCGAAGCGCTTTCCACCGACACCACTTCGATGTCCTTGCCCAGCGATTTCTTCAATCCATCGCGCTGACGGAACCAGTCCGGCCCGGTCTTGGGCAATGCCGCGATGGCGCTGCTGCTGTAGGCCACCACGATGTCCAGCTGCGTGCCGTTGCCGCTGTTCGCGCCGGGGTCAGCGGCAACGCTCAGGCTGCGCAACGACGCATGCGGCGGACCGATCCCGAGCTTGCTCTTGATCGATCCGCAGCCGGCCAGCGCGCACAGCGCGAGCAGCAGCACGGGAAGATGGCGCGCGCCGGTCACGACAGCACCAGCACGCGGAACTGGGTCGGCAGCAGACAGATGCCGACGGTGTTGGGCAACAGGCCGTTCTGGCCGTTGATGGACGTCAGCCGCGACACGAAGATCGCGCCGACCAGCATCTTGAAACTGCCGAGGATCGAGCGCTTCGGCCCCATGCACATGCCCGACACCACGCCGACGCCGACATCCGCCGTGCTCAGGGTGCTGATCGTGATCAGGTTCTCGACCAGGCCGCCGCCATACAGCACGTTGAAGACGGTCGGGATATTGGTGATCGAAAAATCGATGTTCGCCTCCGGCACCGGGATGATGCCGACGATGCAGACATCCGGGAATCCGAGGCTCATCACGCCGAGATTGTTGTTCGCGAACATGGCTCAGCCCATGCTGATGCGTTCGGCGTCGACCTTGATGTCGTTCGCCGCGGTGAACAGGGCGTCGTTGCCGTGCAGGCGCAGCAGCGCGCGCACATCGAGCAGGTACTGCCCGATCTTGCCGACGTAGTGACTGGCCTGCTCGACGATGGAGTCGGTCACGGTCACGAACAGATTGCGTCCATTCAACGACAGGGTGCCGCCAGCGGCGCTCAACGAAGCGTCGCCGGCACTGCCCATGTGCAGGCTCTCGGCGGCGTGCACGGCGATGCGCGCCTGGCACAGCGACATGCCGGTGGCGCCGGGCACGCTCAGGCGGGCGCTGCCGCTCTCATTGCGGGCGGACTCGCTGTGGGCGCACATGTTCCGGGCGAGGATGTGCAGCACATGGCACGGGCCATCGGTCGATGCGCTGACGAGGACGCGATCGCCGATCCGCGGTTCGACCAGGCAGCTCACCGCGCGCAGCGCGCGCATGCCGTTGCCGAGCAGGCAGCTGCCGTCGTCGAACAGGACGGTGATGCGCGTGTCCGCGAGCGCCACGGGCGCGGCCGGGGCGAGCGGCGCGATGGAATCTGCATTCAAGGTGCGCAAGGGAGGTTCTCCAGTTCCAGAGTGGGCGCTTCGATGTCCAGCAACGCGGCGTTGGTGCCGCGCATGCCTTTTCGCTGCACGCGGTGCATGCGGACATCGGTCTGACGGGTATTGTGGAAACCACTGTTCTGCAACTGCACGCGGACGAATTCGCCGCCGCTGATACCGGCGTGATCGAAGCGGCTGTCGCGCAGATCGCAATCGGCGAAGCGGACATCGCGCATCCGGCTCTTCTCCCAGCTGCTTTCGCGCATGGCGCAGTGTTCGAAGCGGACGCCATCGACCACGGCGGCATGGAACAGCGCGCCGTGCAGATCGGCGCCGCGTACGCTGCAGTGGGCGAACCGCGCGGACAGGAACATGCCGCGCTGCGCGCGCAGGCCGTCCAGATTCGCGCCTTCGAAATTGACCTGGATGCAGCCGGATTCGCCGAGATCCGCGCCGCGCAGATCGGCGCCGCGCAGATCGCTGCCCTGCAGCTGGCAGCGCTGGATTTTCGCGCCGGCCAACTGCTGTCCGCGCAGATCGTTGTTCATCAGCGCGCTGAGGCTGGCCTGCAGGCCGGACAGCGCGGTCGTGCGCAGATCGGTGTCGCACAGCGCCGCCTGGTCGAACACCGCGTCGCGCATGTCCGCGCCCTGCAGTCCGGCCTTCCACAGCACGCTGCGCTCCAGACGCACGCCGCGCATCGCGGACGCCGTGAAATCGCAGCCGCTGGCCGCACTGCGCGCCAGATGCGTGCCCTGCCAACCGGAGCCATTCAGCGCGCAATCGACCAGCACGACCTGCGCGGGTGCGCCGATCGGCATGCGCGCATTCGCCATCCGGCAACGCACGAAGGTGGTGTTGGTCAGGGCCGCCGCACGCAGATCGACGCCCTGCATGTCGCAGTCGATGAAGCAGGTCCTGGCGAGGTCGCTGCCGGCGAAATCCGCACCGGCCAGTACGCAGGTTTCGAACACGCCGCCGGCCAGCGCGCGATCGCGCAGCGACAGTGCCTGCAGCGACAGGCCGCTCACCGGCCGCGACAGCCGCAGCAGGCGGGCGATGTCGTCCCAGGCCGGGGCAGCATTCACGGCGGCAGCAGTCATGACGGCAGCGCTCATGACAGCCTCGCCGGTTGGTCCACGCGCGCGCCGGCCATGCGCGCGCCCTGCATCGCGGCTTCGCTCATGTCGGCCTGCACCAGCACCGCGCCTTCCAAGCCGGCGTCGCGGAAATCGGCCTTGCGGCACAGCGCCTGGAAGAAACTGGCGTTGGCCGCGTCGATCCCGCGCAGGGTCGTGCGCATGAACAGCGAGCGATGCAACTGCGCGCCGCGCAGGCTGGCGCCGCTGAGATCGGCCTCGCCGAAATCGCAGCTGGCGAGCACCGCGCCATCGAGACACGCGCCGTTCAAGGCGCTGCCGCGCCAGCCGCATTTGTTGGCGCGCAGCAGCGACAGACGGCTGTCGCGCCAGTCGGATTTGCCGCCGGCATAGACCGTATCGAGGGTCGCGCCCTGCCATGAGCTGCCGGCCATCGATGCGTCCATCAGCACGCTGCGGCTGAGCGTGGCGCCATCGAAACAGGCGCGACCGAAATCCGCTGAAGGCGCGACGCACATGTTCCAACGCGTGCCCACCCAGCGGCTGCGCGGCGCCTTGGCCTGCATCAGCACGGTGCGCGTCAATTGGGTGTCGTCGAGCTGCGCATCGCTCAGATCGATACGCATCAGCAGCGCATCGTCGAGCTGCGCGCCGCGCAGGTCGGCGGCAGGCCAACAGGCATCGAAGGCGCGGGCGCCGACAAGGTTGGCGCGCACGAACAGCGCGCCGCGCGCGAAGCTGCCGCACAGGTTCGCGCCGTGCAGACGGCAGCCGGAAAGATCGGCGT
>JBAQRU010000272.1:0-14016 GCA_049296025.1 Lysobacteraceae bacterium | reverse complement strand
TCCGATCTGCTATGTGCTGGAAGACTACGGGCTGTCGAACGCGCTGATCCTCGACCGCGCCTGCCAGGAAGCCGGGTTGCCCTCGGGGCTGCGGCCGTTGGCCGGCGATCCGCTGAAACGCGGACGCGCCTATGTCGCGCTGTCGCGGCGCAACGCCGGCAGCACCCTGGTCAAGGCCGCCGACATGGCCGTGGACATGGCGGTGGACATCGCCACCGGCAAGCCGCCGAAGATGGCGCGCCCGGCGCGGCGCCATTCCGAAGCGCTGGCACGGCTGCTGGAGGCGCATCGCGCCGATCCATCGATGGACGTGCAACTGGTGCCGGTGTCCATTTTCGTCGGCCGCGCGCCGGACCGGAACAACGGCTGGTTCTCGGTGCTGTTCTCCGAGAACTGGACCCTGGTCGGCCGCTTCCGCCGGCTGCTCGCGATCCTGCTCAATGGCCGTGACACGCTGGTGCAGTTTTCGGCGCCGGTCGCGGTGCGCGGCGTGGTCGCCGAAGACCTGCCGCCCGAGCGCACCGTCCGCAAACTGTCGCGAGTGCTGCGCACCCACTTCAACCGCCTCCGCGAAGCGGTGATCGGGCCGGATCTGTCGACGCGGCGATTGCTGATCGACAAAGTGCTGTCCGCCGATCCGGTGAAGCAGACGCTCATCGACACCGCGCGCCGCGAGAACAGCAAGGTCGAGGACGCCTGGAAGAAAGCGCACGCCTACGCCTACGAAATCGCCGCCGACTATTCTCCGCCGGTGGTGCGTTCGGCCTCGTTCCTGCTGACCACGGTGTGGAACCGCATCTATCGCGGCGTGCTGGTGCATCACCTCGACGCGCTCAAGCAAATCGCACCCGGCTATGAAGTGGTCTACGTGCCCTGCCACCGCAGCCACATGGACTATCTGCTGCTGAGCTATCTGCTGTACACCAAGGGCATCGTGCCGCCGCACATCGCCGCCGGCATCAATCTCAACCTGCCGGTGATCGGCACTGTGCTGCGCAAGGGCGGCGCATTCTTCCTGCGCCGCAGTTTCCGCGGCAACGCCCTGTATTCGGCGGTGTTTTCCGAATACGTCGCGCAGCTGGTGGCGGGTGGTTTTTCGATCGAATACTTCATCGAAGGCGGGCGCTCGCGCACCGGCCGCCTGCTGCAGCCCAAGGGCGGCATGCTGGCGATGACCATCCGCGCCTACCTGCGCCAGCCGACCCGGCCGGTGCTGTTCCAGCCGGTGTACATCGGCTACGAAAAACTGATGGAAGGCAACAGCTATCTCGACGAACTGTCGGGCAAGGCCAAAGCGAAGGAATCGGTCTGGCAGCTGTTGATGGGCATCCCCAAAGTGCTGCGCCAGAACTACGGGCAGGTGGTGGTGAACTTCGGCGAGCCGATCAAGCTCGGCGACATCCTCGCCGAACAGGCGCCGGACTGGGACGGCTCGCCGGTCGGCGAAGACGAGAAACCGCAATGGCTGGCGGGCGCGATCGACACCCTCGCCGATCGCGTGCAGATCAATATCAACCGCGCCGCCGACGTCAATCCGATCAATCTGCTCGCGCTCGCGGTGCTGTCCACGCCCAAGCACGCGATGGGCGAAGCCGATCTGTTGGCGCAGATCGCGCTGTCGAAAACCCTGCTGGCCGAAGTGCCGTATTCCGACCGCATCACCGTCACCCCGCACACGCCGGAGCAGATCGTCGCCCACGGCGAAGACATCGGCGTGCTCGCGCGCACCGCACATCCGCTGGGCGACGTGCTGCACGTCGATGGCGACACTGCGGTGCTGCTGAGCTATTTCCGCAACAACGTGCTGCACCTGTTCGTCGCCACCGCGTGGATCGCCTGCTGCTTCCAGCACAACCGGCGGATGAGCCGCGACATGCTGCTGCGCATCGGCCGTTCGCTGTACCCGTTCATGCAGACCGAGCTGTTCCTGCCGTGGGACGAGGATGGCTTCGCCGATCAGGTCGGACAGACCATCGCGGTGTTCGTTCGCGAGGGCCTGCTGCAACAAGTCAGCGAAGACGACGGCGGCATCCTCGCGCGCAACGCCGGGCAGTCCGATGAAGTCTTCCGCCTGCGCGCGCTCGGCCATCCGCTGCAGCAGGCGTTCGAGCGCTACTACATCGCGATCTCGGTGCTGGCCAAGAACGGCCCCGGCGCGCTGGGCGCCGCCGAACTGGAAAGCCTCTGCCACCTCGCCGCGCAGCGCCTGAGCCTGCTGTACGCACCGGCCGCGCCCGAGTTCTTCGACAAGACCCTCTTCCGCAGCTTCATCCAGAAACTGCGCGAAATGAAACTCGTGTGGGCCGACCAAAACAGCAAACTCGTGTTCGACCAGCGCCTCGACAACTGGGCCAAGGACGCCACCACCATCCTCGGCCGCGAACTGCGCCACACCATCGAGAAAGTCAGCCCGGAAGCGGTGAAGCCGGAGACGCCGGTCGCCGCAAATTGAGTCGGACGCGACAATGATCGCGCCTTCGCTGAGCTGGAAAACGACACGTCGCATCCACATGCCCGCGGCACAAGAACAGCGCAGCGCCATGTCGTGGAACAGCAACAATGCGCCAAGCAGCGCAAATGGATCGAAAGCCAAGCCGTTGTCCATTTCATAAAGATTGAAAATGAAGCGTGAAGATGATTCAACGCCGGTTTGATTACGATCAATACGTTCACCGAACTCTTGGACATAGCATGCCGGCATCGCGTCATGCACGTCTCGTTGCTACGCGTGGCCACACGGCACTTGGCATGCGGCACGATCGGCTTCGCCGACCCTGACAGGGGGGTTCGAATCCGCGTTTGAGTCAGTCCTCGGCTTCCGGGGCATGCCGCTCGTTGCGGTGATTCTCCGGAGTTTCAGACATCACGTGCGAAACAAGGAGATCGTCATGAACAAGGTAGCATTCGATCCGAAAGGCCTCACCACCGCACTCATCAACAGAACCCAAAGCAGTGGGATGTCGATGATGTCGGCAGTCACCGAAAAAGCCCAGAACAAATCTTCCGACGCCAGCGGCGTCGAAGGGAAGCAGACGGACTTCCTGCTCGCAAGCATCGAGCTGGAAAATGCGTTGAAATCCCAGCTCGCTTGCAACGACGGCAGTGGCTGGAAGCTGTTCGTCGATACAGTGTCCGGTCTTCGCAGCGAAGAAAAACCCATTTACAGGGGCGTGGCGCGCAGCATCGGCAAGACTGCGGAGAAAGTCCTTTCCGGCACGCCTGATCCGTTCTCGTCGGAAATCTTCGATCTGCCGCCCTACATCCTGCCCTATGCGCCCACGGCGCCCAACGGGGTTGATCCGGAACTGTGGAAACTTGTGTTCGAAGACACGCAGCGGCTGGACGCTTCGGTCAGGGACGTCGCCACCAATCTCGTCGATGCCGCCGCATTGGCGACCGGCGCGGCGGCGGCGGCGGCCAGCGCACCAGCGGCGGCGGTCGTCGGAGCATTCGCAGCCGGATGGCATGTCGGGCAGGCCGTCAACGACTACATGGGCTGGAACTGAAAGCCCCAACGCAATCGTCGGCGGAAACGCATCTCGCCGTTTCCGCCGGCACGCGCGCGCAGCGTGCCAGGGAGCATGGACATGGACCTCGCCACCAACAGCCTCTATATCTTCATGGCGGGCGACAACAATCTCGACATTTCCGGCGTCGAGGATATCGATGAAATGATGAAGGCCGACCTCGCGCCCGGCATCAACGTTGTCGCCCAGTTCGACCGCAGGAAAGCGATGCCCTGGGAAGACGCCGCGACTTGCACGACCAAGCGCCTCAAGATCGAAAATCACCAGCTGCTGCCGCAAGCCGACATCGGCGAAACGAATACCGGCGACCCGGCGGTTTTGCGCGAGTTCCTGGCCTGGAGCACCGATACATTCCCCGCACAGCGGCGAATCGTGGTCATCTGGAACCATGGCGGCGGCATCAAGGACACCGACATCTACAAGAACGTCGCCGGCAAGGTGAAGAGCACGCTATTCGTTCCGGCATCGCAACGACGCTCCACGCCTGTTCCGGTTTCTGCGGATGAAGCCGAGACGATGCCATTGCGCGAACTCGACGCGGCCTTGAACTTGCCGCAACGAGTCGTCTGCACCGACGACTCGTCGCGCGATTTCCTGGACACCCTGGAACTGAAATCCGCTTTCGCCATACCGGGGCGGCGCTACGATATTCTGGCCTTCGACGCCTGCATGATGAGTATGTTCGAAGTCGTACACCAGATGCGGGGCAGCGCTGACATCGTCATCGGCTCGGAGGAAGTCGAACCTGCCGACGGATGGCCGTACCGACCGATTCTGGACCATCTCAGCGCGCATGCCACCGCGACCAACGACGATCTTGCGCGAGCCATCGTCGACCTGTACGCCGCGTCCTATGCCGGCACGCCTGAAAACGTCACCCAGTCAGCCGTACGCGCCTCCGAACTCGATGTCACGGCGACCTGCCTGGACGCTTTCGCCAGTGCGCTTGCCGATGCATTGCCGACAAAGAAAGCGATCCTGGCCGACATCCTGCTTTCGGTCCAACGCTTCCGCGACGGCGACTACATCGATCTCTACGATTTCGCCCTGTTGTGCCGCAAGAACGTGGCGCATCCAGGCATCGTCGAATCGGCACGGTCTCTGCTTGAGCATCTGGACCGGGCTGTCATCGCAAACACAGCCATCGGCGAGAAAGTCAAGAATGCCCACGGGATGTCGATCTACTTCCCGTTGAAGGCAGCACCTTCCGAAGAGGTGCTGCATACCTATCGCGCACTCGACTTCACGATGCGCCATCCGAACTGGCTGCGGTTGATCACGGATTTCCATATCCGACCCGGATTGCAACGATAGCCAACGCGTCGAAATACAATCTGCCGGGCATGGCCAGACAAAGCTATGGACCGACAAAGCGTGGCCGGACACGCGCGGCAACGCGCACCGATGTGCTGAAAGACTCCGCCCACATCACCGGACGCGCTGTGGGCATCACCACCTGCGGCTGGCCCGAGCCGCAGGTGCGCCGGATTTTCGGGACGATCTTGATGATCGCCCGACGGAGGATGCCACGGTGGCAGGAGGGAAAAATGCAGGACATCCAGCCTGTGACAACCTCGAACCACCAGACATGCCATCCATCGCCCACTCCAAACCCATGCCGGTTCATGCAGAATATCGACTCGCTCTCACCACGCACGCGCGGAGTCCATGATGCTGCGATACCTGTCGCCCGCGACCCTGTTCGCGATGCTCCTGATGTTCACCGTAACCGCGCATGCCGAGCCGCTGGCCTGCGGCACCTATCTCGATACCGACTCCGGTGCACGACTGGAAGTCATCGACAGCGAGCGCGCGCGCATCTTGCGCGAGGGCATGGCGCCATCCGCGCAGATCCATCGCCGCGATGGCAGGACACTGCGGCTGTACGACATCGACGAGGGCTATTCGCCCGACGATTACACCGTCAGCGCGGACGGCCGCACGGTCACCGGCGTGGACCCGGCGTTCCGCAAGACCTTCGTGCTGGAACGCGCCGCCGCCTGCGCCAGCGCAACGCCTGCAGCGCCCGGCACCTGCGCTGCGGACATCGACGCCTGCTTCGCCGGCGCGGATCTCGCGGCCGACGCGATACTGCAGCGCTATTGCGACGAAGGCATGCCGTTCGCATGCGTGAAAGCGATCGACCGCGAGCGACAGCGCGCGGAGCGTCCTGAAGCCTCCGCGGGCGAAGACGCCGCACCGCCGCCGGAATGCCGCGAAGGTACACCCACGTTCTCGGCGGAGGCCTGCGAAACCGCGATCGCAAAACTGTTGGGCAGCGCGCTGGCCGAAGTCGCGACGTCGCTGTATGCCGACGATGTCCCGCTGCCGCAGTCCAATCTCGACGGTCTGCCCGCGCTGTGCGCGCGTCAGGGGTCGGCGAAAATCTGCGCCAAGGTCGCGGAGGAACTGTGGGTCGGCGGACGTTACGCGCAGAGCCGCGATGCGCTGCGCATCGGCTGCGATCGCGGCGGCGATCCTGAAGCGTGCAAACAGATCGCGCCGCTGGCGGGCTTGAGCGATACGCAACTGAAGACTGTACCGTCGACGACGCTGCCCTGCGGCCGTTACGTAGCCGACACCGGCCTGATGAGCGAACTGGATTTCGGCGATCGCGGCATCGTCACCGGTTTCGGCGGCGATCTGCGCGCGCGGCTGGAAGCGGGCCGGGTGCGCATCCGTCACGACAAGGGCGGCGACTTCGTGCTGCAGCGCATCGGCGACGACCGTCTGCTCGGCATCGACGACTGGAACCGGTACGCGGTCTATCGCCGCGACGGCGGCGCGAGCGCATGCGCGGCACCGGTGGTGTTCGAGGAAAAACCATTGATCGAAGACTGCCCGCAGCCCGGCAAGGAAACCGCCGTCGCCTGCTGCGAACGCGGCAGCCTGCACGGCTGCAACACCGCCGGGCATCAGCGAGCGCTCGGCGGCGCGTGGGCCGAAGCGAAACCCTATTACCTCAAGGTCTGCGCGGCCGGCGTACGGATCGGCTGCGAAAACCTGACCCAGGTCTTCGCGCGCGGCGACGACGAGACCGTGCCCGGGGATCTCGACCGGCTCTGCGCGAAGAATCCGCGCCACGTCGCCTGCGATGTCCGCGAAACCACCAACTGGGCGACGCTGGCGTTCTCGAAAGCGGCCGACGAGTTGCTGCGAGAAGCCGAGCAGGAGCTCGACGACGACGCTCCGAACAACCCGCCACAGGAATAGAACGCGCGACTACTCAGCGCGCAAGCAGGAACCGCAGCGGGATCTCGACCCGCGCGCGCCACGCCGCTTCGTTGTGATCGGCGCCTTCGAAGCGGCGGGTCATCGCGTTCTTGCCTTCGATGTAACCGCCCGCGCGCAGCGCGGCATCCATCCGCATCTGGTGCGGCGCATATCGCGCATCGAGCCCCACAGTGCCGTGGTCGAAATACAGCCGGTGCGTGCGCGGATCGGGCAGATGCGCGCCGAACCAGTCGACCACGCAGCCGTCGCAGGCCGGCCAATGCGTGGACACCGCACCGATGCCGCCGAAGACCTCGGGATACTGCGCGACGGCATACGCCGAAATCAGCCCGCCCATGCTCGACCCCATCACGAAGGTGTCGTTGCGACCCGGCAACGTGCGGTACCGCGTATCGATGAAGGGCTTGAGTTCGTCGACGAGGAAATGCAGGTATCCGTCAGAGCGGATGTCTTCGGCAGGGCCGATCATGATGCCTTCGATTCCGCTGCTCACGATTTCGGTGCGCACCGGCGCTTTCGGCATGTATTCGGCGAACCGCAGTGGCGTATTCCACACCCCGACCACGATGGCCTCGCGGATTTCTCCGGCGTCGATCAGTCGTGTCATCGCACCGTCGATCTCCCAATCGACCCCGGTGTAGCCCTGCGCCGGATCGAACAGATTCTGGCCGTCGTGCATGTACAGCACCGGATAGCGCCGCTGCGGATCGCGGCCGTAGCTCGGCGGCAGCCACACATCGACATCGCGTGCGTCGACATGCCGCGACGGCACGCGCTGCCAGCTTTCGGTGCGTCCGGTCGCGTTCAATGGCGGCGCATGCACGGCATACGCCCAACGCAGGAACTCGGGCAGCATCTTTGCCCACGATGCCTGCTCGTGCTTGCCGCCAGCGAGTATGAACAGTGCCGCGTCCGCGCGCGTCGCTTTCGCGGCATGGTCGAGATTCATCGAATGACCGAGCTGGCGCAGGCCTTTCGCGCGCGGCTCGGTTTCGCCAGCGACACGCCAACCATCGATCAAATCGCGGGTGTCGTCGAGCACATCAATGACGCCATCACCGTCGCGATCGTCGGTTTCCTCCGCATCGCCGACCGCGAAGAAGAACCGGCTTCCGGCGTGATACGCACCGGCCGCGATCATCTGCTGCGCGAACCGGCTGGCTTGAATGCCTGCGATGTCGTCGGGCTTCGGCGACAGCCACAGCGACGGCGAGAACGCACCGACGTTCGCGAAGACTTCCGGATACTGCCAGCCAAGATCCAGCGCGTTCGCACCGCCCAGGGACCAGCCGAGGATCGTGCGCGCTTCCGGTCGCGAACGGGTGCGGTACTGCGCGTCGATGGCCGGTACCAACTGCGTCGCGACCCACTCCGAATACGCATGCGACTGCGTGCCGATCTCACCCGCGCGGTGCGGCGTGACGAGGCCGCGCTGCGCCACGCGTTCGGAGAACCCATACGCACCCATACGATCTTTTGGCATATCGATCGCGACCGCGAGCAGCGGCCGGATTTCGCCGCGATCGATCAGCGCGTCGAGTGTCGCCTGCAGCGCGACCGCTTCGGCGTCCTGGCCGTCGTTGATGTACAGCACCGGATAACCGATGTCGGACTTCGGGTCGTAATCATTGGGCAGGAAGATGCGGATACGCAGGCCGTTGTCCGCAAGTCCCGGCGCAGGAAGAGTGATCGTATCGATGCGGTCAGGATCGTTATCCTGAATGACCTGCTGTGCAAAACACCGGGATGAAACACTCGACCCCAGCATCAAGAACAGAACGAAACAGAGGCGATTCAATCTACCGATCATGGGATGTATTCCTGCGTGTGATGGATACGACCAGAGACTGCAAAATTCACTGAAGGCTGGCGATGCGGTGCGAATAACGGCTGGAAAGTGGCTGGACTGAAAGCAGGCTGGGCTGAAAAGCCCAGCATAAGTTGACCATGGTGGTGCTGGGCTTTTCAGCCCAGCCTACGTCTGGCCATCATCGAATCATCACTCGTGTATCGAATCATCATCGTGCACACGGATCATGCAGACACCATATTGCGGCGACAGGTAAAAAAACCATTGAGATTCAGCCGGCCCACGCGGGGATCGCGCGACAACAGTTCGGGATGCGCGATCTCGCCGCTGTGGAATAGGGTGCCTTCGTAGAAAATGATCCGGTTGTAGCGCGCAGGGATCGACGCGATTTTCTGGAACCATGCGTTCGATTCGGTCATGTATCCGGTATCGATGCCGTAACGCGCCCGGAACGTCTCGGCATCGATGTTCTCAGCGTCGGCGATCATCGGCATGATCGTCTCCGGCGGATGTTTCGGGCCGTAAAAACCGGTGCCGCCCAAACGTTCGTCGCGAAACAGGTACAGCACGGACGCGACGATCCGCTGACGCGCTTCAACGGCGAAACGATCAATGTGACAGATCGATTGGATCGGCGCGAGTTGCTCCGGCGGCGTCGCGGTGATCGCGAGCCGACTGTACATGCGCTCGGTCCGCCGCACATCGAACGCGCGGCGTAGATGCGCCGTGAAAAACGCATCCAGCTGCGCCGAGAACGCATCCGGCATCCGCAGCTCGGGGCCGGGGTAGGCGTTGTGACCGCTCTCGGCGAAGTCGTTCGCATGCATCGCCGCGTAGTCGACCAGCGCATCCGGATCGAGCAGCGCATCATCGATGACATGACAGACATGGCGCCCATGGATCTGGACGGTCTGGATGCGGGGCGTGGGATTGAACAGACGCATCGGCGATCAATCAACGATTCGGCACGAACCGGATCGCCGCACCGCCGCCGGCGCCGAGACGCAACGTCAACGTATCGGAATGCGTGACCACACGGGTTTCGCGCACGAATGCGAACGGCTTGTCCCTGTAGTGCGCGCCGTCGCCGTCGCGATAGATCTCGGCGACATACCTGTGCTTCGGACTCAGGAACGACAGCGAGACTTCCAACGTGCGCGCATTCTCGTCGGTCACGCTGCCCAGATACCACGCCTCGCTGTTGCGATCCTTGCGTACGAGCGTTGCGAAATCGCCGACTTCGCCATTGAGTACGTGCGTTTCCGACCAGTCGACGGGTACATCGCGGATGAACTGGAACGCATCCATGTGCCTGGCGTAGTTTTCCGGCAGATCGGCGGCCATCTGGATCGGGCTGTAGAGCGCCACGTACAGCGCGAGCTGCCGCGCCAGCGTGCTCTGCAGTGCCTGGCCGCGACCCTGCAGACTCAGCACGCCGGGCGTGAAGTCCATCGGGCCGGCGAGCATCCGGGTGAAGATCAGATTGGGCTCATGTTCGGGCGGATTCTGCGGATTGCCCCAGGCGTTGAATTCCTGGCCGCGCGCGCCTTCGCGCGAGATCCAGTTCGGATAGGTGCGGCGCAGGCCGGTGTCCTTGATCGGCTCATGCGCGTTGATCGCGACGTGGTGCTTCGCCGCCGCCTGCACCACGCGCAGGTGGTGATTGCTCATGTATTGGCTCTCGTGCCACTCGCGCAGCACCGGATCGCCCGGTTGATCCTGTCGTTCGATCTGCCCGGCGTCGCAGACGTAGCCGGTTTTCACCGCATCAATGCCCAAGCGCTGGAACAGCGCGAACGATGCGGCCATCTGCCGCTCGTAGTGACTGACGGCGCACCCGGTTTCGTGGTGGCCGATCAGATGCACGCCCTTGGATTTCGCGTAGGTGGCCAATCCTTGCAGATCGTAGTCCGGCGTGGGTTTGCTGAAGTCGAAATCCCAGCCGTTGGCGAACCAGTCGCCGTCCCAACCCGTGTTCCAGCCTTCCACCAGCACGCCGCGAAACCCGTATTTCGCGGCGAAATCGATATAGCGCCGGGTGTTTTCGGTGGTCGCGCCGTGCTTCGGCCCGGTCGCCCAGCTCTGCTGGTCGAGATGCATCGCCCACCACACGCCGACATACTTCGATGGCTTGAACCAGCTCACGTCGCCGAGCGCGTTCGGCTCGTTGAGATTGAGGATCAGATTGGACTCGACCAGACCACCGGCACGATCGGCGATCTGGATCGTGCGCCACGGCGTGGTGAACGGCGTGCGCCGCACCACCTTGGCCGGGCTGCCCGGGGTCAGCGAGGCGCGCAGCGCGCCGCCATCGCCCTTCGCGAGATTCATGCCCGCGTAGTCCACCAGCGCCGCCTCGTGCAGGGTGAGATGGACGCCGTCGTCGGTGCGCAGCGTGATCGGGGTTTGCGCCATGCCCACTTCCGACAGCGGCGTGCGGCTGTACAGATATTCCTCGCGATTCCATTCGTAGGCCGGAATCCACCACGCGGTCGCCGGCTTCGCGATCGCGAACTCGGTGAGTTCTTCGGCGATCTGCACCTCGTCCATCGCTGGCTGCTTCGGAAACTCGTAGCGGAAGCCCACGCCATCGTCGAACACGCGGACCACGACGTCGAAGCGGCGATGGTCGTGGTTGCTTTCGGCGATGCGCGCGCGCAGTTCGTTGTAATGGTTGCGGACGAAGCGGCGCTCGCCCCAGGGCTGTTCCCAGGTCTCGTCGAAACTGCGTGACGACTGCGTCTCCAGCGTCAGCCCGCGCAGCAGCTGGCGGCCGTTGCGCAGGATGAAACCGAGCCGCGAATCGCCGACCAGCGGCTCGCCGTTGCGCAGCACGCGATAGGCCAGCCGGCCCTCGTTGCTCAGATCGAGTTCCACTTTGAGTTTGCCGTCGGGCGACGCCACTTCGGCGATGGTCGCGGCATAGGCAGGGCCTGCGACCCATGCCGCCGCGAACAGCACACACGCCGCACCGATGCGGTTCGGGATGGAATCAGAGCGGGGAGTACGCATGATCGATCCTTGTTGAAGGAGATTGAAGCAAAAACATCGGCACATCACGAATAGAGCGGTGTCGAAGAGCCGGTGCGCCAAGGCGCACCCTATGACACTCGTTCGGGACAACGGTTCATGGCACGACATACACCACCGCCGATCTTGCCGGAATCGTAAACCCGCCGCTGCGCGCGTCGTAGTGCGCCTCGCGCACGACGCGCGCAAGCGCGGAGTCAGCCACACGCTGCACCGGATGCAACACGTAGGTTTTGTCCCTTTCTTCCGTCAGGGTCACCGTCTGCGTTTCTGGCGAGACGTTGATGAAGTAGAGAATCTCGCGAAACTCGGCGCCCGCGTAGCCTTCGCCGTCCAGATGCGCGGCGATCACCAGCGGATTCTGCTGCGGGCCGGCATTCCGGAACGACAACCGCGCTTCCACATCCGTCGCGCTGCGCATGCGGAACAGCGTCGAGCTGCCGCGGATCTTCAGCAGGTCGTTGAAGGCATCACGCATCCAGGCGATGTCCGCCGGTGTCGGCTTGATCGATGGATCCGCCAGCACCGGACGCAGCAGCGCCCAGTCCTTGCCGTTGTCGTTCGACGGCGGCAATCCGGCGCCGAAACCGTTTTCGGTGTAAGTCCAATCGAGGCGGTTGAACCAGTCGCCGGAGTCGAAACTGTTGCGGTCCAGCGATTTCGAACGCAGCACTTCCATGCCGGCATGGAAATAGGCGATGCCCTGACTGAAAGCGACGAAGGACGCCCCCAGCAGCTGCACGCGCGCGCGGTCTTCGCGCGGAGTATCGCGCGGCAGCTTCAGCGCGAGGATGTCGAACAACGTCGGGTTGTCGTGATTCTCGACGTAATTCACCACTTCGCCCGGCTGCGCGGCGTAGCCGGCGGGCTGCCCGGCGTAGTCGATATCGGCGAGACGTTTGTGTTCGCCAGCGGACGTGGTCATGCGCACATTGCGCAGGGTGCCGGCCAGCCCGATCCGCGCCATGTCCGCCGCGCGCAGCAGCGCATCGCGTTGGTCCTTTCCTGCGTTGAGAGCATTGGGCGCGTAGTGCAGTCCGCTGAGCAATCCCTGCCCCGCGATCAACGCCTCGCCGCTGTCGCAGCAGCCGCCGCCGCGCAGCGCATCGCGGGCGCGGTCGCTGAAAGTGGCGATGCCGCTATCGTTCAACGACAGCTGCGACGCCTGCACGAAGCGCGCGCCGTTGGCGATCTCGCCGAAATTCCAGCCCTCGCCGATCAGGTCGATGTGACGGCCGGCGGCGGTATCGACGGCCTGCTGCAACCGCTCCATCGCGCCGCGCGGCTGGTGGCCCATCAGGTCGAAACGGAATGAGTCGATGCGGTAGTGCTTCGCCCACAGCGCCGCCGATTCGATCATCAGCTTCGCCATCATCCGGTGTTCGGTGGCGGTGTTGTCGCAGCAGGTCGAGCGTTCGACCTTGCCGTTCGCGTCGAGGCGCTGGTAATAGCCGGGGACGATGCGGTCGAGCACCGATCTCGGCGCCTGGCCGGACACGGTGGTGTGGTTGTAGACCATGTCCATGCCCACGCGCAGCCCGGCGGCGTGCAGCGCCTGCACCATCGCGCGGAACTCGCGCACGCGCCCGGCGCCGTCGTCGGGATCGGTGGCGTAGCTGCCTTCGGGCGCGTTGAAGTGGTACGGGTCGTAGCCCCAGTTGAAGCAGTCCTTCGCCGCGACCGCGCTGGACGCCGCCTGCTGCGCGTCGCTGTCGGGCGCGGCGGCGGGAATGCCCGGCGTGACGCAGCCACGTTCGGGCACGGTCGCAAGATCGAATACCGGCAGCAGATGCACGTCGGTGATGCCGGCCTGCCCAAGCGCGCGCAGATGGCGCATGCCGGCCGCGTCGGATTCGGTGAAGGCCAGGTATTTTCCGCGCCACGCGGGACGCACGGTGCGGTCGCCGATCGAAAAATCGCGCACGTGCAATTCGTAGATCGTCATATCGGTGGGCGATGTCAGCGCCGGAGGACGCGATGCGCCGCTCCAGCCCGCAGGCTGGGTGGCGGGATGATCGAGATCGAGCACCACACTGCGCTTCGAATCCGCCGTCAGCCCGACCGAATACGGATCGGTGACGCGATTGCGGACGATGCCGACGCCGGGCACGAATACATCGACGAGGAAGGCATAGCGCTGCCCGTGCAGCGCGCCGGGCAGATCCAGCGTCCATACGCCGGAGATGTCGTCCGCGCGTGCCGGGAGCGCCTGCGTGCTGTTCGAATACAGACAGACCGCGACCGCACGCGCGGTCGGCGCCCACAGCGCGAAGCGGGTGGCGAAGTCTTCGGAGATCGCCGGTTGCCCGTAACGATGCACGCCGAGTGTGGCGGTCTCCGCCGCCGCATACAGATCGTCCAGCGCGCCCGGCGTCTGCAGCGCGGTCGCGTCGAGCACGCGGCCCGCCTCGTCTT
>JBAQRU010000271.1:0-3274 GCA_049296025.1 Lysobacteraceae bacterium | reverse complement strand
CTCCGATGTGGGGTGCTTCCATGGCTGCGGCTGGTGGCCGATGGGCGGCTGCATCGAGCGCCGCGCGCGCCGCTTCCGGACCACGGACAGCTGTCGCTGCCGGCGTGCCGGTGCTCGTCGCACCCGCTGCTTCGGCGGGACGGAACGCGAGCATCCGCAGTGCGGTCATCTCGAATCCACCGCGCGGACTGGGCGCCAGCCCCAGATCGCGGCGACCGTGCAGCGCCATCTGGTACCACAGTTGCACGACTTCCGGTCGCAGCTTGGCCGCGAGTGCGTCGACATCGACGCCATCGGCCTCGATCTCCGCCGAAGGCACCAACTGCCGCACCTGCACCCGATGCAGGGCTTCGGCCATGGCATCGATCACCCCGGCCCAATCGGGAGAAAAATCGGCCAGGGCTGATATTTCGGTCAACAGGCTTTCGCCATCGCCAGCGGCCAATGCGTTCAGCACCGCGCCGACGCGCATCCGGTCGACCGTACCCAGCATCGTCGCAACGCCCGCATCGGTGAGCGCAGAACCGCCGGTGCTTGCGCCGGTGTAAGCGATGGCCTGATCAAGCAGCGACAAACCATCGCGCAAACTGCCGTCGGCGGCCTTGGACAACTGGCGAATCGCCCCGGCTTCGGCCGGGATGCCCTCGGCCTCCAGGATCTTCGCGATCTGGCCTTGGATCTGTGGCTCTTCCAGTCGTTTCAGATTGAACTGCAGACAGCGCGACAGCACCGTCACCGGCAGTTTCTGCGGGTCGGTGGTCGCCAGCAGGAATTTCACGTGCCCCGGGGGTTCTTCCAGCGTCTTCAGCAGCGCATTGAAGGCCGACTTCGACAGCATGTGCACTTCGTCGATCAGATAGACCTTCACCCGTCCGCGCGATGGCATGTACTGCGCGTTGTCGATCACCTCGCGCACATCATCCACGCCGGTGTTGCTGGCGGCGTCGATTTCGAGCAGATCGATGAACCGGCCGGCGTCGATATCGCGGCAGGAATTGCATTCGCCGCAGGGCTCCGCCGACGTGCCGCGCTCGCAGTTCAGCGATTTCGCGAAGATCCGGGCGATCGTGGTCTTGCCCACCCCGCGAGTGCCGGTGAACAGGAAGGCGTGATGCACCCGGCCGGTATCGAGCGCATTGGTGAGCGCGCGGACAACATGCTCCTGCCCGACCAGTTCGGCGAAACGTTTGGGGCGCCACTTGCGGGCGAGAACGAGATAGGACATCCGCACATTCTGCCACGCGCGGCGGTTCGGTCGACGCAAGCCGAACCGTTCCTTGTCCAAGGGACGCAGGCCGGCTAGAATCGGCGGTCCCGAAGACGGCCGGATGCCGGAACGGGATAGAGACGGAGAGGTGTCCGAGTGGTTGAAGGAGCACGCCTGGAAAGTGTGTAAGCGTCTAAACCGCGCTTCGGGGGTTCGAATCCCCCTCTCTCCGCCAGTTTCAATGCGTCGCAGACGCAACGTCTATGGTGGCCCCGTCGGCCCCTCGCGACGCTAGATCGAAAACTCCGCCAGGGCCGGAAGGCAGCAACGGTATCGGTCGATGCGGGTGCCGAGGTCAGCCGGCGGGGCCATCGCCATTTTTGCGGTGGTCAATGCACCGAAGCAGTTTTCGCCTCGCGCCGGGCAGGCTTCCGCATCGACAGCGGTACCGCTCAGGGCCCGACGCGACGTGCAGACACCCGGCTATTGCTTCTTCTTTCGGACGTACATGACTAGCGCGTGGTCCTCGATGTCGAAGCCGTATTCGGCCGCGATCCTGCGCTGCAACTCTTCGATCTCAGCGCTTTCGAACTCGATGATCTTGCCGGTCTCGATATCGACCATATGATCGTGGTGATCGCCTCGGTCCAGTTCATAGACCGCGTGCCCGCCCTCGAAATTGTGCTTCAACACCAGACCGGCAGCCTCGAACTGCGTCAACACCCGATAGACCGTGGCCAGCCCGATCTCGTCACCATCGTCGACCAGCTTTCGGTAGATGTCTTCTGCCGTCATGTGACGCGGCAAGGCTTGCTGCAAGAGCTCCAGCACGCGCATGCGGGGGTGGGTTACTTTGAGGCCGAGCTTGCGAAGGTCTGTGGATTCCATGAATGCGGTCCGTGGGTTCGAACTGAGGGGGGCGGCATCCAACCCGCGATGAACAACTGCTCCTGGTCCGGCTGACGGCGTTGCCGGCCCCCAGTGTATCATCGGCGGGCGCATCACCCCCTTCCTGCCGGTCGCCCCATGCCCACCATCAATTGCCGTTCGCTCCGTACACCGCTGCTTGTTCTCGCTGTGGCAATCGCCACCAGCGGCTGCGGCATCCTCTACAAGCAGCCGATCTATCAGGGCAATCTGATCGACAAGACTGCGGTGGAGCAACTGCAAACCGGGATGAGCAAGCAGGATGTCATGAGCCTGCTGGGCACGCCGTCGATCTCCGATCCCTACAACGAGAATCGATGGGACTACACCGCGACCCAGCGCATTGATCGTCGCGGCACGACCGAAGTGAAGAATTTCACCGTGTATTTCGAAAACGGGTCGGTCGCCAAGTGGGAAGGCGAGTATTTTGCCGAACAGGACGATACCCTGGCTGCGAATGCCGGCCGTCAATTCGGGCCGAATCTGGCGAAGGACGACAAGAAAAAGAAGCGCCGCTGAGGCGGCTCACTTGCTGGCGCGTCGACGCCGGGCTTCCTTCGGGTCGATCGTCAGCGGGCGCAGCAACTCCACCCGGTCGCCATCCTGCAACCGCTGATCGTCTGTCGCAAGATCTCCGTATACCGCCACCCCGGCATGTTCGCCGGGCGTCAGGCCAGCGGCCGCGATGGCCTCGACGACCGTCGCGCCTTCGGGCAAATCCACGTGCGCCGACGCATACCTGCGCGGCCATGCTTGAACGACCTCGACGTGGATTCGTCTCGACACCACTCACTCATCCCCGCGATCGGCCACGCGCACGAAATCGTCGACCATCCGGTCCGCGAGCGTCTGAAACCCCAGCACGAACGCCGGCCCGAGCAATTTGCTGCTGGGTTCGAAATCCAGACTGAGCGTGACCTTGCAGGCGCATTCGTCGAGCGCGTGGAACTGCCATCGACCGGTGAGCTTCCGGAACGGGCCGTCGCGCAACACCATATCGATGTGATGTGGCGGCGTCAGCGTGTTCTCGGTCGTGAACCACGTGCTCAGGCCGCCCAGTCCGAGATCCAGCCGTGCCACCACCCGTGCCGCGTCGGCTTCAAGGACATCAGCCGCTTCGCACCAGTCGAAACGACGCGG
>JBAQRU010000270.1:0-7407 GCA_049296025.1 Lysobacteraceae bacterium | reverse complement strand
CGATGTCGCCATCGCGCAGCTTCGCGATCGGACCGCCGTGCGCCGCTTCCGGCGACACGTGGCCGACCATGAAGCCGTGGGTCGCGCCGCTGAAGCGGCCGTCGGTGAGCAGGGCGACGTCATTGCTCAGCCCCTGTCCGACCAGCGCGGCGGTGACCGCGAGCATTTCGCGCATGCCCGGGCCGCCAGCGGGGCCTTCGAAGCGGATCACGACCACGTCGCCGGCCTGGATCTTGCGCGCCTGCACCGCAGCGAACGCGGCTTCCTCGCTGTCGAACACGCGCGCCGGGCCGGTGTGCTTTTCGCGGCCGTGACCGGCGAGCTTGACGATGCAGCCTTCCGGCGCGAGATCGCCGTAGAGGATCGAGTAGCCGCCGCGCGGCTTGATCGGATCGCTGACGGGGCGCACGACATCCTGCGTGGGGGAGGTGGTCGCGGCGTTCGCCAGCTCAAAAAAACTTTGGCCGGCGACCGTGCTGCTGTTAACAGTAGGAATATCCTCGATCAGACCGGCCGCAATCAGTGCCTGCGCCACCAGTGCGGTGCCGCCTTGTTGGAACATTTCCGCCGCCGTGTAGCGGCCGCCCGGTTTCAGGTCGGCGATCACCGGGGTATTGGCGCTCGCCGCTTCGAATTCCTCCAGATCGAACCGCACCCCGGCCTCATGCGCGATCGCCAGCAGATGCAGTGCGGCGTTGGTCGATCCCGCCGTCGCCGACACCGCGCGCGCGGCGTTGCGCAAGGCGGTCAGGCTCAGCAATTGGCGCGGCGTCGGGCCGCCGTCGCGCAGCAGTTTCATCACCAGTTCGCCGCAGCGTTCGGCGGCATTGGCTTTGTCCGGATGGGTCGCCGGGATGTCGTTCTCGCCCAGCGGCGACAGGCCGAGGAACGTCAGCACCATCGCCATCGTGTTCGCGGTGAACTGGCCGCCGCAGGCGCCGGCACCGGGGCAGGCCTTGCGTTCGATCTCGCCCAGTTCGGCATCGTCGATGCGGCCGGCGGAATGCGCGCCCACCGCTTCGAATACGTCCTGCACGGTCAGTGCGCGTTCGCTGCCGTCCCTGGACTTGCAGCGGCCCGGCATGATGGTGCCGCCGTAGAGGATCACCGTCGGGATATCCAGCCGCGCCGCCGCCATCGCTGCGGCGGGGATGGTCTTGTCGCAGCCGACCAGCAGCACCATCGCGTCGAGGCAGTGGCCGCTGACCGCCAGTTCGATCGAATCGGCGATGGTCTCGCGCGATGCCAGCGAGGCGCGCATGCCGTCGCTGCCCATCGCGATGCCGTCGGTCACGGCGATCGTGTTGAATTCGATCGGCGTACCGCCGCTGGCGAGGATGCCCCGGCGCGCGTCCTGGGCCAGATCGCGCAACGTGATGTTGCAGGGCGACACGTCCGACCAGGTGTGCACCACCGCCACGAGTGGTTTGGCGATGGCGTCGTCGTCCAGCCCGGTGGCGCGCAGCATGGCGCGTGCCGGGGCGCGTGCGGGGCCTGTTTTGATCGCGTCGCTGTGCATCTGTCTGGAATTCCTTGAATTGCGTTGAAAAGTGGGACCTCTAAAAAGCGGAAACCCCCGCACCTTCTTCAGGGGCGGGGGTTTCTAGAAACCCGGGTTGTCAGTCGCTCAACCCTATCCCGCACCTGTGAAGGGGGTAATAAGTACGACGACGAGAACGAGCGCGGTGAGCGCGAGGTTCAGCAGTACGGGATCGATACGTTTGGCCTGCGCGATCGCAACGCCTCGCGCCGCACGGCGTGCGGGGATGTGGTGCGGGCGATGGATGCTGCGCTGCGTCATGGCCGAAGAGAACCACGCCGCTTTGCGCAATGTCAAGCCCCTGTGTGCTGATGAATCGACATGAGCACCGGGATGCGCCGCCTCCCGTCGATGAAAGCCATTCGGATCAATGCGATAGACAGTCCCGACGGAGTCTCATCCGATAGTCGTAGATGCCTGCGGCGGACGTCGGACACCTCGGCTGAAATCGTATGTAATCCTTCGAATGCGCGACAGGGATGCGATTGCCGTATCGGATCGATATTGGGACATCCACTCCACTCCCCGTGCACTCCCCGTGACGGCGGGCCGATCCCGGGTCTAGACTCGGCAGGCAAGCGAAGACCGACGCCTTCGGTCAGTCAGCCAGCGGGGATCGCGGTGAAGTCGACCGATATTCGCAACCCAGACACCTTTCACAAGGTCGTCGACTGCCAGTGGGCCTGTCCCGCCCACACTCCGGTTCCCGAGTACATCCGAATGATCGCCGCAGGGCGCTACGCCGATGCCTACATGGTGAATTGGCGCAGCAACGTGTTCCCGGGGATCCTCGGCCGCACCTGCGACCGTCCCTGCGAGCCGGCCTGCCGGCGCGGACGCGTGGAGGAAAACAACGGCAGCGTGCCCGACAAGAGCGAGCCCGAGCCCGTCGCGATCTGCCGGCTCAAGCGCGTCGCCGCCGACTTCAAGGGTGATGTCCATGGGCGCATGCCGTCGCCGGCCGCACAGAAGAACGGCAGGCGCATCGCCTGCGTCGGCGCCGGTCCGTCGTCGCTGACCGTCGCCCGCGACCTGGCGCCGCTCGGTTACCACGTCACCGTGTTCGAGGCCGATCCCAAGCCCGGCGGGTTCATGCGCACCCAGGTGCCGCGCTTCCGCCTGCCGGAACAGGTCATCGACGAGGAAACCGGCTACATCCTCGATCTCGGCGTCGAATTCATCGGTAATCGCCGGATCGAATCGATGCGCGACCTGCTGTCGCAAGGTTACGACGCGGTCTTCGTCGGCAGCGGCGCGCCGCGCGGGCGCGATCTGGACCTGCCCGGCCGCACCGAGGGCGCCGCGCAGATCCATGTCGGTCTGGACTGGCTGTCCAGCGTGTACTTCGGCCATATCACCAAGGTCGGCAAGCGCGTCCTCGTGCTCGGCGGCGGCAATACCGCGATGGACTGCTGCCGCTCCGCGCGCCGGCTCGGCGGCGAGGACGTCAAGGTGATCGTGCGTTCGGGCTTCGACGAGATGAAGGCCAGCCCGTGGGAAAAAGAAGACGCGATGCACGAAGGCATTCCGATCCTCGATTTCCGCGTGCCCAAGCGCTTCGAGCACGCCAGCGGGCATTTGACCGGCATGACCTTCGAGAAGGTGCGCGCCCAATACGACGACAAGGGCCGGCGCAAGCTGGTGCCGACCGGCGAACCCGATGAATTCTTCCCCTGCGACGAAGTGCTGATCGCGGTGGGCCAGGAGAATGCGTTCCCGTGGATCGAACGCGATGTCGGCGTCGCCTTCGACGAATGGGGCATGCCGGTGGTCGATGCGGTCACCCATCAGTCGACGCTGCCGCATGTGCTGTTCGGCGGCGACGCCGCGTTCGGTCCCAAGAACATCATCTGGGCGGTCGCGCACGGCCACGCTGCGGCGATCAGTATCGACAAGCTGCTCAGCGGCGAAGAGACCGCCGATCGCCCCGCACCGGGCGTGACCCTGATGTCGCAGAAGATGGGCATCCACGAGTGGAGCTACGACAACGGCGTCTCGCCCGACGAACGTTACGCGGTGCCATGGTCGGAGGCGGCGAAGAAGCTGGACAGCATGTCGGTGGAGGTCGAGGTCGGATTCGATCCCGCGACCGCATGGAAAGAGGCCCAGCGCTGCCTCAACTGCGACGTGCAGACCGTGTTCGTCAAGGACAAATGCATCGAATGCGATGCCTGCGTCGATATCTGCCCGACCGATTGCATCACCTTCGCCGAGAACGGCGACGAAGCGGAGCTGCGCACGCGGCTGACCGCGCCGGCCCTGAATCTGTCGCAGGACCTGTACGTGTCCGATCCGCTCAAAACCCTGAGGGTCATGGTGAAAGACGAAGATGTGTGCCTGCACTGCGGGCTGTGCGCCGAACGCTGCCCGACCGGTGCCTGGGATATGCAGAAATTCCTGCTGCAGGAAACCCAGGCCGGGCCGGGTTGCCGCAGCGCGCAGAAGAAGGAGGCCGCATGACGCCCGCACACTCGACGCAGCCGCAGCAGACGCAGTTGCAGGCGGTCAACGATTTCGTGGTCAAATTCGCCAACGTCAACGGTTCCGGCTCCGCCTCGGCGAATGAACTCTTCGCCAAGGCCATCCTGCGCATGGGCGTGCCGGTCAGCCCGCGCAACATCTTTCCCTCGAACATCCAGGGCCTGCCGACCTGGTACGAAGTGCGCGTGACCGAACGCGGCTGGCTGGGCCGTCGCGGCGGCGTCGATCTGATGGTGGCGATGAATCCGCAGACCTGGGACGACGACATCAGGGAAATCGAGCCCGGCGGCTACCTCGTCTACGACAGCAGCAAACCGATGTCGAAATCGAAATTCCGCGACGACATCCAGGTGCTCGGCGTGCCGCTGACCGAAATCTGCAACGCCACCTACAGCGATCCGCGCCAGCGCCAGCTGTTCAAGAACATCATGTACGTTGGCGCATTGAGCGCTCTGCTCGATATCGACGTGCCCGCGATCGAGACCCTGGTCGCCGAACAGTACAAGGGCAAGGAAAAACTGCTGAAGCCCAATATCGAAGCCCTGCATCTCGGCCGCGACTGGGCGCTGAAACACCTGCCGTGCCCGATCGGTCTGCGCGTGCGCAAGGCCGACGCGGTGGGTAACCGGATCTTCGTCGAAGGCAACGCCGCCGCCGCGCTCGGCTGCGTCTACGGCGGCGCGACGGTGTGCGCGTGGTATCCGATCACGCCATCGTCGTCGGTCGCCGAAGCGTTCCAGAAATACTGTCAGAAATACCGCACCGACAGCGATGGACAGACCCGATACGCGATGATCCAGGCCGAGGACGAGATCGCTTCGGTTGGCATGGTGGTCGGCGCGGGCTGGAACGGCGCGCGCGCCTTCACAGCGACATCGGGTCCCGGCGTGTCGCTGATGAACGAGTTCATCGGTCTGGCGTATTTCGCCGAGATTCCGATCACCATCATCGACGTGCAGCGCGGCGGGCCGTCGACCGGCATGCCCACGCGCACGCAGCAGTCCGACATCCTCGCCGCTGCGTACGCATCGCATGGCGACACCAAGCACGTGCTGCTGTTTCCGGAAGATCCGCGCGAATGTTTCGAGTTTTCCGCTGCGGCGCTGGATCTGGCCGACCGCCTGCAAACCCCGGTCTTCGTGATGACCGATCTGGATATCGGCATGAACCAGCGGCTGTGCGAGCCGTTCGCATGGGATGACAAGCGCGTCTACGATCGCGGCAAGGTCCTGACCCACGACGAACTGGAAGCGGGCAAGGAATTCGCGCGCTACAAGGACATCGACGGCGACGGCATTCCGTATCGCACCTATCCGGGGACGCATCCGGACAAGGGTGCGTATTTCACCCGTGGCACGTCGCGCAACCCGCAGGCGCAGTATTCCGAGCGCGGCCCGGACTACGTCTACAACATGCAGCGGCTGCTGCGGAAGTTCGACACCGCGAAGACGCTCGTCCCGCAGCCGATCGTGTCGCAGACCGAACTGCCGTCGCGGTTCGGCGCGATCTATTTCGGTTCGACCAGCCCCGCGATGCGGGAAGCCATCGAGCGCCTGCACGATCAGGACATTCCGCTGGACATGCTGCGGCTGCGCGCGTTCCCGTTCCCGGAATCGGTGCGTGAGTTCATCGATGCGCACGAATCCGTGTTCGTGATCGAACAGAACCGGGACGGCCAACTGCGCAGCCTGCTGATCAACGAATTCGGCATCGATCCGGCCCGGCTGGTCGCCGTGCTGCATTACGACGGCACGCCGATCACTGCGCGCTTCATCGCCGATGCCATCGCGGCCCGTGTCCGCCCCGTCGAACAACGCGAGAAGGTGGCCTGAGCCATGACCTACCTCACCAAACCGAAACTGCACCACCCCTCGCTCGGCTGCAACGCGATCGGCTTCACCCGCCGCGATTACGAGGGCAAGATCAGCACGCTGTGCGCGGGCTGCGGACACGATTCGATCTCGGCGGCGATCATCCAGGCCTGCTGGGAACTCGATATCGAGCCGCATCGCGTCGCCAAGCTTTCGGGCATCGGCTGCAGCAGCAAGACGCCGGACTATTTTCTCGGCCAGTCGCACGGCTTCAACACCGTGCACGGCCGCATGCCGTCGGTGCTGACCGGCGCCAATCTGGCCAATCGCGATCTGATCTATCTGGGCGTGTCAGGCGACGGCGATTCCGCATCGATCGGCATCGGCCAGTTCGTGCATGCGATCCGTCGCGGCGTGAACATGGTCTACATCGTCGAGAACAACGGCGTCTACGGCTTGACCAAGGGCCAGTTCTCGGCAACGGCGGATCAGGGGTCGGTGTCGAAGAAAGGCGTCGCCAACACCGACAGTCCGCTGGATCTGGTGACGATGGCGCTGCAGTTGGGCGCAAGCTATGTCGGGCGCGGTTTTTCCGGCGACAAGAAACAGCTGGTGCCGCTGATCAAGGGCGCGCTGTCGCATCGCGGCACCGCATTCATCGATGTGATCAGCCCCTGCGTCGCCTTCAACAACCACGCCGGCAGCACCAAGAGCTACGACTACGTGCGCGAGCACAACGATGCGGTCAATCAGCTCGACGTGATGTTGCCGCGCGCGGAAATCGCGGTCGACTACGCGCCCGGCGACACGATCTCGGTCGAACAGCACGACGGCTCGGTGCTGCGCCTGCGCAAACTGGAGGCGGAGTACGACCCGCGCGATCGCATCGCGTCGATGAACTTCATCCAGCAGCACCACGCGCGCGGCGAAGTGGTGACCGGCCTGCTCTACGTCGATGGCGAGGCCGGCGACCTGCACCAGCATCTCAATACCGTCGCAACGCCCTTGAATACGCTGGGCGCGGCGGAATTGAGTCCGGGGTCTGCAATTCTCGACAAGATCAACGCGGCCCTGCGTTGATCGTTGCGACGCCGCATTTCCACAGGGCGGAGTTTGCTCAAGTACCTCATCGCGTGGAACAGTGGATATTCGATCGCCTGCCTGCCCGGTCGTCCGTTCGCTCGTGAAACCCTGTGCGTGGCTGGAAAGTCGCCTCGAAGGATCCGGCGGAGTACGTGTTACGGTTTTTGCTGTATGCCGCCGACCCGGGGAATGTTATTGAGCTCGTCTATCACCTTCCTGGGCGCACGCAGGCGAATCTGGACGGGGAAGGATTCCTGGACGACGACGTCTTTCACCATGCCGCTTTTTTCCAGTTCCTGAACCCTCATCAACACCGGGTCGGGTGATTCCGCGCTGCCGATGATCAATGCGCGCTCCATCAAGCCGCTGTCCACGGGCGGTTGTTGATTGGCCATGCCGCAACTCGTCAATAACGCCAGTGCCGTGGCAAGAAACATTTTCATGCTATGCAGCCTTGTGCATCGAACGATGCGATGAATGAGAAGCCGTGGT
>JBAQRU010000269.1:0-6838 GCA_049296025.1 Lysobacteraceae bacterium | reverse complement strand
TCGATCTGGTATCTGCCGAAAACCGGTCAGCCACGCACCGGCGGACAACTGTCGAAGGTGGAAGGCGTGGTGGATCAGCGCGGCGGCGGTTATCGCCTGCAGTTGACCGCGAAACCGGCGTTCCGGCGCGCAACGCCGCCGCCGGCCCCAAAAGTCGGCGGCGACGTGCGGATCGCCAGCTTCAACCTCGAGAATTTCTTCAATGGCGACGGCCAAGGCGGTGGTTTTCCCACGCCACGCGGCGCGCGCACGCCGGCCGAGCTGCAGACCCAGCTCGCCAGACTGGTCGCTACGATCCGTGGCCTGAACCCGGACATTGCTGCGCTGATGGAGCTGGAGAACGACGGCTTCGGCCCGGAATCCGCGATCACGATGCTGGTGGCAGCGCTCAATGCGGATCGGAACGGCGACGATTGGCGCTTTGTCATGATTGATCAGCCGCAGGGCGACGATCTGATCCGGGTCGGCCTGATCTATCGCGCCTCGCGGGTGACGCCAGTGGGGGCTGCGGCAACGCTGAGCGACGACCTGTTCGGCACCCGCAGCCGGCCGCCTCTGGCGCAGACCTTCCGTGCCGGGACCGCCGCAACCCAAGGCGCGGCTTTCACGGTCGTCGCCAACCACTTCAAATCGAAAGGCTGTGGTGAAGCGACCGGGGCCGATGCCGATCAGAAAGACGGCCAGAGCTGCTGGAACGCCGCCCGCACCGAATCCGCGCGCCGGCTCGATGCCTGGCTGCGCACCGACCCGACCCGATCGGGGAGCGATCTTGCGATGATCGTCGGCGATCTGAACGCTTACAGCCTGGAAGATCCGGTTCGGACGCTGACCGCCGCTGGCTGGCAGGATGCGTTCGCCGGGCAGCGTGGTCCCACGCCGTACAGCTATGTCTACGACGCCCAGATCGGTCGTCTCGACCACGCGCTGCTCAGTCCTTCGCTGGCGGCGCGGAAGATCGGTGCGGCGGAATGGCACAGCAACGCCGACGAACCCGACAGCCACGGCTATCAAACGCGGCCCGGCGATCACACCCCATGGCGCAGCTCGGACCACGATCCGCTGGTGGTCGGTTTCCGGCTGCGGAAACCCTGATCGCCCGGCCCGTTATCATCCGCGCATGTCTTCTTCCGTTTTCCCTGTCGTTGCCACGGCGCTGACCCTCCCGGGCCCGGCTGGCGCACTGGAAGTCGCCGTGGATCTGCCCGAGGTCGCCGCGCGGCCGGTGATCGCGGTGCTGTGCCATCCGCTGCCGACCGAAGGCGGCACGATGCACAACAAAGTGGTGACGATGGCCGCGCGCAGCCTGCGCGAACTGGGCGTGACCACGGTGCGCTTCAACTTCCGCGGCACCGGCGCGTCCGAAGGCGCATTCGATCACGGCGAGGGCGAGCTCGACGATCTGCGTGCGGTCGTCGCCTGGGTGCGCGAAACGCGGCCCGATGCGGCGCTGTGGCTCGCTGGTTTCAGCTTCGGCGCGTACGTCAGCCTGCGTGGCGCGGCGGAACTGCAGCCGTCGGTGCTGATTTCGATCGCGCCACCGGCCGGGCGCTGGGATTTCGACAAGATCGCGCTGCCGACGATGCCGTGGCTGGTGATCCAGGGCGAGGACGACGAGGTTGTCGACCCGCAGGCGGTGTACGACTGGTTCGAGCAGATCTCGAAGGCACGGATATCGCAGATATCGCCGGGTGCGGGCGCCGAGCTGATCCGCATCCCCGACACCAGTCACTTCTTCCATCGCAAACTGATGGATCTGCGCGGCGCGATCAAACACGGCGTTCAACCTTACCTTCGACAGTACGATCCGCCGGAGCCCGGCGCCGCGCCATGAGCGAATCCGCGGCGGCACCGTCCGTGCGCTACGCCGAAGGCGTGGCCCGTGGCGACTGGAGCGACGACCCCGCGCAACATGCCGCGCTGCGTGAGCTCGACCGCGTGCATGCGGCGCTGTCCGCTCCGCCGAAACGCAAAGGTCTGCTCGATACGCTGTTCGGCAAGCCGGTCACGGCATCGCCCAATGGCCTGTACGTGTGGGGCGGCGTTGGTCGCGGCAAGACCTTCCTGATCGATCTGTTCTACGCCGGCCTGCCGATCCGCGAGAAACGGCGCACGCATTTCCATCGCTTCATGCGCGAAGTGCACGAGCGGCTGCGCGCGCACGCGGGCGAACGCGATCCGCTGTCGGCCATCGCGCGCGAATGGCGCGCGCAGCTGCGTGTGCTGGTGCTGGACGAGTTCTTCGTCAGCGATATCGGCGACGCGATGCTGCTGGGGCGGCTGCTGACGCGCCTGTTCGAGGAAGGCGTGATCCTGGTGACCAGCTCCAACGCCGCGCCTTCCGAGCTGTACAAGGACGGCCTGCAGCGTGCGCGGTTCCTGCCGGCGATCGCACTGGTCGAACGTCGCTGCAACGTGGTGCACCTCGACAGTCCTCACGACTACCGCCTGCGCGCACTCACCCGCTCGCCGGTCTACCGCGCGCCGCTCGATGGCGAGAGCGGCGCATGGCTGGAATCGCGCTGGCGCGAACTGGGCGGCGACGACAGCCATCGCGATGCAGGCATCGATATCGATGGCCGTCGCATCGCGGTACGCGCGCGCGACAAGGGCATGGTGTGGTTCGATTTCGCCGCGGTGTGCGAAGGTGCGCGCGGCAGCGCCGACTACATCGAGATCGCGACCGAATTCCACACCGTGCTGCTCGGCGGCGTGCCGGTGCTGGACACGCAGCGCGACGACGCGGCGCGACGCTTCATCACCCTGATCGACGAACTCTACGACCGTCACGTCAATCTGGTCTGCAGCGCCGAAACCTCAGCCGCGATGCTGTATCGCGGCGAACGCCTGGCCGCCGCATTCGAGCGCACCGCTTCGCGATTGATCGAAATGCAATCCGCCGAATATCTGGCGCTGGAGCATCGCGGCTGACACCAGGTCCGGCTGCGAATCTCGGTATCGACAGGCTCAGCGCGCCGCCGCCAATCGCACGCCGCGCAGCTGCGGCACGCCTTCGACCACATCGGTCCACACCACGTGTGCAGCGGCGCCGTTGCGCAGAAGTTTCGGGAAGCCGGTAGCGCGGCCTTTGCCCTGCAGATCGGCGAGTTTGATGCGCTGCAGTTCCTTCGACAGATCGGTTGAATAGCGCGCGAGCCACAGCGATTGCGTGCCGTTCTCTTCGCGCAACCAGACCGTCCAGACCTGCTGCGCGTCGATTGCGACCGCGACGCGGCCTTGGGCGGCGGCACCGGTGTCCAATGCGATCGGGTCGGCGAAGCTCGCCCCGCCATCGGCGGAACGCGCGAGTTTGACCGCAGGCTTGTCGCCTGCGGCGGTGTACCACGCGACCACGACGTCGTTGCCCCTCGCCGCGACCGATGGGCCGTTGACCGGGCAAGCGGGCATGTTCCAGTCGTCGGCATGCACGCGCGCGGGCTTCGACCACGCTTTGCCATCGAAGCGCGTGGCGTAGATATCGCGGATTTCCTGTTCGCTACGGTCGCGATAGACCAGCACCGCTCCGTCGGCCGTGGCGGCGACATCGGTCTGGCAACAATCGCAGGTCATCGCATCGATTTCGGTTTCTGCGCTCGCACGCAGGTTGGCATCGAACACCGCCGCGCGCAGCGTCATCGCGCCGCCGTGGCCTTCGTCGTGCCCGCTGTCATGGCCAGCGTGCTTGTCCGCCGCCGTCGCATCGCCGGTGTTGCGGCCATCCAGCCATGCGACACCGAGACTGCCCTCGCCCTGCGCCCACATCGAGACGAACCCGTGCTCGGTCTTCGTGCCATCGTCGTGGACGATGCGCGGCGCGCTCCAGTTCATGCCGTGATCGAGCGACCGCACCAGCATGACATCGTAGGCGTAGGGCGCGTCGGCCGATTTCTGCAGCCAGTGCGTCCACAGCGCGTGATCGGCGGTCGCGACGATGTGCGGGGTGTCGGCCCAGTTGGTGAACATCGAATTGCCGACCGCCACCGTGCGCGGCCCTTCCCAATGCTGATCGGGATAGAACTCGGCGATCTGCAACGCCGGCCGGCGACCGCCGCCGCTGTTGATCCAGCTGAGCAGGATGCGGCCATCGGGTGCCAGCGCCAGATCCGGCTGCGCCGAACCGGGTATCGCCGGCAACGGCCAGGCGTCGATCGTGAGATCGCCGGAGACGACCGGTTTCGGAACATCGGATTCCCCGTTGCACGCGGCGAGCAACGCGAGGGCGATGAAAGCAAGTGGGCGAAGTGATGTGCGCATGCGATTAGGGTACGTCATCGGCGGATCGGGAACAGCGAAACCGCAGACGACGACAGCGCAGGCTTCATGCTGCGCCGCGCCGCTTGGTCAAATACACCAGCAGCAGCGAGATCGCCGCCGGGGTCATGCCCGGGATGCGCTGCGCCTGACCGACGGTCTGCGGCCGCACGCGCTCGAGTTTTTGCAGCACCTCGATCGAAAGCCCTCGTACGTTGGCATAGTCGAACGCGTGTGGAATTTCGGTGTGCTCATGACGCTGCTGGCGTGCGATCTCCTCGCGCTGACGCGCGAGATAACCGGAATATTTCGCTTCGATCTCGACCTGTTCGGCGACCGCTGCATCGGCGACCGCCGGGCCGAGCATCGGCACGCTGGCGAGTCGGGCGTAATCCAGTTCCGGTCGGCGCAGCAGATCCAGGGCATGGGTTTCGCGGCTGAGCTCGATGCCCAGCGCCGCCACCGCCTCGCGGCCGAGCGCGTTGTTCGGCGAGGCCCACAGCGCGCCCAGACGTGCGGTCTCGGCGACGACGGCGTCGCGCTTGCGCGCGAAGCGTTCCCAGCGCGCATCGTCGACAAGACCCAGGCCACGGCCGGTTTCGGTCAGGCGCATGTCCGCATTGTCCTCGCGCAGCTGCAGCCGGTATTCGGCGCGGCTGGTGAACATGCGGTAGGGCTCGTTGGTGCCGTGGGTGATCAGGTCGTCGATCATGACGCCGATGTAGGCCTCGTCGCGACGCGGCGACCATGCATCGAGCGCACGCACGAAGCGCGCTGCGTTGAGCCCGGCGATCAGGCCCTGCGCCGCGGCTTCTTCGTAACCGGTCGTGCCGTTGATCTGGCCTGCGAAAAACAGACCGGAGACGAGTTTGGTTTCCAGCGAATTCTTCAGTCCGCGCGGATCGAAGAAATCGTATTCGATGGCGTATCCGGCACGGGTGATGTGCGCCTGTTCGAAACCGCGGATGCTGCGCACCAGATCCAGCTGCACGTCGAACGGCAGCGAGGTGGAAATGCCGTTCGGATAGATTTCGGTCACGTCGAGGCCTTCGGGCTCGACGAAGATCTGGTGCGAGGCCTTTTCGGCGAAGCGCACGACCTTGTCCTCGATCGACGGGCAATAGCGCGGGCCGATGCCTTCGATCTGGC
This sequence comes from Lysobacteraceae bacterium, assembly GCA_049296025.1. Lineage (GTDB taxonomy): Bacteria > Pseudomonadota > Gammaproteobacteria > Xanthomonadales > Xanthomonadaceae > Lysobacter_I. The sequence goes on along the minus strand of JBAQRU010000269.1, from coordinate 1,441 downwards.
CGCTGTACAGCGGCGACCGGTGCAGCGCGCTGCGGATGATCTCGTGGGTGCGCTCGGAGGTATGCGTGATCCAGCACGACATCTGCGGCGGATGGTCGGCGGTGCTGCCCATGAACGAGAACACCGGGCGAGGATCGTCGCCGGGCTGCTCTTCCATCACGCTGTAGTCGAGACTGCGGCCATCGATGCGCGGCGGCGTGCCGGTCTTCAGGCGATCGACCACGAACGGCCGCTCGCGCAGCCTCGCGGCGAGCGTGGTTGCTGGCGGGTCGCCGGCGCGGCCGGCGGCGAACTGGGTTTCGCCGATGTGGACCTTGCCGGCCAGGAAAGTGCCGGCGGTCAAGACGACGGCCGGCGCTTTGAAGTGCAGGCCGGTCTGAGTGATCGCGCCGCATACGGCGTCGGCCTCGATGATGAGGTCATCGACCGCCGACTGGAATACCGTGAGGTTCGGCTGCGATTCCACCGCGCGGCGGATGAAGCTGCGGTAGAGGGCACGGTCGGCCTGGCAGCGGGTGGCGCGTACCGCCGGGCCCTTCGATGCATTCAAGCGCCGCCACTGGATGCCGGCTGCGTCGGCGGCGCGCGCCATGATCCCGCCGAGCGCGTCGATCTCGCGGACGAGATGGCCTTTGCCGATCCCACCGATGGCCGGGTTGCAGCTCATCGCGCCGACGGTCTCGATGTTGTGCGTCAACAGCAAAGTGCGCGCACCGCTGCGTGCGGACGCGAGCGCGGCCTCGGTACCGGCGTGGCCGCCGCCGATGACGATGACATCGAAGCGATAGAAATGAGTATTCAACGACCTGACTCCGGTTTCGTGTCGTGCTTCGCGGCGTGGCCGTGAATCCCGGCGTTTCCGCACCGCATTCTAGCGAACAGGATTTCGGGGACGCTGTTCCCGGAAGCGTGGGCGCCAAAGTTGGCACGCATCCTGCTTATCTCTGGTGGCACTCAACGCGGCAAGCGCGAAAGCGCAGGCTGGGGTGGAACAGGGCTGGCCACGTGCGCGATGAGGAAGCCAGGGGCCGAATGTCGGGGGACATTCGGCCCCTTTTTTTGTCTGCGATTCGGAGAGTTCGGCGATACGCCGTAGATAAGGTGCCGACGCCCGACGGGGAGCGGAACAGGGGGGATCCGGATTTCCCCGCCGGGGTCGGCGATGCAGTACCGAGTTACGTCGGAATACGACGTAACCGGTCAAGCTTGTTTAGCTTGCGGCCAAATCTGGTCGTTGGCAAGCGTTTTCAGGGCGTCGGATCGCGACGTGATTCTCGTTCCTGGCGTTCGATACGACGCTCAGGGGCAGGCGCGGCTCGCGGCGTTTCCTGACGCGTACGTGGTCGGCTTGCGGATTGCGGCGCCGAGACCGGCGCAGATCGCACCTGCACCCTCCCGCCACGCTGCGCGCCGCCGACCGACACGCCGGGCTGCTGCACCA
>JBAQRU010000268.1:0-24411 GCA_049296025.1 Lysobacteraceae bacterium | reverse complement strand
CCCTGGCGGCGAAACCCCGGCCTGGTGGTTCCGCGCCGGCGCCGCCCAGGCCGCCGCGCGCGGCGCAAGCGCTGGCGAGGCCAGGAACGTGATCCTGTTCGTCGGCGACGGCATGAGCCTGACCACCGTCGCGGCAGCGCGGATTCTCGACGGCCAGCGCAGGGGCGGCTCCGGCGAGGAGAACATGCTGAGCTGGGAAGCGTTCCAGCACACCGCGCTGAGCAAGACCTACAACACCGACAGCCAGACGCCCGACTCCGCCGGCACGATGTCGGCGATGGCCACCGGCGTGAAGACCCGCGCCGGGGTGCTGAGCATCGGTCAGGACGCCTCACGCGGCGACTGCGCCAGCGCCCTGCGCTCGCCAATGTTGAGCCTGTGGGAACTGGCCGCCAGCACGGGCCTCGCCACCGGCGTGGTCACCACCACCCGGGTCACCCACGCCACCCCGGGCGCGACTTTCACCCACTCGCCCGACCGGAACTGGGAAAACGACGCCGAGCTGCCATCCGATGCCGTCGACGCCGGCTGCGCCGATATCGCGCGCCAATTCATCGAATCGCCCTACGGCCACGGCCCCGATGTGCTGATGGGCGGCGGTCGCGCCAACTTCTTCCCGGCGACCGAACGCGATCCCGAATACGACGACAAGGTCGGCCTGCGCCTGGACGGCCGCGATCTGGCGTCCGAGTGGAAGCAGCGTCATCCGGCCGGCACCTACGTCTGGAACGCCGCGCAGTTCGCCGCCGCGCCGAAAACCGGCCCGCTGCTGGCGCTGTTCGAGCCCAGCCACATGCAGTACGAACACGACCGCCCGAAAGACCGCGCTGGCGAGCCGTCACTGGCGGAGATGACCCGCAGCGCGATCGAACGCCTGCGCGACGACCCGCAGGGCTACGTGCTGCTGGTCGAAGGCGGTCGCATCGACCACGCCCATCATTCCGGCAACGCCTATCGCGCGCTCACCGACACGATCGCGCTCAGCGAGGCGATCGCAGTTGCGACCTCGATGACTTCAGCCAACGACACGCTGATCCTCGTCACCGCCGATCACGCGCACACCATGACCTTCGCCGGCTACCCGGTGCGCGGCAACGCCATCCTCGGCAAGGTCAAGGGCAGCAGCGGCGAAGGCAGCAATCCGAGCGGATATGCCAGCGACGCCACCGGCCTGCCCTACACCACACTGGGCTACGCCAACGGCCCCGGTCACGTCGGCGCCACCGACCAGCAGCCCGAAGGCCCGAAAACCTTCCTGCACGAAGTCAGCGGTTATCAGGAAGCGAAAGACGGGCGCCCGGACCTGAGCGATGTCGATACCGAACATCCGGACTACATGCAGGAATCGATCGTGCCGCTGTCGAACGAAACCCACGGCGGCGACGATGTCGGCATCTGGGCACGCGGACCTGGCGCGGATGCGGTGCGCGGCACGATCGAACAGAACGCGATCTTCCACATCCTGCTGCAGGCCACGCCCGCGCTGCGCGAGCGCCTGTGCGCGGCGAAGCTGTGCAACGCGGACGGCGTGCCGGTGACGTTGCCGAGGCCCGCGGATTTCAAGACGGAATAGCCCGTCGCCCGGGCTTCACTGCCGCTCTCCCCTCACCCGCCCCCGTATCAGGTCCGGGGCGGGTGAAAAACGATCAGAACGGCTTCGCAAGCACCAGATAAACCACTGCGATCAGCGCGAACACCGGAAGCTCGTTGATCCAGCGCATCGCCTTCGAGGAAGGCAGCGCGCAGCCCTTGTCGACGCCCTTGAGCCAACGCCCGCAGACGATAAAGTACGCGAACATCAGCGCGACCAGCGTCAGTTTGGCGTGCATCCAGCCGGTGCCGGGCGCGACCATCGTCGGAAAATCCGCGAACATCCGGTAGCCCAGCCACAGCACCAACCCCAGCACCAGCGCGATCGCGAACATGATGTGGCCGAAGCGGTACAACCGCCGTCCCATCAGCACGAGACGCTCGCGCACCACAGGCGCATCGCCGACTTCGGCGATGTTGACCAGGATCCGCGGCAGATAGAACACCGTCGCCATCCATGCGATCACGAACACCAGATGAAAGGTTTTGATCCAGAAATAAGCCGGCATGGAATGTTCCGTCCTGAGTGGGCGCTGTCGAGTCGCGATAGGATGACACGCTCCGCCTCGAAGAGCCCGCAGCGATGACGATGCCCGCGCTGTTCCTCGGCCACGGTTCGCCGATGAACGCGATCGAAGACAACGCATGGTCGCGCGCCTGGCGCGCGCTCGGCGAACGGCTGCCGCGTCCACGGGCGATCCTCTGCGTCTCCGCGCACTGGGAAACGCCGGGACCGTGGCTCACCGGCAGCGCCTCGCCGCCGACGATCCACGATTTCGGCGGGTTCCCGCAGGCGCTGTTCGATGTGCGCTATCCGGCGCCGGGCGATCCCGCCCTCGCGCAGCGTGTGGTCGAACTGCTGGGCGAGGCGGCGTCCGCACGGATCCATCCGGAACGCGGGCTCGATCACGGCGCATGGGGCGTGCTGCGGCCGATGTATCCCAACGCCGATATTCCCGTCGTCCAGCTCGGCATCGATTCGCGCCAACCCGGTGCGTGGCATGTCGCGCTGGCGCAGCGCCTGGCCCCGCTGCGCGACGAAGGCGTGCTGGTGACCGCCAGCGGCGACATCGTCCACAACCTGCGGCTGTTCGACTGGCACGCCCCGACTCCGCTGCCGTGGGCGCTGCGCTTCCGCGATCGGGCCAATGCACTGATCCGCGACGGGAACCTCACCGCGCTCGCCGACTGGCCCGCGCTCGGCGAAGATGCGGCGCGCTCGATTCCCACCCCCGAGCATTACCTGCCGCTGCTGTACGCGCTTGCGTTGGCCCGCGACGGCGATGCTCTGGAATTCTTCAACGACGATGTGATCGGCTCGCTGTCGATGACGTCGCTTCTGATCGGACACGCATGACTCAGGAACGCATGACCAACGCACCCATGACGCCGCACGACAAGACCTACGACCGCGATTACTTCGACCGCTGGTATCGCCATGCCGGCATCGGCGGGAAACAACGCCTGCAGCGCAAGGTCGCGTTGGCGGTCGCCACCGCCGAATATCATCTCGGACGCCCGATCCGCAGCGTGCTCGACATCGGTTGCGGCGAAGGCGCGTGGCGCGCGCCGCTGTTGAAACTGCGCCCGAAGCTGCGCTATCTCGGTTTCGACAGCAGCGAATACGCGATCCGGCGCTACGGCGCGCGCCGCAATCTGCATTTCGCTGGCTTCGGCGACTTCGAGATGCTGCGTCCCTGCGCGCCGGTGGATCTGCTGATCTGCAGCGATGTGCTGCACTACCTGCCGACGCGCGAACTGGATCGCGGATTGCCCGGGTTGGCGGAGCTGTGCGCGGGCGTGGCGTTTCTGGAAGCCTTCACCGCGAACGACGAAACCGAAGGCGACAACGTGGGTTTCCAGCGCCGGCCGGCGAAGTTCTATCGGCAGCGGCTGGCGTCGCTGGGGTTCGGCGCGCTCGGTTCGCACTGCTGGCTGTCGCCATTGCGTGTCGGCGACGCCGCAGCGCTGGAGATCAGCGGCTGATATTTCAGTAGGACGGCCTCAAGAAAAGCAGGGGCCTGAAGGCCGCTCTACCGCCTCAAGACGATTTTTTGCCGTTTTCCTCACCGGTTTTTTGCTGGCGGCGCTGCGTAGCGCCGCTTCCAGCGCCAGCCGCGCCCAGGGGCGCATCGCCTCTGGCGAATCCATGGCCTCGTCGGGCGGGGTCCAGTAACTCGCCACCGTCACCAGCCTGTCCTTGCCGTCGTACACGAACGGCCTGCCGCCGGCACCGGCGAACAAGTCGCGACTCGACGCGTCCGTCTTCAGGTACAACGCGCCTTCGACCTCCAACGCCACGATCAGGCCATCAGCGTACAGTCCCGCCCCGCCGAACATGCGGCGGGCGGTGATCCGGCCCAGCGGTTCGAGCAGTTCGCGGAACCAGGCGATATCTTCATCTCGCGCTGTCATGCGACCAGATTAGCCGAACCGCAGGACTGCGGCATACGCCGCACCGCCGCCCTGCGGATGGAGTATGCTGCAACGCACCATTTAATGGTCGAGATCAGGGGTTCGCCGATGCTGCTGTATCAGATGCAAGAACTGGGCCGTGCCTGGATGGCGCCGGTCACATACTGGGCCGAAGCCAACGCCCGGATGTTCTCCGCGCCCGGCAGTTGGATGTCCAGCCTGCCGCAGGCGCAGCGCTTCGCCGCCGCCAACGAATTGCTGTATCGCATCGGCAAGGATTACGAAAAACCCAAGTTCGGCATTCACAGCGTCACCGACGATGGCCTCGGTGGTTCGGGCATGGTCTTTCCGGTGGTCGAACGCGAAGTGCTGCGCACTCCGTTCTGCCGCCTGCTGCGCTTCAAGCGTTTCTCCGACGACGCCGACGGCATCGTCGATCTCAAGAACGACCCGCCGGTCCTCGTGGTCGCGCCGCTGTCGGGCCATCACTCCACGCTGCTGCGCGACACCGTCAAGACGCTGCTGCGCGACCACAAGGTCTACATCACCGACTGGGTCGACGCGCGCATGGTGCCGAAGGACGCCGGTGCGTTCACGCTCGACGATTACGTCCTCACCATCCAGGATTTCATCCGTCACATCGGCACCGAAAGCCTGCACGTGATCAGCGTCTGCCAGCCGACGGTGCCGGTATTGGCCGCCGTCTCGCTGATGGCCGCGCGCGGCGAACCCACGCCGCGTTCGCTGGTGATGATGGGCGGGCCGATCGACAGCCGCGAATCGCCGACCGCAGTGAACACGCTGGCCACCGAAAAACCGATCGGCTGGTTCGAGCAGAACCTCATCCACATCGTGCCGGCGAACTATCCGGGCCGTGGCCGCCGCGTGTATCCCGGCTTCCTGCAGCACATGGGCTTCCTTGCGATGAATCCCGAACGCCACGTGATGTCGCACTGGGATTTCTATCAGGACCTGGTCAAGGGCGACCTCGACGATGCCGATGCGCATCGCCGGTTCTACGACGAATACAACGCGGTGCTGGACATGCCGTCGGAGTATTACCTCGACACCATCCGCACCGTGTTCCAGGAGCACCTGCTACCGCGCGGCCTGTGGGACGTGGCCGGCGAACGCGTGAAACCGTCGGCGATCCGCAACACCGCGCTGATGACCATCGAAGGCGAACTCGACGATATTTCCGGCCTGGGGCAAACCCGCGCCGCGCACAAGCTGTGCACCGGCATCGCCGAAGCGGACCGCGTGCATCTTACTGCGCAGGGTGCCGGCCATTACGGCATCTTCAGCGGCCGGCGCTGGCGCGACCAGGTCTACCCGCAGGTTCGGGATTTCATCGCCAAGTATGCGGAACCGGCTGCCGCAGGCAAAACCGCGAAACCCGACAAAGCAGCGAAGGCCGCCTCACGCCGCAAGGCCGGCTGAGAGCCGGTTCGTCATCTCCAAATACTCCTGAACCGCCGCAGCCCGCGCTGCGGCGGGCGGACACCAGCGAACGATCCGGTCAGGAGCGGAGGTCCGGCGGGCGCGATGCATTCCGTAGCCAGGAAAAAAGCCGCAGCGATGCGGCTTTTTCCTTGCCCGGAATTTCGTCCATGGCCCCGCGAAGCAGGGCCATGGATGCGGCGGTCAGTTGCCTGCGGTGCCGTTGATATAGGCCCGGCTCAGCTTGTACGCCTGCGCACCGATCTTGCGACCGAGGGTACGCGCTTCGACATCGCCATCCTGGAAGTGGATGCCGCCATAACGGCGCGAAATACCCGCTTCGTCCGCAGCGGCGGAGAACGTCGGCCAACTCAGCACGAGGTCCTGCGCCGGCACCAGGCCCGGCTCCACGCGCGAGCTGCCGGCCGGCACCGTGGTCGCAGCGCCGAAGTAATCGCTGCCGGTGTAGCGCTTCAGCACTTCCGCAGCCGACGCACTGAAAATGCTGTGGCCCGAAACGTACTCGGCGAACGGCGGCGTGACCACGGTAGCGGCCTGATACGGACGCCAGTTCTGGCCGAGGATCACCCGCGTCCCCAGTCCTTCGCCAGCCCACGCGAAGATCGGGCGGTTCTTGAACAGGAAATGCACGGCGGAGACCGGACGGACGTAATCGAACTGACGCTTGTAACCCCACGACGTGATGCTGGCGTCGAGCACCGCATTGGTCATCGCGAACGTCATCTTCACGTCCTGACCGAGCGTGTGGTGATCGCGTTCCGACACGTGTTTCGCGAACAGCACCCAGTGGCCGGGCGGCAGTTCGGAGGAAGGACCGTCCGCCCAGTATTCGGCGATGGTCTTCTGGCGATCGTTGAGCGTCGCGCTGTAGTAAACGATCTGCAGCGCTTGCTGCAGATAAGCGAACGTACCGAAACGCGCCGGCGCCTTCACCGGGAACTGATCGTATCGGGTCAATGCGAACGGCTTGACGTTGGACCAGTGCGGTGCGATGAATTTCTGCAGCACGAAGCCGCCGTTGCCGTCCGGCACCGCCAGCGGCTGCCAATGGTTCGGATCGACGATCTGGGTGGGGCTGTTCACCGGCAGATAGCCGGTGTAGTCGCTGTACGGCGCGCCCCCGTTGACGTTGCCGAGCTGATTCGAACCATCCGCATGGCGGTACTGGATCAATGCGGCGGCGGCCACGTTGCCCACACCCTGCGGCGTGGCGAGATTGCCCGTGGTGTCGGTCGGATCGTAACCGAGGCTGGCCATTTCGGCATCGAACTGGGCCTGCTGGGTCGGGAACAGATCGACCAGCACGCGGTAGGCGGCATAGCTCATCGCCTTGCGGCGATTGGCGTCGGTACGCTCGCTGGCCGGGCGACGCAGTTCGCCGCCGAGCTGGGTACCGTTGGCTTTTTTGTCGTAGGCCGCCCAGGCGTCGTACATGGCGGTGTTGGTGATCGCCAGCATGCGCGCCACCATCGGCGGGCCCGGGTGCGTCACGCGAATGGCTTCGAGCGCTTCATCGTTCCAGTCGGTGACAAGCGTAGCGGCTTGGGCGGCACCGGCGGTGCCGAGCAACAAAGCACAGGCCAAGGCAAGCTTGGTCCGGATTCCATGTTTCATTGAATGATTCCCCAAAAAAGTTTGATTGGTGGACGTGTGCATTGGGCGCTGCTTGCGGATGGCATCCCACACGCCTTCCGCGACACACCGGCAACGCCTGCAGCGACGTCAGTCGTGAGCGTTTCACGAATATTGCAACATTGCAGTGCGATCCCTGGAACAGGCCGGGGCCTGCGAGCAAAACCACGGGGCTCCACAAGTCCCCACGGCAGGCTTCCATTCCATTGCCGGTGAATACGCCGAAACCCGACTCAAGAGGCCATGCCCATGCCGGACCCGGCTTCGCAAGGATATCTCCGGCAGCGGGCAACTGCGAATAACCGATTAGAATACCGCTTTGTCCGACCGCTCCCACCATGCCCGACACCGCACGACCCGCCTTCCACGGTTTCGAACAGATCCCGCTGCGCGAGTACGCCGAACGCGCGTATCTCGACTACTCGATGTACGTGGTTCTGGACCGCGCCCTGCCCTTCCTCGGCGACGGCCTGAAGCCGGTGCAGCGCCGGATCATCTTCGCAATGAGCGAGCTGGGCCTCAACGCCGGCGCCAAACCGAAGAAATCCGCGCGCACCGTCGGCGATGTCATCGGCAAATACCATCCGCACGGCGACAGCGCCTGCTACGAAGCATTGGTGTTGATGGCGCAACCGTTCTCGTACCGCTATCCGCTGATCGACGGCCAGGGCAACTTCGGCTCCAGCGACGACCCGAAATCGTTCGCGGCGATGCGCTACACCGAATCCAAGCTCACGCCCATCGCCGAAGTGCTGCTGGGCGAAATCGGCCACGGCACGGTCGACTGGGATCCGAACTTCGACGGCACCCTCGAAGAACCGACCTGGCTGCCGGCGCGGTTGCCGCACCTGCTGCTCAACGGCACCACCGGCATCGCGGTGGGCATGGCCACCGATGTGCCGCCGCACAATCTCAACGAGATCGTCAGCGCCTGCGTGCGCCTGCTCGACGATCCCGACGCCACCGTGCGCGACCTCTGCGAACACGTGCGCGGCCCGGATTATCCGACCACCGCCGAGATCATCACCCCCATCGCCGATCTGCAGGCGATGTACGAAACCGGCCACGGCAGCGTCCGCGCGCGCGCGACCTATCTCCGCGAGCAGAACAATATCGTGATCACCGCGCTGCCCTATCAGGTCAGCCCGAGCAAGGTGATCGAGCAGATCGCGCAGCAGATGCGCGCCAAGAAACTGCCGTGGCTGGAGGACCTGCGCGACGAATCGGATCACGAAAATCCGACCCGGATCGTGATGATTCCGCGCAGCAACCGCGTCGATGTCGAACAGCTGATGGGGCACCTGTTCGTCACCACCGATCTGGAAAAAAGCTATCGCGTCAACATGAACGTGATCGGCCTCGATGGCCGTCCGCAGGTCAAGAACCTGAAGATGTTGCTCAGCGAATGGCTGGTGTTCCGCACCGACACCGTGACCCGTCGTCTGAAGCACCGCCTGGAGAAAGTCGATCGTCGCCTGCACCTGTTGGAAGGCTTGCTGATCGCGTTCCTCAATCTCGATGAAGTCATCCGCATCATCCGCAGCGAGGACGAACCGAAACCCGCGCTGATCGCGCGCTTCGGGCTGAGCGACGACCAGGCCGACTACATCCTCGACACCAAGCTGAAACAGTTGGCGCGACTGGAAGAGATGAAGATCCGCGGCGAACAGGACGAACTCGCCGCCGAGCGCGACAAACTGATGTCGATCCTCGACAGCAAGTCGAAGCTGAAGAAGCTGGTGAAGGACGAACTGCTGGCCGACGCCAAGAAATTCGGCGATGCACGCATGTCGCCGCTGGTGTCGCGCGAAGCCGCGCAGGCGATCGACGAAACCGAGCTGGTGCCCAGCGAACCGATGACGGTCGTGCTCAGCGAGAAAGGCTGGATCCGCGCAGCCAAGGGTCACGACATCGACGCGGCGGGATTGAGCTATCGCGACGGCGACAGTCTGCTGTGCGCGGTGCGCGGACGCAGCACCCAGCAGGTCGCGTTCCTCGACAGCACCGGCCGCAGCTATTCGTCGCTGGCCCACACCCTGCCCTCGGCACGCGGCAACGGCGAACCGCTGAGCGGGCGCTTCTCGCTGCCGGCAGGCGCAGCATTTGTCACCATGGCCAGCGGCGCCGACGACGCGCGCTTCGTGCTGGCGTCGTCGCACGGCTACGGCTTCGTCACGAAGTTCGAAAACCTCACCGGCCGCAACAAGGCCGGCAAGGCGATGCTGTCGCTCACGCCGGGATCGGTCGTGCTGCAGCCGGCGCAGGCGGGCAACCTCGAAACAGATCGCATTGTCGCCGTCACCAGCGCCGGACACCTGCTGGCGTTTCCGATCGCGGAGTTGCCGGAACTCGACAAGGGCAAAGGCAACAAGATCATCGAGATTCCGAAAGCCAAGCGCAGTACCGAGCGCGTGATCGCGATCGCGGTGGTGCCGCCCGGCGGCACGCTGTCGGTGAAATCCGGCGCACGCACGATGTCGCTGTCGTTCAAGGAACTTGAACCGTACATCGGCGCACGCGGCAGCCGCGGCGGCCTGCTGTCGCGCGGTTGGCAGAAAGTCGACGCATTGACGGTGGAATGATGGATCCCGACTTCTGGCACCAGCGCTGGCGGGACAACGAGATCGGCTTCCATCTCGGACAGCCGGCGCCCCTGCTGCAGAAACACTGGCCCGTCGTTGCAGCGCCTGCGGGCAGCCAAGTATTCGTGCCGCTGGCGGGCAAATCGGTCGACATGCTGTGGCTCGCATCGCAGGGCCATCGCGTGCTGGGCGTCGAACTATCGCCGCTCGCGGTCGAACAGTTTTTCGCCGGGCACGCACTGGAACCCGAAGTCGTGCAGTCTCGTTATGGCACGCATTACCTTGCTGGCGACATCGAACTGATCTGCGGCGATGTGTTCGCGCTGGACGCCGCCGCACTCGACGACTGCGCAGCGGTCTACGATCGCGCCGCACTGATCGCGCTGCCTGCGGAGCTGCGGCGTCGCTACGTCGATGAAATTTACGCACGCCTGCCGGCGGCATGCCGTGGCCTGTTGATCACGCTCGAATACCCGGCGCACGAAAAGGAAGGCCCGCCGTTCACCGTGACCGAGGCCGAAGTCCGCGAACGCTACATGCCGTACTGGACCATCGACCTGCTGGAACGCCGCGACATCCTCTCGACCGAACCGAGATTCATCGACCAGGGCGTGACCGCGCTCGACACCTGCGTCTACCGTCTGCGACGCAACGGCTGAGGCCGTTGGCCCATACCAGTTCGCCCACACCCCTTCGCCCATACCACCCATCCGGATCGATCATGAAGAAGTGGCTCAAACGCATCGCACTGTGGCTGCTGGTCCTGATCGTCGTTGGCTTGGGCAGCGGTTGGTGGCTGATGCGCGGCAGTCTGCCGACGCTCGACGGCGAACTCGCGCTCGACGGCCTGTCCGCCCCGGTGACGATCCAGCGCGATGCGCTGGGCGTCGTGACCATCGACGCCGCGAACGAAACCGACGCGATGCGCGCGCTCGGCTACGTGCACGCGCAGGAGCGCTTCTTCGAGATGGACCTGATGCGCCGCGTTTCCACCGGCGAACTGTCCGAACTGTTCGGGCCGATCGCGATCGAAAAAGACAAGGCGCAACGCGTGCACCGCATCCGTGCTCGGGTCGAAGCCGATCTCGCGACGATGGCTGCCGATAAGCGCCCGCAGTTGCAGGCGTACACCGACGGCGTGAACGCTGGTCTCGGCGCGCTGCGCGTGCGCCCGTGGCCGTACCTGCTGCTGCGCCAGCAGCCGAAACGCTGGGAACTGGGCGACGCCGCGCTCACCGGTTTCGCGATGTATTTCGATCTGCAGGACGCCAGCAATCATCGCGAACTGGCGCTGTGGAAAATCAAGCCGCACCTGCCGCCAGCGCTTTACACGCTGCTGACGCACGACGGCACGCGCTGGGACGCGCCGCTGATCGGCGGCGCACGCGGCGATGCGATGCTGCCGACCGCAGACCAGGTTGACCTGCGCAAACTCCCCGGAACGCCGGCAAAGCGTCACGACGTTGTCGCCGACGACATCGTCCCCGGCAGCAACAACTTCGCGGTTTCCGGCGCACTCACCGCCGACGGTCGCGCGATCGTCGCCGACGATATGCATCTGGGCTTGCGCGCGCCGGGCATCTGGTTCCGCGCGCGACTGCGCTACGCCGATCCGCGCGCGCCGGGCGGCAAGGTCGATGCCACCGGTTTCACGCTGCCCGGCCTGCCTGCGCTCGTCGTCGGCAGCAACACGCACGTGGCGTGGGCATTCACCAACAGCTACATCGACACTGCGGACTGGAAGCTCGAAACCGCTTGCGGCGCGAAGACGACCGACGCCTGCGTGAAGCCCGTCGTCCATCGCGAAACCATCCGCGTGGCCGGTGCTGCGCCGGTCGATTTCGATGTCGAAGAAACCGCGTGGGGCCCGGTACTGCATCGCGATGGCGACACGCTGTTCGCGCTGCGCTGGAATGCGCATCTGAAAGGCGCGCTCGGCTTCGGGCACACCGATTTTCCCATCGCACGCGATCTGGATCATGCGATGGCATTGACCGATCGCAGCGCGATGCCGACCCAGAATCTGCTGATCGGCGATTCCACGGGGCGGATCGCGTGGCGCCTGATCGGTCCACTGGCCGCACGCAGCGCGGAGTGCAACGGCGCGCTGCCGCTGACGGCGACGACGGCCGCCGGCGATTGCCCCGCATGGACGATCGCGACGGATCGATCGCCGCACATGATCGACCCCGCCTACGATCGATTGTGGAGCGCGAACAACCGCACCATGGACGGCGCGGCGCTGGCCCGGGTCGGCGACGGCGGCTTCGCATTCGGCGCCCGCGCGCGCCAGATCCGCAACGATCTGTTCGCGCGCAAGCAGTTCAGCGAACGCGATCTGCTCGCGGTGCAGCTCGACGATCGCGCGGTCTTCCAGACCGACTGGTGGACGCTGCTGCGCGACACCGCCGCGCGCGCGAAATCGCCCGCGCTGGTCGAATTGTCCGCAGCATCGAAGCGTTGGGAAGGCCGCGCCAGTGTCGACTCGGTGAGCTATCGCATCGTCCGTGCGTGGCGGCTCGCGGTGCACGCGCGCGTCGCCGAAGGCCTGACCGCACCCGCGCATGCGGCCCTGGGCGACAAGTTCGACATGCCCGCCTTCCAGCAGTTGGAGGGCACGGTGTGGCCGCTGGTCACACAGCGTCCGCCGCATCTGCTGTCGAGAAAATACGCGACCTGGGACGCGCTGCTGGAAGACGCCGCGAAGGAAATCCGCGACGAACTCAAGGCGCAGGGCCCGCTCGCCGAACGCACCTGGGGCGAACGCAACACCGCCGCGATCTGTCACCCGCTGGCGAAAGCGATTCCACTGATCGGAAAGTCTCTGCTGTGCATGCCGTCGGATCGGCTGTCGGGCGATGGCGGCATGCCGCGCGTGGTCGGCCCGGACTTCGGCGCCTCCGAGCGCATGGTCGTATCGCCAGGCCACGAAGCCGACGGCATCACCCACATGCCCGGCGGCCAGAGCGGTCATCCGCTGTCACCGTTCTGGGGCGCCGGCCACGACGACTGGGTGCATGGCCGGCCGACGCCGTTTCTGCCGGGCAAGACCGCGTACACGCTGAAACTGGAACCGGCACCCTGAAAAAAATTGAAGCCGGGCTGGAACCCTCATCGCGACATGGTCATGACGATACGGTGACGCGGGCCGCTCAACAACTGCGCAGGAATCCCAGCAGCGCCGCGTTGAACGCCTCCGCGTGACTGGTGTTGCAACCGTGCGGCGCATTCTTCAACAGATGCAACCCGCTGTGCCCGATCGCCGCATGGGTCAACGCGCCCGAGCCTTCGAACGGGACGACCGCATCGGAGTCTCCATGCAGGACAAGCGTGGGTATGCTGATCCGCTTCAGGTCGTCGCGAAAATCGGCGGTGCTGAACGCATGCATGCAAGCGAGTGCAGCAAGCTGATTCGACTGCAGACACAATCCGATCGTTGCCTGCCGCTGGCTTTCATCCACCTGCAGCGCACTGTCGACAGAAAAGAAATTGCGGGTGAATTCATCGAAGTAGGCATGCCGGTCGGCCTTGAGGCCCGCTGATTTTTCTTCCGCTTTCCCGGGCGTCAGCGGGCCTTGCGGATTATCCGCAGACCGCATCAGGCATGGCGTCACCGCTGAGGCAAACACCACGCCACCCAAACGGCCCTGTCCGTGCAGACTGACGTAGCGCGCCACTTCGCCGCCACCCATCGAGAATCCGACAAGCACCGCATCGTGCAAATCCAAGTCGACAACGAGTCCTGCCAAGTCGTCCGCAAGCGTGTCGTAGTCGTAACCATGGTCAGGTTTTTCGGAACGGCCGAAGCCACGACGGTCATAGGCGATGACCCGGAAACCCGCGTCGTGCAGCGCGGGGACTTGCGCCACCCACGACTCTGCGGACAACGGCCAGCCATGGATCAGCACGATAGGCCGGCCGGCGCCGCCGGTATCCTGAACATGGAGTTGAACGCGCCGGATCTGCGGTACGCCTGAAATATCCATCGTTGACTCCTTGCCCATTGCAGTGAATTGCATGAGCTTCGGAGTCTACGCGCGGCCGATGGAAACAGATTGAATGCGCCCCTACTCTGCAGATCGCACTGCTATCGCCGTGATTTCGCGCAATCCGCACGACTCATGCGCTCACCTTCGCTGCATTGTGAACACCAGCCACAGCGCGACCCGATGGATCCGCTGCATTCGCGAACGCCGCATCCCAGGCGATCGCCGCTGGCGACGAGCAGGCGATCGATTTTCCGCCGGGCACCGTGTTCGCGCAGCCTTCGCCCGGAAACGCTTCGTCGAAGATACGACGGTAGAAACAGGCCTCCTTGGTCTGCGGCGGATTGATCGGGAAGCGTTGTTCGGCCAGTGCGAAATCGGCATCGCTGACGTGCGCTTCGGCATGCGCTTTCAAACCATCGATCCAACCGTAGCCGACGCCATCGCTGAACTGTTCTTTCTGCCGCCACAGGATTTCAGGCGGCAGATAACCTTCGAAGGCTTCGCGCAGCACCGCTTTTTCCATCTTCCGCGTATCGGAGGTTTTATCGATCATCTTGTTCTGCGCATCCATCCGCATCGCCACGTCGAGGAATTCGGTATCGAGGAACGGCACCCGCGCCTCGACGCCCCAGGCCATCATCGATTTGTTCGCGCGCAGGCAGTCGTAGTTGTACAGCGCATCCAGCTTGCGGATGGTCTCGGCGTGGAATTCGCGTGCGTTCGGTGCCTTGTGGAAATACAGATAACCGCCGAACACTTCGTCGCTGCCCTCGCCCGACAGCACCATCTTCACGCCCATCGCCTTGATCCGCCGCGCGAGCAGAAACATCGGCGTGGAGGCGCGGATCGTCGTCACGTCGTAGGTTTCGACGTGACGGATCACCTCCGGCAGCGCATCCAGCCCTTCCTCGAACGTGTAGGTGAAACCGTGGTGCACGGTACCGAGCGCTTTGGCAGCGACCTCGGCGGCAGCCAGATCGGGCGAACCTTTCAGGCCGATGGCGAAGGAATGCAGACGCGGCCACCAGGCTTCGGTCTCGTCGCCGTCTTCGACGCGGCGCCGGGCGAAACGCGCAGCGCAGGCGGCGACCAGCGAGGAATCGAGCCCGCCCGACAGCAGCACGCCGTAGGGAACGTCGCTCATCAGCTGGCGATGCACCGCAGCCTCGAATGCTTCGCGCAGTTCGCGCGCGGACACCTGCACGCCAGCGGTGGCGTCGTAATCGCGCCAGGCGCGTTCGTAATAGCGATGCAGTTGGCCATCGGCGCTGTCGAAATAATGGCCGGGCGGGAACTGGGCGACATCGTCGCAGACCCGCACCAGCGCCTTCATTTCCGACGCGACCCAGACGCGGCCGTCGGCATCGTGCCCCCAGTACAGCGGACACACGCCGATCGGGTCGCGGGCGATGATGAAACGGCCTGCGGCGCGATCCCACAGCACGAACGCGAAGATGCCGTTGAGGCGATCAAGCCACGCGCCGATGTCGCCGCCATCGCGGGCTTTGCTTTCGGCATACAAGGCGTTGATGACTTCGCAATCCGAGCCCGACTGGAACGCGTAAGGCTTGCGCAGCGCGCCTTCGAGCGAACGGTGGTTGTAGATCTCGCCGTTCACCGCGAGGGTGAGATCGCCGTCCCCGGAATGCAGCGGCTGCGCGCCGCCGGTCGGATCGACGATCGCCAGGCGCTCATGCACCAGCAGCGCGCGCGGTTCGACGTGCACGCCGGACCAGTCGGGACCGCGATGGCGCTGCCGCGCCGACAGCGACAGCGCAAGCGGTCGCAGCGGGCCGAGATCGGCGCCGGGACGAAGATCGAAAACGCCGAGAATCGAACACATCGATAAAACTCCTTTGCTGGTTTTCTTGGCCCCGAAAGCACGAAACCCGCGCTTCCGGCGCGGGTTTCTGGGTTTCAGGCCTGTTCTGTCGCTTATGCCTGGTCGCCATCCCGCCGTGTGTGCGCACGGTTATTCGCGCAATTGTTATTGCTGCGGTTGGGATTGCGGGCGGCGGCGGAACACGAGGTCATGGCCCAACCCTAACCCGGCCCCACGCGGTTTGGCAAGCGATCCTGCGAAGAATTTCGGCTTCCCGGACGAAGATGCTGCGGCGATCACAGCGCGGACAGACTTGCGCGCACCGCATCCAGCGCACGCTGGACCTGCGCCGGGTCTTCGGGGGCGTGTCGCTGCTTCGGCAGTTCCACCAGGACGCATTCGTTGTCGAGCGCACGCAGAGCGGCGCAGGCCTGTCGCGATTGGTCGATAGGAACAAGCTCATCGTCGGTCCCATGCACGATCAGCGTCGGCGGCATGCCGCGCACGAGATGATGCAACGGCGAGGCATCTCGCGCCGGCTGTCCATTCAATAGCGTCGCGATCGCCGGCCGCACCCAGTCGGGTGCGTTGTCGGGCAGCGGTCCGAGATCCCACGGCCCCCACAGTACGATCAGCCGATCCGGGCGTTTCTTCGGATCGGGATCGCGCGCGACCCACGCCGCGAGATGTCCACCGGCGGAACCGCCGAGCAGCGCGATGCGCCGACCATCGATGCCCAGATCGCCAGCATGCCCGCGCATCCAGTCGAGCACCGTCGCGACATCCTCGGCCGGTGCAGGCCAGTGCGCGCCTTGCGAAGTGAGTCGGTAATCCATGCTGAGTACGACCGCGCCTTCGCGCGCGGCAAGATAGGCGAGATCGCGCAGCCCGCTGCGATCGCCCGCTGCCCAGCCGCCGCCGTGCACCATGAGCACCGCAGGCCGCGCAATGCGTCCAGGCGTCTGTGGCTGATAGATATCGACCGCCAGACGATGCGGACCGATCAGCACCGTCTGCTTCGGCCCCACGATCTCGGCACCGCTGCAGGCCGTGAGCACGCAGGCCAACAGCGCCGACAGAATGACGCGGATCGCCACCGTGCTGCTCAGCGTGGGCACAGCATGCGTTCGATCAGCGTGAAATACAGATCGGGCAATCGTTCGAGGTCCGCGACCAATACGTGCTCGTCGACCTTGTGGATGCTGGCATTGACCGGCCCCATCTCGACGCAGTGCGCGCCCAGCGGCGCGATGAAGCGCGCATCGGAGGTGCCGCCTGCGGTGCTTTCCTCGGGCAGTTCGCCCGAGAACTCGCGCAATACTTCGCGCGCAGTCGCGCGCAGCTGGCCTTCGGGCGTGTAGAACGGTTCGCCGCCACGATGCCAGCGGATCTCGTATTCCAGCCCATGCGCGGTCAGCATCGCTTCGCACTCGCGTTCGAGCTGCTCGGCGCGCCAAGTCGGGTTGTAGCGGAGATTGAACAGCACCTGCAGTTCGCCGGGGATCACATTGTTGGCGCCGGTGCCGGCATGCACGTTGCTGATCTGGAAACTGGTCGGCGGGAAGGTCTCGTAGCCGCTGTCCCATTCGCGCGTCGACAGTTCCAGCAGCGCAGGCGCGGCCTGATGGATCGGATTGCGCGCCTTTTCGGGATAGGCGACATGGCCCTGAACGCCCTTGATCGTCAACGTCGCAGACAACGTACCGCGGCGACCGACGCGCAGCAGATCGCCGAGCACCGCTTTCGATGAAGGCTCGCCGGTGATGCACCAGTCGATGCGCTGGCCGCGTTCGCGGAACAACTGCGCAACCTTCGGCACGCCATCGAGCGCATCGCCCTCTTCGTCGGAAGTCAGCAGCATCGCGACCGTGCCGCGATGCCCAGGATAGGCGACAGCGAAGCGCTCCAGCGCAACAACGAACGCAGCCACGCTGCCCTTCATGTCGGCGGCGCCACGGCCGTACAGCACGCCGTCGCGGATCTCGGGCACGAAAGGATCGCTCGTCCATGCATCGACCGGCCCCGGCGGCACCACATCGGTATGCCCCAGCAATACCAGTACCGGCCCCGCATCGTCGCCCGACCCGGCGCCATGCGTGGCCCAGAGATTGTCGGTCTGGCCATAACGCAGATGCTCGCAGCGGAAGCCGACGCGCGCCAGCCGCTGCGCCAGCAGTTGCTGACAACCCGCGTCGTCGGGGGTGACCGAACGACGTGCGATCAGGTCCTGCGTCAGCGCAAGCACATTGCTCATTTCGCCACTCCGAATCGAATCTTGAAGCCATTGTCGCTGAAGCCCTGCGTGACCGCGCCATCGCCGGTCACCACCACCGGTCGGCGGATCAGCTGCGGATACTCCTTCAGCAGCAGCTTCCATTCGGCGTCGGAGGCGGGCGACTTGCGATTCACCGGCAAGGTGCGCCAGGTTGTCGACGATTTGTTGATCATCGCTTCCCAGCCGCCGAGCGCGTCTTTCCACGCGAGCAGAGTCTCCGGCGACTGGCGGTTGTCGCGGTAATCGACAAAGTCGTGCGCGATCCCGAAGCGCTTCAGCCAGTTGCGGGCCTTCTTGCAGGTGTCGCAGTTGTTGAGTCCGTAGAGTGTCGTCATCGCATCGCTTCCATTTGCCGGGCCCGATCCACGAGCAGGATCAATTGCTCGCCCACTTTGTTTCTGGCGAAGGGGTTGAACCGGAATTCCGACTTCGGCATGAACACGATCTCATCCCCCAGCCTGCATTTTTTCCGCAATCGCAGCGAGATCCGCGTCGGATTGGTCATCTGCGTCACGCTGACATTCATGATGTCCGCCAGCCGTATCCGCTCTTCGATGTCGCCCTTGCGCACAATCAGCGCGTCGCCGGCCAAAGATACGTCGTCGGCCAAATCCCACACCAATTTCTTGAACATGAAAACACCGAATGCGGCCATGACCACCGGCATCAACAGAAACGGCAGCGCATCGATCTTTCCATGAGGGCCGGTGACGAACCCCATGATCACGAAAAGCATCAGGAATCCAAGCCAGATCGCCGGAAAAACCCGCTTAAGGAAAAAAGTGGCGCCCGAGAGCTTTTCGCCACTCATTCCGCCAGTCCGCGCAGCAATTCGTTGATCGAAGTCTTGCTCCGGGTCTTCTCGTCCACCTGTTTCACGATCACCGCGCAATACAGCGAATGCGAGCCGTCGGCGGCGGGCAACTGACCGGAGACGACAACGCTGCCCGGCGGCACCGAGCCATAAGACACTTCGCCCGTAGCACGGTTGTAGACGCGCGTGCTCTGGCCGAGGAATACGCCCATGCCGATCACGCTGTGATGGCCGACCACGAAACCTTCGACCACTTCCGAACGTGCGCCGATGAAGCAGTGGTCTTCGATGATGGTCGGCGAAGCCTGCAGCGGTTCGAGCACACCGCCGATGCCGGCGCCGCCGGAGAGATGGCAGTGTTTGCCGATCTGCGCGCAGCTGCCGACCGTGGCCCAGGTGTCGACCATCGTGCCCTCGCCCACGTACGCACCGATGTTGACGAAGCTCGGCATCAGCACGACGTCCTTGGCGATGTGCGCGCCGCGACGCGCGATCGCGCCCGGCACCACGCGCACGCCGAGCGCGCGGAAATCGGCTTCGGCGAAACCTTCGAATCGCGCCGGCACCTTGTCCCAGAACGGCGCGGGCTGCGCGTCGATGAGTTGCATCTCCTGGGTGCGGAAGAACAGCAGCACCGCTTTTTTCAGCCATTCGTTGACCGTCCAGCCGCCCTGCCCATCCGGCGCGGCGACACGGAACTCGCCGGCTTCAAGACCGGCGATGACGCGGTCGACGGCGGGACGCACGCTGGCAGTGATGTCGTCGGCGCCGAGCTCGTTGCGACGGTCCCAGGCGCTGTCGATGATGGACTGCAGTTCGGTGGCGGAAACGTTGTTCATGCGATGGGGGAATCTTCGTCGGTGGGAGTCGGGTTCAAGCCGGGACCGCGCTGTCCAGCGACGCCTGCAGCGCCGCGCGCAAGGCTTCGGCCTGCGCTTCGTCGAGCGGTTGGTCGTGTGCATTGGCGATCAGGAACAAATCTTCCGCGCGCTCGCCGAAGGTCGCGATGCGCGCATCGTGCACGCGCACGTGCTGCTGACGCAGTACGTGGGTGACATCGGCGAGCAGCCCGGGGCGGTCGGTGCAGATCAGGCTCATCCGCGTGCTCCGACCGTTGGCCGCAGGTTCCAGGCCGATGCGCGGGGCGATCCGGAAATGTTTGAGATGGCGCGGTTGCGCGCGACGCGACGGCAGCAGCCGGTCGAGATCGCCGGACAGCGCGCGGCGCAGACTCGATTCAATCTGTTCGACCGCCGGCGCGTGCTGCGGATCGCTCGGCAGCACGAGGAAGGTGTCGAAAATCAACCCTTGCGGACCATCGAGCGCGCGCGCCTGCTGGATCGCCAGTCCCAGGCGGTCGAGGGTGATGACGATCGCCGCGAACAGGCCATCACGGTCGGGCGTGTGCACGAACACCTCGTAGCCGCCGCCGCGTCCGCGCAGCAGACGCGTGCGCGCGACGATATCGCCCGGCGCGCTGCCGTGCAGTACCGTCGCCTGCCAGACGATCTGGTCCGGGCGGCTGCGCAGGAAATTCTCGCGCGGCATGCGTGCGAAGATCGCGTCGATGCCCGCATCGTCGAAGCCCTGCTCGATCAGCAGATTGCGGGCGACGGTCTGGTTCTCGACGATGCGCTCGTCGGCCGCGACCGGATGTTCCAGACCGCGACGCAGCGCGAAGCGCGTGGCGGTATGCAGATCGGCCAGCAGCCGGTCTTTCCACGCATTCCACAGTTTCGGCGAGGTGCCGGCGATATCGGCGCAGGTCAGCAGGTAGAGATGATCCAAACGCTGGCGATCGGCGACTTCGCCAGCGAAACGGTGGATCACGGCCGGATCGGTGATGTCCTGCTTCTGCGCGGTCACCGACATCAGCAGATGCTTGCGCACCAGCCATTCGATCAGTGCGGTATCGGCTTCCGAGAGCCCGTGCGCAAGACAGAATTCGCGCGCATCGACCGCGCCGAGTTCGGAGTGATCGCCACCCCGGCCCTTGCCGATATCGTGGAACAGGCCCGCGATCAACAGCAGCTCCGGTTTGCGCAGCGACGGCCACACCGTATGCGCGGTCGAGAAACGCTCGTCCTGGGTCGCATTGGCGAAGATCGCGAGATTGCGCAGCACCGCCAGCGTGTGCTGGTCGACCGTGTAGACATGAAACAGATCGAACTGCATGCGCCCGGATACCTGCGCGAACGCCGGAATCCAGCGCCCGAGCACGCCCAGCCGCGCCATGCGCTCCAGCACTTTCACCGGCTGCGGGCCGCGCAGCAGATCGAGGAACTGCTGGCGCAGCAGGTGATCGGTTTCTTGATAGGCGGAAATTTTCTGCAGCGTTTCGGCCAGCGTCCATGCGGTCATCGAATGCAGGCCGCGAATCCGCGGATGCGACGCCCACGCCGAGAACAGCGCGAACACCTGCGCCGTGCCGCGCAGCAGCCACGCGCGGTCGCGCACCGAAAGATAGCCGCGACGCAGTTCGAAGTGATCGTCCAGGGTTTCGACCTCGCCCTCGCCTTCGATCTGTTCCTCGAAGCGCTGCAGCAGGCGATCGTTGATGCGCAGCACGCGGCCGGCGCTGCGGTAGAAACCCTGCATCATCTGTTCGACCGCGAGATTGTCGGCATCGTCGGTATGGCCAAGACGCGCGGCGAGCAGCTTCTGGTAATCAAAGCGCAAACGTTCCTCGCGCCGTTTCGCGACCAGATGCAGCCCGAAGCGCAGCCGCGACAGCGCCTTGCGTTCGCGCTCCAGCGTATCGAATTCGACCGCGCCGATCTGGCCGAACGCCAGCATCGATTCGAGATTGCCGCTGCCCAGCAGCCGCTGCGCCATCCAGCGCAGGGTCTGGATATCGCGCAACCCGCCGGGGCCGTCCTTCAGATTCGGTTCGAGATTGTCGGCGGTGTCGCCGAAGCGCGCATGCCGCTGCGCCTGTTCCTGCACCTTGGCGCGGAAGAACTCGCCCGCCGGCCAGACCCGATCCGGCGAGATCGCATCGCGCAGCGCGTCCTGCGCCGTGTCGTCGGCGACCAGCGCGCGCCATTCCATCATCGCGGTCAACACGGTCTGGTCGGCGGAGGCTTCGGTGCACTGCACCGGCGAACGCACCGCCTGACTGGCCTGCAGGCCGGCATCCCACAGCAGCGCGAGGAACCGCGCCAGCGCATCGCGATGCGCCTGCTGCGCATCGTCGCCCGCCAGCACCAGCAGATCGATATCGGATTGCGGAAACAGTTCGCCGCGCCCGTAACCGCCGATCGCGAACAGCGCCAGACCGGCATCGGCCGGCACGCAGCGCGACCAGGTGTCGCGAATCAATGCATCGACGGCGGTCGCGCGCTGCTCGACCAGCCGGTCGACATCGTCGCTCTGATCAAACTGCGCGGCCAATTGCGCATCGGCCTGCGCCAGCGACGCCCTGGTCGCAGCCGTCCACGCAGCATCGCCATCGGGCGTCGAAGGGATGCAACTGCCGGCCGGATGCGTGGGGGCCGCCATGTTCATCGATTCAGAGGTCGTTGTCGTCGCCGGGCAGACGGGTCAGGATTTCGACGCCGGTCCCGGTCACGGTCACCGTGTGTTCCCACTGCGCCGACAGCGTGCGGTCCTTGGTGACCACGGTCCAGCCATCGGGCATCAGCCGGGTGTGGCGCGCGCCTTCGTTGATCATCGGTTCGATGGTGAAGGTCATGCCGGGCTTCAGCACCAGCCCTTCGCCGGGACGACCGTAATGCAGCACCTGCGGGTCTTCGTGATACACCCGGCCGATCCCGTGACCGCAGTATTCGCGCACCACCGAGAAACGTTCGGCTTCGGCATAGGCCTGGATGGCGTGGCCGATATCGCCGAGCGTGGCGCCCGGCTTCACGGTGCGGATCCCACGGAACATCGCCTCGCGGGTCACTTCGACCAGCCGGCGGGCCATCACCGAGGGCGTACCCACGTAGTACATGCGGCTGGTGTCGCCGTGCCAGCCGTCCTTGATCACGGTGACATCGATATTGATGATGTCTCCCTCCTTCAACACCTTGGTCGGCCCGGGGATACCGTGGCAGATCACGTTGTTGACCGAGGTGCAGACGGTGGCGGGGAAGCCGCGGTAGCCGACGTTGGCCGGGATCGCCTGCTGCACGTTCACGATGTGATCGTGGCAGATGCGGTCCAGCTCACCGGTGCTGACGCCGGGCTTCACGTGCGGGGCGACGATCTGCAGCACTTCGGCGGCCAGACGGCCGGCGACGCGCATGCGCTCGATGTCTTCGGGGGTTTTGATGGTCATGGCCATGGCCGCATTATCGCCGATTCCAATCGTTTCTGAACGACTCGCATTCCCGGCCCCTGCCGAATCGGCGGATTGCGATGCACCCCGCCGATGGCACCGGTGACGCGCATCCCCGCGACCGGCCCGCACGCCGCATCAGCGACGCCGTCGGACGCGCATCGAACCATGCGGGAAACGGGCACGGCGGACATCGCCGGACGAACGGGTGCGAACACATTGCAGGATGCATGGCGGACGCAACGAAAGGCGCAGTCTATCGACGCGGGAGTCAATGGCGTCTCCGTCTGAAAAACCACGCGATAGCCTGAACATATCGATGAAACCACCCGTCAGAAAGCGCTTTCAAATGCATTCATTTGCGCGTAGACCTTTTCACAGCAACACACGTTGTGCTGCTCACAGGGAGAACACGTTAATGAACGCTTGCCGTCTTTCGATCATCGCCTCCGCTCTGCTCGCACTGTCCGCTGGCCCCGCCTTGGCCGCCGATACCACCACGTTCAACGTCACGGTCACGATCACCACAGCGTGCAACGTCGATGCCGCGGCCGCTACCGACGTCGCCTTCGGCTCCCAGCCCTCCACCGCCACCAACATTGATACCGCCGGCGCGCTCAACGTGCAGTGCACGACGTCGGCCCCGTACGCCATCACCTTGGACAACGGCCTGAACGGCGCCAGCGTCAGCACCCGCGCCATGAACAGCGGCGCGACCCTCGTCCCCTACCAGCTCTATCGGAACGCCGCGCGCGGCGCGGGCGACGTCTGGGGGTCGACGGCCGGCGTCGACGACTACACCGGCACCGGCAACGGCGCGGTGCAGAACATTCCGGTGTACGGCCGGGTGGCCAGCGCGAACTTCCCGTCCGGCAGCTACGCCGACGTGGTGACGGCCACGATCACCTACTGACGGCGCCGCCCCGACTATGGACGCGCGGCGCGCACGGACGTGGCAATCGGCTTTCGTAGCGGCAATGGCGGTGGCGATGTTCGCGGCCGCCGCCCACGGCGCGAGCCTGCAGGTCTCGCCGACCTCGGTGGTCGTGCCGGCCTCGCAGAACGCCAGCGGGCTGACGCTGGAGAACACTGGCGACACGCCTCTGCACGGGCAGGTTCGGGTGTTCCGCTGGCAGCAGATGGACGGCGTCGACCGGCTGGAGCCGGCACGCGACCTCGTCGTCAGCCCGCCGATGCTGCGGCTGTCGCCCGGACAGCGCCAACTGGTGCGGGTGATCCGGCCCGGCGCTCCCCCGGTCGGCGAGGAAACCGCCTACCGGCTGATCGTCGACGAGTTGCCGGACTCTGCCGTGCCCGACGACGCCCGGCGCGGTCTGCGCTTCATGCTGCAATACGTGATTCCGGTCTTCCTGCTGCCCGCCGACGGCCCGCCGCCCTCCCCCGAACTGCACGCACGCCGCATGCAGGCCGACGGTCGCCCGGCGCTGGAACTGCACAACACCGGCCGACAGCACGCCCAGGTCGCGGACCTGCAGTACGTCACCCCCGACGGACGCCGCCACGCCATCGCTCCCGGCCTGTCCGGCTA
>JBAQRU010000267.1:0-2443 GCA_049296025.1 Lysobacteraceae bacterium | reverse complement strand
GTTCGGTATCGCTGAGCGCGGTCTCTTCGCCCGACAGCAGCGTGTAGAAATCGTAGTCCTGCGTCTTGGGCGCGGGCTCTGCCGCAGTCGCCGGGGTGTCGCTGTCGCCGACGATCGGTTCGCCGTCGCTGGTGCCGTCCAGCGCGGGCGGCTGCGCGTCGGTGCTCGGTGTTGCGCGGAAGAAGCCTTCGCCGGTGCCGAGGAATTTCGGCGCCATCAGAAAGACGCCCACGCCCAGCGCCAGACCGATCACCAGCCACGCCCAACCGGGCATGCCGCCGCTGTCGCCGTTGCGTTTGGCCTGGGACTTGCCACGTTTCGCCGCCATTACATTTTCTCCGGCGCATTTACGCCCAGCAGGTCGAGGCCGTTCTTCAGCACCTGACGCGTCGCCAGTGCCAGCGCCAGCCGCGCGTTGCGGGTGTCGGCATCGTCGACCAGGAACTGGTGGTCGTTGTAGTACGACTGGAACGCCTGCGCCAGTTCGACCAGATGGATGGCGACCAGATGCGGTTCGAGATCGTTGCCGGCGGCGGAGACGATTTCCGGCCAGCGCGCAAGATCGGTCAGCAGGTCGCGGGTGGCATTGTTGTCGAGATCCAGCGGCTGCGACAGCCCCGACTGCAGGTCGAACGACAGCCCGCGCTCGTCGAGCTGGCGCAGCAGGCCGCCGATGCGCGCATGCGACAGCTGCACGTAGTACACCGGATTGTCGAGCGACTGCGAACGCGCGAGGTCGATGTCGAACACCAGCTGCGAATCCGGCTTGCGCGCGATCAGGAACCAGCGCACCGCGTCGCGGCCGGTTTCTTCGATCAGGTCGCGCAACGTGAGGTAACCGCCAGCGCGCTTGCCGAGCTTCACTTCCTCGCCGCCGCGCATGACGCAAACCATCTGGTGCAGCACGTATTCGGGCCAACCCTGCGGAATGCCGACGTCCAGTGCCTGCAGGCCGGCCTTCACCCGCATCAGCGAGCCGTGGTGGTCGGCGCCGAGTTCGGTGATCGCGCGCTCGTAGCCGCGCTGCCATTTGCTGAGGTGGTAGGCCACGTCCGGCACGAAGTAGGTGTAGGTGCCATCCGACTTGCGCATCACCCGGTCTTTGTCGTCGCCGAAAGCGGTGGTGCGCAGCCACAGCGCGCCGCCTTCCTCGTAGGTGTGGCCGTGGGCGATGAGTTCGCGCACGGTCTCTTCGACCTTGGCGTCGCGGTACAGGGAGGATTCGAGGAAATAGGTGTCGAACGACACGCCGAACGCGGCGAGGTCGAGATTCTGTTCGCGGCGCAGATAGGCCACGGCGAAACGGCGGATCGCATCGAAGTCATCGGCATCGCCGGCACCGGTGACCGTCTGTGCGTCGACTTCGACGGAGACGCCATCGAGATATGCCTGGGCGACATCGGCGATGTAATCGCCGCGATACCAGTCGTCCGACCAACCGTCGTCGCCGGGCTTCAGGCCTTTGGCGCGCGCCTGCGTCGACTTCGCAAGATTCTCGATCTGCACGCCAGCGTCGTTGTAATAGAACTCGCGCTTCACGTTCCAGCCGTTGGCATCGAGCACGCGCGCGATGCAGTCGCCGATCGCCGCAGCGCGGCCGTGACCGACGTGCAGGGGACCGGTGGGGTTGGCGGAGACGTATTCCACGCCGGCGGTGCGGCCGGCGCCGCTGGCGTTGCGGCCGTAGGTGGCGCCCCGCTCGTGCACGCTGCGCAGCTGGCGCTGCCAGGCGGCGGCGGAGAGCCGGAAATTCAGGAAGCCCGGACCGGCGATCTCGACCGAGGCGATGTCGTCGTTGGCGGGCAGGGCGTCGATCAGCGCCTGCGCGATCGCGCGCGGGTTGCTGCGCGCGGGCTTCGCGAGGGTCATCGCGGCGTTGGTCGCGAAATCGCCGTGGCTGCGGTCCTTCGGGCGTTCGACCACGAAGTCCGGAGCGGCGAGATCGGCGGGCAGCGTGCCTTGGCTGCGGAGATTGGCGATGCCCTGTTCGATCAGGGCGCGAAGCTGGAATTTCACGGAGGACTTTCGCCGGAAAGCGGCGGCATTTCGAGGGTTGGGCATTGTAGCCCGCCCGCCGCGCTCTCCAACGTATCGCGAGAACCGGGCCGCGCGAGCGGCTTGCGCCCTCGATGCCGCGATCGCCCTTCCGCCTCAAACCCAGCCCCGCGCCGCCAGCGACACCGGCGCCCCGTCACCGACGACGAAATGGTCCAGCAGGCGGATTTCGACCAGCCCGAGCGCCTGTTTCAGCCGGAGCGTGATCGCGCGGTCGGAGGCGCTGGGTTCGCCGTTGCCGCTGGGATGGTTGTGACCGACGATCAGCGCGGCCGCGTTGTGGACCAGCGCGCGGCGGACGACTTCGCGCGGATGCACTTCGGCGCCGTCGACGGTGCCGCGGAACAGTTCCTCGAAGGCGAGCGCGCGGTGGCGGGTGTCCAGGAAC
>JBAQRU010000266.1:0-1514 GCA_049296025.1 Lysobacteraceae bacterium | reverse complement strand
ACGCAGGCCGAGCTGGATCGTGCCAACGGTTGCGTCGTGCCGGTCGGGCGAATGCGCCGCGGCCATGTTATGACGCGATAGGCCGACATGGCAAAGTCAGCAAAGAAATCGGGAAAGCGAACGTCCCCCGCGGCTAAGTCCGAGGCGGCCCTGCGCGGTATGGCGGTTCGTGCTGCGTTGAATGCCTCTTCGTCGTTGTCGCCGACGCTGCCCGGCGGGCGGATCGGCGGGCAGGGGGGCTATCACGGCGGCCAGTCCGATCATCGGTCGATGAAGGGCTGGCGCGCGAAAACAAAGACGGCAAACGCCGACAGTGCCAAGAGGGGGACGCTGATCGCCCGCTCACGTGACGCCGCGATGAACATGCCGCTGGCGACGGCGGCGATCGACCGGCGCGTGACGTTTGTCGTCGGCACGGGGATGATGGCGATCCCGCAGCTCGACGCCGAGCGGATCGGGCTGGATGAAGAAGCCGCGGCGCTGCTGACCGCGCAGATCATGCGCGATTACGACCGCTATATGTCGTCGAAGGATCCCGACGCCGAACGCGCGGCGACGGGGTACGAGCATCAGGAAGTCGTGCTGCGCGGCCAGCTGGAATCGGGCGACATATTGGGCGTCCGATTGATGCCCGAGGGGCAGGTCGGGCGGGTTCACCCGCTGGCGTGGAAGCTGGTCGAGGCCGATCGCATCGCTTCACCGACCAGCCACGTCGAAGGGGATGTCTGGTCGAAGACCGGCAATGCGCTGGTACAGGGTATCGAGCTCGACGGATATGGTGCGGCGGTCGCGTTCCACGTCATCACGCAAGTTCGCGGCGTGTCGGGGACTTTCGCCCGTCGCGCAGGCGATACGAAACGGATCGTGGCATGGGGCGAAAAGTCTGGCCTGCCGACCGCCGTTCTGGTGATGCGGAAAAAGCGTCCCGAGCAGGCGCGCGGCATTCCGGTGCTGGCGCCGGTGATTGAAACACTGAAACAGGTCAGCGACCTGACGACGTCAGAGGCTTATGCGGCGGTTCTGACCGCGATGCTGGCGATCGTTTACAAGTCGCCGGGGGCTGGTCCGATGCCCGAGGCCGATTATGGCACGGGCGAGATTGTCACCGCCGACGAACGGCCCGAAACGCTGGCTGACCAGCGGAGCAACTACCGGATGGAGCCGGGGTCGGTGATGGAGATCGACACCGACGCCGAGGTCGATGTCAAATCGCCGGGTCGTCCGAACCCGGCATTCGATCCTTTCTTTCAGGCGCTCGCGGGGCAGATTGGTGCGGCGATGGAAACGCCGCGCGAAGTCCTGATGCTGGCCTTCGAATCGAGTTACACGGCATCGAAGGGCGCGCTCGAGGCCTTTTACAAAATGGTCGTTCGCGAGCAGTCGTCGCTCGGCTGTCACTGGTGCGACCCGCATTATCAGGCGTGGTTTTACGTGCAGGTCGCGCTGGGTCGTTACCCGGCGATCAACCAGGTCAAATTCTTCGCCGACGCCGAATATCGCGCGCTGTGCTGGGA
>JBAQRU010000265.1:0-2171 GCA_049296025.1 Lysobacteraceae bacterium | reverse complement strand
GCTTGCGCACGCGCTTCTCGGCGGTTTCGCCGGATACGGGGGTCTTGTCGGACAAACGGAATTCCTCGCGGCTGCGAGCGTCCGCGGTGCGCGGACGGGATCTGGGGAGTGGGTGGTCGGTTAAGACGGAAGGTTACGGCGCCGGAGGCGCGTCGTTTTCGGGAAACTAGCACCCGCAAGGCGCGGCGGCAAGCCTCGGAATGAAGATGGGTTCAGGCGTGCGACCGGCGGCAGGCGGCCCGACGATCGCGTCCGGTGCCCGAAACGGGCGCCGTGGCGGGCTGGCGTCAGAGCGCCTTGTCGATCAACTGGGCCAGATGCGGCTTGCCGACCGCACCGATCTGGGTGCCGTGGACCTGGCCGTTCTTGAACACCAGCAGCATCGGAATGCTGCGCGCATTGAAGCGGCGGCCGAGGTTGGGGTGGTCCTGCACGTCGACCTTCACGATCTTGGCGCGGCCGTCGTATTCGTCGGCGAGCTGGTCGAGCAGCGGCGCGATCATCTTGCACGGGCCGCACCACGGGGCCCAGAAATCCACCAGCACCGGGACGTCGGACTGCAGGACGAGCGCATCGAAATCGGCGTCGGTGGCATGGGTGATCTTGTCGCTCACGGGGATCTCCGGGGAGTACGGACGGCCGGATCGGCGCGTCGGAAGGTGGGGTCGGCGGGGGTGAAGCCGGCCTGTTACACTGCGGGCTTCCGTCGCCGGCTTCAAGGGTCAGAGCCCGAACCGAGCGCCACGTCCCGGCAGTGCGCAGAAGCCTGCAGTCTGCTTCCCCACGCCCGCCCGCGCAAGCGCACACGCCTGCGCCAGCCCGCATTCAACGCCAGAGCATGAGCGATAAACCCTTAACCGACATCACTTTTTCCTCCTTCGAGCTGCATCCGGCGCTGTTGGCCGGGCTCGAAGCCGCGGGCTTCACCCGCTGCACTCCCATCCAGGCCCTGACCCTGCCGGTGACCCTGCCCGGCCGCGATGTCGCCGGCCAGGCACAGACCGGCACCGGCAAGACCCTCGCCTTCCTGGTGACGGTCATCAATCGCCTGCTGTCGCGCCCGGCGCTGGCCGAGCGCAAGCCCGAAGACCCGCGCGCGCTGATCCTCGCCCCGACCCGCGAATTGGCGATCCAGATCCACAAGGACGCCGTGAAGTTCGGCGCCGATCTGGGTCTGAAGTTCGCGCTGGTCTACGGCGGCGTGGACTACGACAAGCAGCGCGCCCTGCTGCAGGCCGGCGCCGATGTGATCATCGCCACGCCCGGCCGGCTGATCGACTACGTCAAACAGCACAAGGTCGTCAGCCTGCACGCCTGCGAGGTCTGCGTGCTGGACGAGGCCGACCGCATGTTCGACCTCGGCTTCATCAAGGACATCCGCTTCCTGCTGCGGCGCATGCCGGCCTGCACCGAGCGCCAGACCCTGCTGTTCTCGGCCACCCTCAGCCACCGCGTGCTGGAGCTGGCCTACGAGCACATGAACGATCCGGAAAAGATCGTCGTCGAGAGCGAGTACATCACCAACTCGAAGGTCCGGCAGCTGATGTACTACCCGGCCGACGACGAAAAGATCCCGCTGCTGCTGGGCCTGCTGTCGCGCAGCGAAGGCGCGCGGACGATGGTGTTCGTGAACACCAAAGTCTTCGTCGAGCGGGTCGCCCGTGCGCTGGATCGGGCCGGCTACCGGGTCGGCGTGCTCAGCGGCGATGTGCCGCAGAAGAAGCGCGAATCGCTGCTCAAGAAATTCCAGGCCGGCCAGCTCGAACTGCTGGTGGCCACCGACGTCGCCGCGCGCGGTCTGCATATCGACGGCGTGAGCCACGTCTACAACTACGATCTGCCGTTCGATGCCGAGGACTACGTCCATCGCATCGGCCGCACCGCGCGCCTGGGTGCGGAAGGCGACGCGATCAGCTTCGCCTGCGAGCGCTACGCGATGTCGCTGCCCGATATCGAGGCCTACATCGAACAGAAGATTCCCTCCGAACCGGTCACCCGTGAGTTGATGACCTCACTGCCGCGCCCGGAGCGCGAGCGTCAGCCGGTGGTGGAAGGCGAAGAAGGCGAGAGCGACGACAGCCTCAGCACGATCTTCCGCGAAGCGCGTGAAGCGCGCGAGGCCGATCGGACCGGCGGACGCACGGGTGGCGCGCGCAGCGGCAGCGGTGGTC
>JBAQRU010000264.1:0-2655 GCA_049296025.1 Lysobacteraceae bacterium | reverse complement strand
CAGCGACACGGTCCACGCCAATGCCGCTTCGTACGGGCTCACGGTGTCGTCCATATCCTGGCCGTAGAGATTCATGCCGGCTTCCAGACGCAGCGTGTCGCGTGCGCCAAGGCCGGCCGGCTTCACGCCGACGGCGAGCAGCGCATCCCACAGCGCGACCGCCTTGTCTTCGGGAACGACGATCTCGAAACCGTCCTCGCCGGTGTAGCCGGTGCGCGCCACGAACAACGGCGTGCCGTCCTTCGTCACCGCTTCGGTGGCGACGAACTTGCCGATCCTGCCAGCGGCGGGCGCGGTGTCGGCGGAAAGCAGGCCGAGAACGCGTTCGCGCGCGTTGGGGCCCTGCACCGCGATCATCGCCAGCTCGGGACGCTCGGTGACGCTCACGTCGAAGGCGGCGGCTTGCTGGCCGATCCACGCCAGGTCCTTGTCGCGCGTGGCGGCGTTGACGACGAGACGGAAGAAATCCTCGGACAGGAAATAGACGATGAGGTCGTCGATCACGCCGCCCTGCGGATTGAGCATGCAGGTGTACAGGGCCTTGCCCGGCTTCTGCAGTTTGTCGACCGCATTGGCGACGAGGTGGCGCAGGAATTCGCGGGTGCGTGCGCCGCGCAGATCGACCACGGTCATGTGCGAGACATCGAACATGCCGGCGTCGCGACGCACCTGGTGGTGTTCGTCGATCTGCGAACCGTAGCTGATCGGCATGTCCCAGCCGCCGAAGTCGACCATTTTGGCGCCGAGCGCGCGATGGGCGTCGTTGAGGATGGTCTTCTGCGTCATGGTGCCGGTCCCGTCGGAAAGGTCGGCATTATCCCAGAGCGGAGCGCTGCGTGGGCGGAGCGCTGGCGACGATGCGCGGCCACCCGCCTGCGCATGGCGCGCGCTACCGTGAGCTGCGGCGCGCTTCGCGATTCCGGCTAGATGCCGAGCCCTTCATTCAGGCAGTCGACCCGCTTGCTCGCGATCGGCACCAACCGGCCGCTGGCGATGTCGAACTGCCGTGCCCAGCGCACATCCCGTGAATACTCGCGGTTGCCGTGGCGAACGAAGGCGGCGACGTTGGGACTGACGACACGATCGATCCGGCACGTGCCGATCTGCAGTCCATAGCCTTTGCGTGGTTTCGGCACGGCGGCCGCGTCGGTCACGTTCCAGCGCGCCTGTCGTGCGCCCGGGTCGAGATTGCGCATCGCCAGCAATTGCGTGGACGTCGCTTCCATCGCTGGATCGGTGGCGAATCTGCCGACCACCGTCAGACTGTAGTCGCAGACCTGGGCCGGCAACGGACCGCCGGGGATACAGGACCCCTGCAGTTCATCCAGACCTGCGGGATACGGCGGCGCATTGCGACCGACCAGATTGTCGCTCTGCGGGCCGGTGGCGAGCGCCGTGGCGGAAAGTATCGACAAACCCGCACCGAGGGCACGGATCAGGTACGAACGCGTCGTCATCGCCAAGACCTCTTTGAATAGTGATGCATGCTGCCGCCGGCTTACTCGGCCGCCTCGACGCGCAGGGTCATGCCTTTCGCGCCGACGATGCGCACGCCGGCACCCGCCGGCAGATCGGGGCCGCTTACTTCCCAATAGGCATCGGCGATCTGCACGCGACCCGCACCGCGCTCGATCGCGCTCTCCAGGGGCACCACGCGGCCCACCAGTTGTTCGGTGCGGCGGTTCAGCGCGGGCTGGTCGCTCTGGATCTCGCGTCCACGGAAATACGTCCGGTACACCCGGATCGAGATGAAGCTGAGCGCGATGAACGCGACCGCCTGGGCGAGGATCGACATACCCGGCACGATCAGCACGCCAAGGAACACCACCGACGCCGCGATGCCCATCCAGAGCATGAAAGCGCCCGGCAGCATCGCCTCGGCCGCGAACAGCAGCAGCGCGATCGCTGCCCAGATGATCGCATCCCAACGCATGTCAGCCTCCACTACGCGGCATCGCCGGCGGCTTGTTGGCCTGCTGGTGGGTCAACGCTTCCTTGGCGAGCTCGGTGATGCCCGCGAGCGAGCCGAGGATGCCTGCGGACTCCATCGGCATCATGATGAACTTCTGGTTCGGCGCCTCGGCCAGCGCCTTGAACGCTTCGATGTATTTCTGCGCGATGAAGTAGTTGATGGCGTTGACGTTGCCGCTGGCGATGGCGTCGGAGACCATCTGCGTCGCTTTCGCTTCGGCCTCGGCCAGGCGCTCGCGGGCTTCGGCTTCGCGGAACGAGGCCTCGCGCTTGCCTTCGGCTTCCAGCACCGCCGCCTGCTTCTCGCCCTCGGCGCGCAGGATCGCCGACTGGCGCACGCCCTCGGCTTCGAGCACCGCCGCGCGCTTGTTCTGTTCCGCCATTTTCTGCTGCTGCATCGAGGCGATCAGATCGCGCGGCGGCTGGATGTCCTTCAGTTCGATGCGGTTGACCTTCAGGCCCCACGGATGGGTGGCGTGGTCGACGGCGGTCAGCACCTTGGCGTTGATCTCATCGCGCTTGGACAGCGATTCGTCGAGATCCATCGAGCCGATCGCGGTGCGGATATTGGTCATGACCAGATTGAGGATGGCCACTTCGAGCTGGGCGACTTCGTACGCGGCCTTGGCGGCGTCGAGCACCTGGAAGTACACCACGCCGTCCACCTTCACCACGGCGTTGTCC
>JBAQRU010000263.1:0-1808 GCA_049296025.1 Lysobacteraceae bacterium | reverse complement strand
GCCGCAGCCGGCGGCCTGGCTGCGAGCGGCTACTGGCTGACATTGCACGGACTGCAGACATCGCCATGAACAACGACGTGCAGGAAGAGCAGGAAGACATCGATCTCAACCAACCGCTGCGGCTGTTCCATACCGCCGACCACGCCTGCGGCTATTGGCCGGAACGCCAGGCGCGCGACTTGGTGTTCGATCCCGGCGACCCTAGGCTGGCGCAGACCTATCCGATGGCGCTGACCTGGGGCTTCCGCCGCTCCGGCAACCTGATCTACCGGCCGCACTGCCGCAGTTGCCAGGCCTGCGTCGCGGTGCGGATCCCGGTCGCGGAATTCCGCCCCGACCGCAGCCAGCGGCGATGCCTCGCACGCAATGCCGATCTCGAAGCCCGCGTGCTGCCTGCCGAACGCAACGAAGAACACTTCGCGCTGTACCAGCGCTATCTCGGCGCGCGCCACGCCGGTGGCGGCATGGATGGACACGGCCCCGCCGAATTCGACCAGTTCCTGGTCAGTGCCTGGGGCCAGGGCCGCTTCCTCGAACTGCGCACGCGGCTGGCGCACGGGACGGGCGAACTGTTGGCGGTGGCGGTGACCGATGTCGTCGCCGATGCGATGTCCGCCGTGTACACGTTCTACGACCCCGACGCGGCCGAACGCGGTCTCGGCACCTTCGCGATCCTGCAGCAGATCGCGTGGGCACAGCGCGAAGGCAAACGTCATCTGTATCTCGGATACTGGATCGACGGGCATCGCAAGATGGCCTACAAACGCCGCTATCGGCCGCTGGAATCCTTCGATGGCCATGGCTGGTCGCGCACTTCCGGAGACACTACGCCATGACGCCACTGTTCACGCCCCGCATGCCGGTTCGGGCACTGGTCGCGACGCTTTTCGTCGTACTGCCCATTGTTCTGTGCACAGGCTGCGTGCGGATCAAGGTGCATGGCGACCCGGAGGCCGCATCAGCGCCGCTGCGTGTCGCGACCTACAACACCTCGCTGTACGACGACACCGACGGCGGCCTGATCCGCCGACTCGAAGCCGGCGATCCGGCCGCGCGCAGGATCGCCGCCGTGCTGCAGCGCGTGCGTCCGGACGTGGTGCTGCTCAACGAATTCGATTACGACGCCGCAGGCCGCGCCGCCGATCTGTTCCAGCGCGACTATCTCGAAGTGGCGCAGGGCGCGGATGCGCAGGCGTTGCGCTATCCGTATCGCTACCTCGCACCGGTCAACACCGGCGTGCCCAGCGGTCTGGATCTGGACGCCAATGGCATCGTCGGCGGCGAGGGGCGGGATCGCGGCAACGATGCCTGGGGCTACGGCCTGCATCCCGGCCAGTACGGCATGCTCGTGTTGTCGCGGTATCCCATCGACAGCGCACAGGCGCGCACTTTCCATCTGCTGAAATGGAGCGCGATGCCGGGCGCCACGTCGCCGATCGACCCGCGCGCGCGCCGATACCACTACCCCGAAGCGATCTGGCGCCAGCTGCGGCTGTCGTCGAAGTCGCATTGGGATGTGCCGGTGCACACGCCGCACGGCCTGCTGCACCTGCTGGCCTCGCACCCGACTCCGCCGGTGTTCGATGGGCCGGAGGACCGCAACGGCGCGCGCAACGCCGACGAGCTGCGGCTGTGGCACGAATACCTCGACAACGATCCCGCCGACGCCGCCTGGCTGTGCGACGACAGCGGTCGCTGCGGGGGCTTGGCCGCAGGCGAACGTTTCGTGATCGCTGGCGATCTCAACAACGATCCGGTCGACGGCGACGGCCGCCATGAAGCGATCGTGGCGTTGATCGGACATGCAC
>JBAQRU010000262.1:0-5109 GCA_049296025.1 Lysobacteraceae bacterium | reverse complement strand
GTGCGCAGGCTGCCCAGGCGCGCGACCGCCAGCCAGCGCGGCGCGCGGCCACACGCCGCGTGTTCGAGATCGACCCTACTGCCGCGGTCCACCAGCGTGTGTGGATGAGATTGGATGACGTGCATGCTTCCGCTCCTTGCCGAATGAGGTCCGAGGTGTGACCCAATCGCGGCGGAGGCGCCGGAAATTACCCTGAGATTTCGCCTAAATCGGCGCGAAAGACTTCCGAAATCGTTCCGAAAGCTTGCGAATCAATGCGATGCGTAAGAATGCCCGGGTCAGGGCTTGGCATCGGTGAAGGACGACAGCGGCGCCAGGCCGATGTCGTTGTCCATCTCCTCGATCGAAGAGAGGTAAATGAGGTTCAGACCCGGGTCGTAGGTCACCGCTTCGAGATACCAGTCGATGTCGCCCAGACACGGCGCGTCCCGGTCGGTACCGCCTGCACCTTCGGTACGATCGACCGCGATCCAGCGCCAGCGCCAGGCGCAGCGCGCATCGGAATCCATCACCCGCACGCCACCGGAGGTCGGAACGAGGGTGCGGTTGCGGCGCTGGATCGTCACCCGGTCGATCGTGCGCACATTGCCCAAGTCCAGGTCGGCGCTGCGGATCTCGGGCTTCGACATGGAGGCGAGCACGATCCGGCGATGATGCGGGTCCACTACCGCAACGGCCACATCGTCCACCGTCGCCAGAGCACGCCAGGGCACGCCGCTGCGATCGTAGAGCGTCACGCCGAGCCGCCCTTCGCCATGATCGGCCACCACCAGCAGACGATCCGGGTCCGGGTGATAGGCCGCATGCACCGGGAGTCCTTCGGGCGCCGGCAATCGATTCGCCAGCCCCCTTTGCGGATCGAGCTCATAGATGCCGACGCCCTGGTCGGCGGTCCTGCCGATGGCCAGGGCACGCCGCGAATCGGCATTCCACATCACCGGATGGCGCGGCACGGGGATGTAGGCATCGAACGAACGCAGCGTCTCGGGACGGGACTGAT
The DNA here is from genome assembly GCA_049296025.1 of Lysobacteraceae bacterium. Classification (GTDB taxonomy): domain Bacteria; phylum Pseudomonadota; class Gammaproteobacteria; order Xanthomonadales; family Xanthomonadaceae; genus Lysobacter_I. The sequence continues at coordinate 4,109 of JBAQRU010000262.1, read as the reverse complement.
CCAGCCACCACAAGCGCATGTCGCCGGTACGGTCGGACACGAACATCAGCTGCCGTCCGTCCGGGGCGATCGACGGCAGCAGATTGGAACCGGCGCTGTCGAACAACACGCGCGCTGTCGACATCGCCTTCGCGCCATCGGCCACCGCGACCCGCCGCACGCGCGAGCGCGTCTCTTCGGCTTCGAACGCGACCACGCCCGCCCCCTTCGACACCGATGGATACATCACGCTGTTGTCGCCGCCGAGGTAATCGGAGATGCGGCCGTTCTGCAGCGACAGTTTCGACATCACCACCCTGCCGTCGATGTAGCGGGCGAAGAGCAGACCGTTGCTGTCCGGGGTCCATGCCAGGCCATAGATGTTGGTGCGCAGATCGGTGAGCCGCTGCGCCTCTCCGCCACCGGCGGGGATGCGCCAAAGATCGGCCAGCGACACGTTGCGCTGGAACGCGATCCATCGGCCATCGGGCGACACCGCCGGCTGCAAGTCCTCATCGGAGGGTGTCTTCGTATAGGCGATCCGTTCCCACCGCCCGCCATCCAGCGCCATGCGGTACAGCGCCTTGTCCACCGCCGGCTTGTCGACGGCGGGCTCGCCAACAGCAGGCTCGTCACCGGCAGGCTTGCCGGCTTCGGGCGAAGCGGCATTTTTCGCGCGGCCCGCGCCGACCAGCGCCTTGCCGTCCGGAAACCATGCAAGCGAATGCGCTTCGCCGCCGATGCATTCGCCAAGCTCGCGCGCGGCACCACCCGCAGCGGGAATCGCCATCACCAGACAACGACCGCCGCCGATACGCACGAATGCGATCTGACGGCCGTCGGGCGACCACGCCGGCATCCGGTCGAACTGTTTTTCGACCGGCTCTGTCAGTCCGCGCGGCGACACTGCCGCCGAGGTCTGCAACATCAATACCGCAGACTCGGCGCCCTCGACGGAACGGGTATACGCCACCAGCGAGCCGTCGGGCGAAAGCGTCGGCTTTTCCTCCAACATCGGCAGCGAGGCGATCCGCAGAGATGGCGGCGAGGCGACCTTGTCGATGACGGAGACGGGCCAGACCGGCAGCCTCTGCTTGAACGTGCCGCGATCGCCCCGCCAATACGCGACGGCCGCGACCAATACCAACATCAATGCCAGTCCCGCCGCACCCAAAGCCCATGGCCAGCGTCTTCGCGTTCCGGCGCGCGGTGGAGAAACCGCATCCGGCTCGACATCCTCACGCCGTTCGGCAGGCGCTTCGATGACCTCGTCGACCAGCCATTCCACCGGCGCGATCAACCGATAGCCCTGTTTCGCGAGCGTCTCGATGTAGCGCGACTGCTCGCGGTCGTCGCCCAGCGCGCGACGCAGTTGGGTGATCGCCTGCGTCACCACATCGTCGCCCGGCAGCGTGTCCGGCCACACCCATTCCAGCAACGCTTCGCGGCTCACCAGTTTGTTGGAATGCGCCACCAGCGTCAGCAGCACGCCCAGCGACTTCAGCGTCACCCGCATCGCATCGCCGCCCGATGCCGGCGCGATCTCGCGCAGCGGAATGTCGACGATCCGGTCGCCGATGCGCAGGCGATCCGACGGTCGCGGTTCGAGCAGGTTTTTGTGGGACTTCAGCATACGGGTGGGGGAACCACGCTACGCAACGTTGAGGCCAGCTTAGCAGGCTGCCGAACCGCAGCCGCCGTACTGGGCACAGGCAGCGCGACGCCAACCGGCAAAGTCGGCAAAGCGATGCGGATCAACCGCCCGGCGCGACCGGCTTGCGTCCGAGCATGCCGGCCAATCGGGACACGATCAGCGCCATGTACATCACGCCGTTCCACTGTTCGACGATGGCGATGGTGCGGGCATGCGGCGAGAGCGGCATGATGTCGCTCAATCCGGTCGCCGAGAAATTGGTCGCGCTGAGGAACAACAGCTCGACCCAAGTCAGCGTGCCCTTGATGCCGCCGGGGGCGAGAAAGGCATCCGGTTGCAGTTGCTGGCACAGCATGAACAGCCATGCATAGGCTTCGGCGAACAGCATGAAGGTCGCACCGGCCGCCCACAGTTCGTCGCGGGTCGCGCTATCGTCGCCCATCATGTAGGTGATCAGCGAAGCGGCGGCATAAAAATACGCGGCGGCGTAGCCAACGGCGCCGATCACCGCGAGCGTAACGCTGCCGGTCGCGCTGTGCGCGGCCCAGGCACCGACGCCGACGATGGCCAACACGCCCGCGATCCAGCCCGGGCGCGGCGAGCGATGCACCATCCACACCGCAGCGGCGAGCACGCCGACGCTGAGCGAAGTCGACAGGATCTGGCCGACGCGATTGTCGTCGAGGAACGGATACAGCAGCAGCGCCAGCAGTTGCACCATGAACAGCGTCCGCGAAGGCGCACGTATCCAGGGCCTGATCGACATGTTCATGCGTTCTCCCGCGCGCGACGTGTTTTCATCAATTTCCATCCGTGCATTCACCGTTGCGCGCGCTCGATATCGAGCACCGCGCGCGACCATGCTGCCATGAAAGGCATGCCGATGGTGGCGTACTCGTAGCGGTCGTCGTTGAGGATGCCGTCGGCGTTGACCCGGATGCTCGCGGCGAGCATGCACTCCACGCCGGAATCGCGATCGACCACGTAGGCCACTTCGCTCAGCGCGCCGTAGGCCATTCCCGATTTGCCGGACACGCTCAAGCCATCGGGATAGCGCGCCTTGCCATCGCCGACGAAGAACCAGCGTGCGTAACCGTCCGGATATTCCGCTTCGGGATACAGCGGCGATGTGCTTTCGCGCGGGCGTAATGCAAGCGCTCGCAGCAGCCGCGCGCGCACCGCGCCATCGATCCGCCAACGCTGTTTCGCCGGCACCGATTCCGGCGACACGAACGCCTGCAGCATGCGCAGACTGTCGGCCAACGGCAGGGAATTCGCGTGCGAGAAATCGTGCGGGCCGCGGGTCACGCTGCCATCGTCGTTCTGCCAGCCCTCGCCCGACAGCACGCGGCCGAATGGAAACCGCCGCGCAGCCGCAATCCCTGCCGGAAAACGCCGCAGCGTGCGTCCGTCGGCGGACAGCAGCGCGCCGCCACCGTTGCGCCGGTTGGCTTCGATATCGGACGAGCCCAAGCGCGCGATCAGGCGCGCGTGCGGATAGCCCAGCTCGGCGAGCCGGCGATGGATGTGTTCTCCGCCGAGCAGTTCGTACCAGCGGTTGTACGGACGGTTCTCGCTGACCGCGAAGGTGCGGTCGATGCCGCGCGCGAACGTATCCGCCAATGGCTCGTCGCCCCACTCGCCGCTGACCGGCGCAGCGTCCAGACGCAGCACGCTGTCCACGCCGCCGCCTGCGGCCTGCACCGCTTCGGCCATCAGCAGCGCCATCGGCAGCTTCGCCACGCTGGCGGCAGGGAACCACCGCTGTGGCGTGAGGCCGTAATCATGGGTGATGCAGCGCCGTGCACCGTCGGCATCGCGGACGATGCGCACCCGGCGCAGTTGCACCGCGTGCTGCGGATCGTCGACCAGCGCGGCGAGCGCGGGCGGCATCAGCGCGAAGACGTCCGACCACGGCGAACGGTCGCGCAGCGCCGCACGCAGATCATGCGGCAGCGCAGCAATGCCCAGACCGAGTGCCGACCACGACAGGAATTCGCGACGATGCATGCGGCTCAGCCCGGTTCGTTGATGTGATCGACAGACGGATGCTGCAGTGCCGCATCGTGATCGCATGCCATGCGCTTTCTCCCCATCGCTCAATGCGATTCCAGAAATTACCCGAATCATCAGCAACATGCGGCCGCGCAATTCATGCCTGCCGCACCGCAGCAACCGGCTTCGCGCATGCAGGTGAAAACGAATGCACGTCCACCGCAGCCCCGCCCCCGCTGGCGTCCGCGATGAATACGATTACAGCGGGCTCGCCCTCCGCCGGTGCGGCTCCTAAGCTCCGAAAGTTTACGCGCCGCCTGCGCCATCCGGCGGCGGTCGTCCGCGCCACTCCGAGGAATCGAGTCACGCATGAAAGTCACAGACCACCCAGTCGCAAAGACCAGCCTTCTCCCGGCTTTCCGCAATGCGCTGGCGATGACCCGCAGCGATATCCAGGCAGTCCCGGCCGCGCGCGCCGCAC
>JBAQRU010000261.1:0-4034 GCA_049296025.1 Lysobacteraceae bacterium | reverse complement strand
TGCTAACCAACTCGCTCTTGCAAACAGCGTGAAATCGTTGGGCTCGCATGCCCGTTGTTACGACAACTACAGTCTTTACATCCATTACAAGCCATGTCAGGCATCGATAATTACCTTGGGAATCAATTCCGACTTGATGAGATGGCGCCATTTGACCTACATGGCCAGCCTTATGAAGCTGCTGGATCGAAAGCTGAATATCTAGAGATATCCAGTAAGGCCACTTTTTGGCGCCAGGATCACCATTTGAGTAGATGAATGCAATATCGAAATCCTCATCGTATGGAACCGCTCCGTTACGCTGCGCCTCATCAAACGCCTTTTCTAAAAACCAAGCATCTACGAAATAGGTAATCAAATCGAGACCACGGTAGTTTGGCTTCAGATACTTGGAATTAACACGAAGCAGCGCATGATTGAAACGCTCGCAAAGATCATCTTTTAGGGCATCTCGTTGGCGTTGAATCGCGCTGGTCTTATGCAATGGCCCATCGAACTCAACACTGAATTGGGGCTGATAATCGTGATCAGTAACAAGGAAGTCGAAATGTGAGCGCAAACCATAAGTGAAGTGCGCGGGGGGTATGCCGCTGTTTTGCAGAGGAAAAACATCAGCCACCCTCACCTTTGGGAAGACGCGCGCGCCGTTCGATTCACATACGCGAGTTAATGCCCCGTATGTAATTTCCTCATAATGATTGAGTAGCCGCTGGTTCATGACGAAGTCAAACGCAAAACCTTAAATAACCATTGATGGAATCACAAAATTTGCCATCCCCCCTACAAATGCCTAACCATATCCCGCAAATGCGGCACACACCGCCGACTGACTTCCAGCGGCTTGTCCCCATGCCGTAACACCGCTTCGATCCGTCCATCGCCCGCACGACGCAGCTCCACCAGCTCTTCGCGCGACACCAGGCAGTTGCGGTGAATGCGCACGAAGTTGTCGGCGAATTCGGTTTCCAGCGATTTGAGCGATTCTTCGATCAGGTCTTCGCCACGCGCGTGGTGGACCACGACGTATTTCTCGTCGGCCTGCAGGTAGCGGATGTCTTCGATCGCGATCAGGCGCAGGCTGCCGCGCAGGCGTGCGCACAGGTGACTGCGGCGTTTTCCGTTGCCGCTTCCGTTGGTGGTGCTGGCTTCGGCGGACGCGGGGTCTTCATGGCGTGGGGCGCGCCCGGCGACGAAGGTGCGGGCGCGGTCGAGGGCGATGGCGAGGCGTTCGCGGCGGATGGGTTTGACCAGATAGTCGACGGCGGCGGCTTCGAAGGCCGACAGCGCGTGTTCGTCGTAGGCGGTGCAGAAGACCACCGCTGGACGCGGATCGAAGGTGGCGAGGTGGCGCGCGGCCTCCAGGCCGTCGATGCCGGGCATCGAGATATCCAGCAGCACCACGTCGGGAGTGTGCTCGGCGCAGGCGTCGAGTGCGGCGCGACCGTCGCCGGCTTCGGCGACCAGCTGCAGATCGGCATGCTCGGCGATCAGCGCACGCAGGCGCTCGCGAGCCATCGGTTCGTCGTCGGCGATGAGGACTTTCACGTCATTGTGCGACCTGATCCCATGGCCCGATGGTAGCGCCATCCGGCGGCTGTGGTCACCCGACCTTCGGCGTGGTGTCGAAACGCGCTTCGAGCCAGTCGCCGAGGTCGCCGAGTTCCTCGGCACAGACCTGGTGGGCCATCGGGTAGCGGTGCCACGCCGGGGCGAAGCCCATGCGCTGCAGCAGCGCGGCGCTCTGCTCGCCTGCGGCGTAGGGCACCACCGGGTCGTAGAGGCCATGGGCCATGAACAGCGGTTGGCGTTCGGCCCCTGCCTGCAGCGCGGCGGCGGCCTTGTCCGGCGCCGGCAGATAGGTGGAGAGCGCGACCAGCCCGGCCAGCGGCGTCTTGCGGCGCAGGCCGGCGGCCAGGGTGACGGCGCCACCCTGCGAGAAGCCGGCGAGGATCAGCCGTTCCGGCGGAATGCCGCGTTCGGCTTCGCGGGCGATCAGAGCGTCGACCTGTTCGATCGATTCGGCGACGCCGATCTCGTCGGCGCGGTTGGCCAGATCGGCATGGGCGATGTCGTACCAGGCGCGCATGCGCATGCCGCCGTTGATGGTGACCGCGCGCACGGGCGCGTGCGGGAAGACGAAACGCAATGCCGGCCAGCCGGGGCGGATCAGCTCGGGCACGATCGGCGCGAAGCCGTCGCCGCTGTCGCCGAGACCATGCAGCCAGAGGATGGTCCAGGCCGGCGCGGGGCCGGTGGTGCGTTCGACGCCGTCGAGCAGCGGCGCGGGAGTCTGGGGATTGGTCATCCATCTATTCTGGCGACCCCGCCGCACGACCGCCAGCGTCCGAAGGTCGGAGTCGTTACTGCGGCGTGTTGAACAGATCCCTCAGTCCCGACTCGACCGCGCCGCCAACCGCGCCGCCGATGGCGTCACCGATCGTGTTGCCGACGCCACCGGCGGAGTTGGTGGACGGGTTGCTGGTCGATGAAGTGCCGGTCGACGCGGGGTTGTTCGAGGCTGCGTTGTTCGGCGTGGTGGTGGCGGATGGATTCGCATTGGAGGATGCGTTCGTATTGGCCGGTGCGTTGCTGGCCGGGCGATTCGCCGTGCCGGTGTTGGCGGGCGCATTGGCGGGTGCGTTCGCGGGCGTGTTCGTCGCTGGACGATTGGTTGCGCCCGCATTGGCCGGGGCATTCGCTGGCGGATTGGCCGGGGCATTCGTCGGGGCATTCGCGTTGGCAGGTGCATTGGCTGGAGCGTTCGTCGCCGGGCGGTTCGCTGCATTCACAGGGGCATTTGCTGCGGTATTGGCAGGCGTGTTCGCTGGTGCATTGGCCGGTGCGTTGACCCGTGCATTGGCCGGTGCATTCGTCGCCGGGCGATTCGCGGGTGCAGGCGTGGCCGGCGCGGGGCTCGGCGGTCTCGAGCCCTCGGCCACTGCGGTGTCGATGCCGCTCCGCCGCTGCTGTTCCGACTGCTGCTGCAGCTGCAGTCGTGCGTTGCGCGCGGCCGACGGGTCGGGAATCTCCGCAGCCGGATTCAGCGTGCTGTTGCGGATGCGGTCGGCCTGCGCCTGCGCGGCCATCTGGTTCAACGGCAGATAGTCGGTGTGGAAATTCAACTCGACCGAGGAATTCAGTTCCAGATCGGTGTTGATCTCTTCAGTGCGCTGGCTGCGTTCGGTCGACACGTAGCTGATGGTGTTTTCGACCTCAGCGTTGACGCTCCAGGGGCCCACGCCGAAACCGCCACCCGCCTTGATCCGGTTCTTGATCCCCGATTCGCTGCCCCTGTCTTCGCTGGCGGCGCTGCGGGTGTCGATATGGAAACGCATCGACGCGTTGATCCTGCCGCTGTCGATCACGATCCGCTGCATGCCCATCATCACCATCGTCGCGAGTTGCTGCTGGCGCTGCCGGGCGAGATAGCGACGCGCGAAGGGCACCAGCTTTTCCGGGTTGCTGGCGTCGATCGATTCCTCCGGCGGCACGCCCAGCGTCGCGCGTATCTCCTCCTGCCCCGGCATCGACGCACCGGGACGCAGCCGGAGTTTGATGTTCGAGAGCTCCTCCTGCAGATCCGCCTGTTCGTCGGCGTCCACTCTCTCGCCGGGCTGCGGCATATCCTCGGGATCGGGCGAGTCGTATTCGATCGATTCGGGAAAATGATCGGCTACCCATTGCCGCACCTGCACCAGGCCGAACTGGGCGCGCTCGAAGCCTTCCGCCGACGCCGACACCGCATTGAGCAATTGCACGTACTGGTTCATCTGCTGCGCATTGGCATCCAGCATCGCCTTGAACACGCCGTTGATCAGATCGGTCACGAAGCGCGGAAACGACACCGCGTTCAAAACATTCCTGGTGGTGCCGGCGATGCGGTCGGCGGCGGCGCCGAACTCAGGCTGCGCCGACTGCGCGGTCGCCAGCGGCGGCGCGGGTCTGGGCCCGGTGCGACGTTCGATCTCGCCCTCGGCCTGGCCTTCCTCGGCGATGAGTTCGGCCGCGAGCGTCGAGACTTTCACCATCGCCTG
>JBAQRU010000260.1:0-17285 GCA_049296025.1 Lysobacteraceae bacterium | reverse complement strand
TAACCGAGATTCGCCGAGCGTGACGCGCGGATGCGATGGTTGAGACCGACGCTGCCGAGCAACTCGCCGGATGCGACGTCGAACGCGCCGAAGTGGAATTCGTCCTCGGTTTCGCGTCTGCGCATGCAGTGCGCGATCCATGTTTCCGCGTCCGTCCGCGCGTAGGCGGGCGTCGCCCACGGCAGCCATTGCGACAGCGTTGGCAGCGATGCGGATGCCGTGTCGAACAACGCATCGACATCGCTCGCCGTCCATGGACGGATGAGGATGCCGTTGCGTGTATCGAACGCGCTCATATCGCGGTTACAGCACTTCCGACGCGTAATCCGCCAATCGCGAGCGCTCGCCGCGCTTCAGCGTGATGTGCGCGCTGTGCGCCCAGTTCTTGAAGCGGTCGACGGCGTAGGTCAGGCCCGAGGTGGTTTCGGTGAGATAGGGCGTATCGATCTGTTCGACGTTGCCCAGGCAGATGATCTTGGTGCCCGGGCCGGCGCGGGTGATCAGCGTTTTCATCTGCTTCGGCGTGAGGTTCTGCGCCTCGTCGAGGATCAGCCAGCGGGTCAGGAAGGTGCGGCCGCGCATGAAGTTCAGCGAACGGATCTTGATCCGCGAGGCCAGCAGATCATTGGTCGCGGCGCGGCCCCAACTGCCGCCATCCTGGGTGTTCGGCATCAGTACTTCGAGGTTGTCGGTCAGCGCGCCCATCCACGGCGTCATCTTTTCTTCTTCGGTGCCGGGCAGGAAACCGATGTCCTCGCCGACGCTCACGGTCGCGCGGGTCATGATGATTTCGCGGTAGCGCTGCTGGTCCATCGTCTGCGCCAGACCTGCGGCAAGCGCGAGCAGGGTCTTGCCGGTGCCGGCGGTGCCGAGCAGGGTGACGAAGTCGATCTCCGGGTCCATCAGCGCGTTCAGCGCGAAATTCTGTTCGCGGTTGCGCGCGGTGATGCCCCAGACCGCATGCTGGTGGCTGCGGTAATCGTCGGTGATCTGCAGCTCGACGAACGCGTCGTCGACCCTGGCGACGCGGAATTCGGCTTCGTCGTCGCCGGGCAGGTACACGAACTGGTTCGGATACCAGTCGTCGCCGTCGATCCGCGCGACCTTGTAATACGTGCGCCCCTTTTCGGTCCACGATTTCAGGCCTTCGCTGTAACGCTGCCAGAAATCCTCCGGCAGCGCCGTGGTGCCGGTGTAGAGCAGGCTGAAATCGTCGAGCGCGCGGTCGTTTTCGTAATCTTCGGATTGTATCCCGGCGATCGCGCCCTTGATCCGCAGGTTGATGTCCTTGGATACGAACACCACCGGCACTTCGGGTTCCGCGTCGCGCAGCGCGAGGATCGCACCGAGGATGTGATTGTCCGGAATGACCGCGCCGAAACGCTTGCCTGCGTCGAAGCTTTCGGTCTGGAAGCGCAGCTTGCCGATACTGTCGGCAGCGCGCAGCTGCAGGCCTTTTGGCCGCGACAGCATCAGGCCCGATGCGATCTTGTCGCTGCCGTGGGTCTCGATCAGTTCATTGATGAAGCGGCTGACCTGGCGCGCATTGCGGCTGGCTTCCGAGGTGCCTTTCTTGGCGTTGTCCAGTTCCTCGATCACCTGCATCGGCAGGAACACATCGTGTTCCTCGAATTTGAACAGCGCGGTGGGATCGTGCATCAGCACGTTGGTGTCGAGGACGTAGATGCGCTTGCCTTTGGTCATCATGCGTAGGCGCTACCGGTTGGGGAAGTCGGAAGGGAATGGATGCGACGCTGGATCGCCACGCAGCCGAAAACCACCGCAGCCCGCGTTGCGGGGCGATGGTCGGCATTGCGAGGACGTTGGATCACCGGGCCTGGGCAGCCTTCAGCGCGTCGAGCACGGCTTGGGCATGCCCGGGGACTTTCACGCCGCGCCATTCGGCGGCGAGCTTGCCCTTGGGATCGATCAGGAAGGTGCTGCGCACGATACCCAGCACTTTCTTGCCGTACATGTTCTTTTCGTGGATCACGTCGAATGCCCGGCACAGCGCTTCGTCGGCATCGCTGACCAGCTGGAAGCCGAAGCCCTGTCTGGCGCGGAAATTCTGGTGCGACTTGATCGAATCGCGCGACACGCCCAGCACGGTGGCGTCGAGCTTCGCGAATTCCGGCAGCAGCGCGTTGAAATCGATGCCTTCGGTGGTGCAGCCCGGGGTCGAATCCTTCGGATAGAAATACACCACCAGCCATTGGCCGGCGTAACCGGAGAGCTTGGCGGTGCTGCCGTCGGACAGCGCCAGTGGCAGCGAGAGCGTGGATTTCGGGAGCGCCTTGCCGGCTTGGGGCTTGGTGGCGTCGGTCATCGTCAGAACTTCATCGGGTCCATGATCGCGTCGAGATTCAGATGGTCGCAGAACTCGAGGAAATCGTCGCGCAGCCCGGCGATGTGCATGTCCGCTGGCACGCCGATGGTGACCTGCGCGGAGAACATGTCGGCGCCGGTCTGCATCGCGCGGTAGCGCGCGCAGTGCAGGCTCTCGATGGTGATGCCCTGGCGGTCGAAGAAATCGGCCAGTTGGTAAAGAATGCCGGGCTTGTCGGCGGCCACCACTTCGACCACATACGGCAGCAGGTTCGACTGCAGCGGCTTCGGGCCGGTGCGGTACCAGATCAGCTTGAAGCCTTCCTCGCGCTCCAGCTTGGTGAGCATGGCTTCGAGTTTGGCGATGGCGTCCCAGGGGCCGACCGCCAGCGCGGTGACCGAGACATCGCGGCCCACCGTGGACAGGCGCGAGTCGACAAGGTTGCAGCCGCTGTCCGAGATCCGCCGGGTCACCGCCAACAGGGGCGACTGCGGATGCGTCGTATAGGCGTTGATCAGCAGGTAGTTCTCGTTCGGCGCAGGCCGGGCGGCGGTAGCAGAATCGGTCAAGGTGGCGTCCGCAGCGAGGGAAGTATTGCGAAATGGTTCGATCGAGGCCGGTCGCGCCATGCGCGGTCCGGACGTCGCCAGCATACTTGGCCGTGGTTTCAGGCCGCAAGCGAAGTCTGATGATTGTGCGGGTGGTGCTCGCGAGGTCTTGCGGGCGGTTTGCATGCCGTCATGCAAGTGGTTGATTCGCATGGCCGCGAACAGGCATTGCCGGGTGTCCGGGATGCCATTGGGTGCCGTAGGGCGTATTCGCGAAGGATGGAGTGTTCAGACCTTCCCAAGTAACATCCGGAACTCCGGCGCCGGACCTCCCGCGCCGTCCCTCCAGGCACTTCAAGGCATCCGCGTGTATCTGTCCGGCAGCATCACCGCGCTGGCGACGCCGTTCATGGCGTCCAGCGACTCCGATGGCGAACTCGACCTTCCGGCGTGGGACCGCCTCATCCAGACCCAGATCGCGGCCGGGACCCAAGCCGTGGTGGTGGCCGGTTCGACCGGCGAGGCGAGCGCTCTGTCCGATCAGGAATACGACCTTCTGCTGCGCCGCGCCGTGGCCGTGGTCGCCGGGCGCATCCCGGTGCTGGCCGGCACGGGGCTGTCGAACACCGCGAAAACCATCGAAATGACCCGCCGTGCCGCCGCATGCGGCGCGGATGCCGCGCTGGTGGTCGCGCCGGCCTATGTTCGTCCGACCCAGGCGGGCCTGATTGCCCACTACCGCGCCGTGGCCGACGACGGTGCATTGCCGGTGGTGCTGTACAACGTCCCCGGGCGCACCGGCTGCGATCTGCTGCCGGCCACCGTCGCCGAGCTGGTGGCGCATCCGCGGATCGTGGCGATCAAGGAAGCGAGCATCGCCCCCGAGCGCATGACCGAACTCCTCGCGCTTCGTTCGCCATCGTTCGCGGTGCTGTCCGGCGACGACCCGACCGCCGCCCGCGCGATGCTGGCCGGCGCCGATGGCGTGATCTCGGTGGCTTCCAATGTGATCCCGGCCGCCATGCGCCGGCTCTGCGATCTGGCCCGCTCCGGCAGGAACGCCGACACGCATGCCTATGCGGTCGAGCTCCAGCCGATTTTCGATTTCATGGGTATCGAACCCAATCCCATTCCGGTCAAGGCGATCCTCGCGCGCCAGGGGATCGGCCATGGCCTGCGCCTGCCGTTGACCGAATTGTCGTCGGCCCACGCCGCCGATGCCGAAGTCGTTGCCCATCGGATCGTCGAGATCGAACGCGCCGCATCGGCGGCACTCGCTTCGCCCGCCGCAAGTGCCGCACGGGCAGGGTGAACACGATCGTGCCGGCTGTCCTTCACCGTATTCCGGGCCTATTGGCCGCACCGCTTTTCCGAGGAGAACCCATGTCATCGATTCGTCCGAACCACCGCAATACCCTGTCCCGTGCCGCGAGGATCGCGATCGTGGTCGCGATGTCCGTCGCTGTGATCGGCGCCTCGGGCTGCAGCTGGTTCCGCAAGAAAGATCCGTATGCGATGGATGCCGACGCGCGTCCGCTGGAATTTCCACCGGCGTTCGATGCGGTCGAGGCCGAGCGCAGTCTGGCGACGACCGCCAGCGGCTCGGTCACGCGTTCTTCGCTGCCGGGCGCCGAGCCGACGACGCGTGCGCTGGGCTTCAGCGTTCCCGGTGATCGCGCCACGGTGTTCGCACGGGTGGGGGAACTGCTCGGCGCCACGCCGGGGTTGACCATCGCCAGTCGCGCGCAGTTGCTGGGCGCGTTCGATGTCGATTACGAAGGCCAGAAGTTCCTGATCCGGATCAGCGAGGGCAGCGGCGGCAGCAACGTCTCGGCGGTCGATCCGCGCGGCCAGCCCGCCGACAACGCGGCGGCTTCCAAAGTAATCGCGGCGCTGCGGGCGGCACTGGTCAAGAACTGATCCGCTGCCAATGGCCGGAATGCGGAACGGGCGCCGAGAGGCGCCCGTTTTCGTTTCGACGATGTCAAGGCCAGGGCGCCGGATCAGCGCTCCAGCAGCGGCAGCTTGCCGGTCTTGCCTTCCCACTCCTTGGCATCGGGGAGGGCATCCTTGCGGGTGGTGATCACCGGCCACGCCGCCGACAGCTCCTTGTTCAACGCAGTGAAATTTTCCTGACCCGCAGGGACGTCGTCCTCGGGGTAGATCGCGTTGATCGGGCATTCCGGTTCGCACAAGGTGCAGTCGATGCACTCGTCCGGATCGATCACCAGGAAGTTGGGGCCTTCATGGAAACAATCCACGGGGCAGACTTCGACGCAATCGGTGTACTTGCACTTGATGCAGTTTTCGGTAACGACGAAAGGCATGGTTCGATCCGGGGCAACGAGAGCGGACAAGCGGGCAGTGTAAGGCGAGGCGGGCGGCAGGCGAAGCGGTCGAGGCCGCCCCAGCACAGACGACGAAGCCCGCACATCGCTGTGCGGGCCCCGGAGTTGGCGCTCCCTACGGGATTCGAACCCGTGTTTTAGCCTTGAGAGGGCCACGTCCTGGGCCTCTAGACGAAGGGAGCAGTTGAACTGCGCTCCATCGGCGACGCCCGGGCATCTTTGTCCGGAATCGTCGCTCGGGTTCCGCCCTTCGCCGCAGCGAGCGGCGGTGGGCGGACAGGCTGCTAGTATAGCGGGTCAATCCGGAGGATGAACAACGATCCGGCTCCGTGGATTCGAACCCCCAAGGATTCGAATCCCCAGGATCCGGGCTCAAGGATCCGATGCTCTTTAAGGATCCAAGCCAACTCCGACCCGCCCGCGCTATCGACCATGGTTTCAATGACCGATCACATACCCCTGCCGACTGCGCCCCGCACCATTCCCCGTGATCAACACGCGATTTCGCGCAAGGACATCAGCCCCAGCGCGCTCCGGGTGCTGTACCGCCTGCATGAGGCGGGCTACAGCGCGTATCTGGTCGGAGGCGCGGTGCGCGATCTGCTGCTGGGCGAGCACCCGAAAGATTTCGATATCGCCACCGACGCCACGCCCGAGCAGGTCAAACACCTGTTCCGCAATTGCCGGTTGATCGGCCGCCGCTTCCGTCTGGCGCACGTGGTCTACGGCCGCGAGATCATCGAAGTGGCCACCTTCCGCGCCAACATCGACGACGGCAGCGGCGATCGCGAGCAGGATCAGGAAGGCCGGGTGCTGCGCGACAACGTCTACGGCAGCATCGAGGACGACGCGGTCCGCCGCGACTTCACCGCCAACGCGCTGTATTACGCGATCAGCGATTTCTCGGTGCGCGACTACGTCGGCGGTTTCGAGGACGTGAACAACCGCGTGATGAAGCTGATCGGCGACCCGGAGACCCGCTATCGCGAGGATCCGGTGCGCATGCTGCGCGCGGTGCGGCTCGCGGCCAAACTGCGTTTCAGGATCGATCACGAAAGCGCCGAGCAGATTCCGAAACTCGCATCGCTGCTGCAGGAAGCGTCCGCAGCGCGGCTGTTCGAGGAATGCCTGAAACTGTTCCTGTCCGGCCACGCCGAGGCCAGCTTCCTCGGGCTCGAAGCGCACGGACTGCTGGCGGGGCTGCTCCCGGAAACGGCGGTTGCGCTGGCCTCCAATCGCAGCGGTGCGCTCCGGCGGATGCTGCTCGAAGGTCTGCGCGCCACCGACGCACGCATCGCCGCCGATGAACCGGTCTCGCCGGCGTTCCTGTTCGCGCTGCTGCTGTGGCCGGCCTATTGCCGCACGCTCGCGATGCTGCAGGCGCAGGGCGTGCATGTGGCCGAAGCCGAGCGCCGCGCCGCCGACCGGGTCACCTTGCACCAGGTCACGACCGTGGCCCTGCCGCGCCGGTTCTCGCTGCCGATGCAGGAGATCTGGCTGCTGCAGGCGCGGTTCGCCCAGCGCCAGCGCAAGCGCGTGGTCCGGCTGCTGTCGCATCCGCGTTTCCGCGCCGCCTACGATTTCCTGCAGTTGCGCCAGTCGGCGTCCGACAGCCACGCCGAGGACATCACGTTCTGGGCCGAGGCGCAGCGCGATCCCGACCATGCGCTCGAGGTTGCGGCCTTGACGGCGCAGTCGGACGAGGAAGGCGAGTCCGCCGAATCCCGCGGTCCGCGTCGCCGCCGTCGCCGGCGTCCGGCCGTCGTCGGGCACTGACATGTCCGTGCCCGTGCCCACGCCCGTGCCCACGCCCGAGGTGGTGCTGGACCGCAGTCCGGTGCTGGCGTTCGTCGGTCTTGGCGGCAATGTCGGCGATTCCGCCGTCACGCTGCGTGCCGCCGTGCACCGGCTGATGACCGTGCCCCGCAGTCGGGTGGTTTCAGTCTCGCGGTTTTATCGGACCCCCGCCTGGGGCCAGGAAAACCAGGCCGATTTCGTCAATGCGGTGGTCGCCATCGAGACCGCGCTGCCGGCGCGCGTCCTTCTGAATGAGCTGCTGCACATCGAACGCGACTTCGGCCGCGAACGCGCCGCCGACGGCAGCGGCCGCTGGGGCCCGCGGGTGCTCGATCTCGATATCCTCCTGTACGGGGAGCGTGTGATCGATGAGCCGGGCCTGCATGTGCCGCACCCGTATCTGCACGAACGTGCATTCGCGCTGGTTCCGCTGCTCGATCTGGTGTCCGATATCGATATCCCCGGCCGGGGCAGCGCCCGCCGTGCGCTGGTGCAGGTCGGCGGTGCGGGCATCGAGTCGCTGGTGGAACGCTGAGGCGTCGCAAAACGCTCGTTCCTAACTGACTGCCCCTGAACTGCTAGGCTAGCCGCCCCGGCCTCTTCCCCCGGCCCCATTCTGGATGCATATGGCCATTCGAGAAGACAAGCCCTGGACCGTGCCCGCATTGGCCGATGCCAAGCGCAGCGGTCGCAAACTGGCGATGCTCACCGCCTACGACGCGGTGTTCGCGCGCGTCTTCGACCGCAACGGCGCGGACCTGATTCTTGTCGGTGATTCGCTCGGCATGGTGGTCAAGGGACAGGCCTCGACGCTGCCGGTCACGGTCGACGATATCGCGTATCACACCGTTGCAGTCGCCAGTCATCTCGAACGTGCGCTGCTGATCGCCGATCTGCCGTTCCAGGCCGATGCCACGCCGGAACGCGCGCTCGACGCCGCGACCCGGCTGCTGCGGGCGGGTGCGCAGATGGTCAAACTCGAAGGCGCAGGCCCGCACAAGCTCGAAGCGATCCGGTTCCTGGTCGAACGCGAGATTCCGGTGTCCGCGCATCTGGGACTCACTCCGCAGTCGGTGCTGCGCTTCGGCGGTTTCAAGGTGCAGGGGCGCGAGGCGCTCGCCGCCGCGAAACTGCGCGAAGACGCGCGCGCGGTCGAAGACGCGGGCGCTTCGCTGCTGGTGCTGGAATGCGTGCCGACCGCGCTCGCGCGGACGATCACCGCCGCCAGCGCGATTCCCACCATCGGTATCGGCGCCGGCCCGCATTGCGACGGCCAGGTGCTGGTGCTGCACGACATGCTCGGCCTCGACAGTGGCCACCGCCGGCCCAAATTCGTGAAGGATTTCCTGGCGGATGGCGGCTCGGTTGCGGGCGCGGTGCAAGCCTATTGCGCTGCGGTGCGCGATGGAACGTTTCCCGACGCCGAGCATGCGTACGCATGAATCCTGTCCGCGCGTCGATGACCGGTTTCGCATCAGGTTTGTTGATCCTTGCGTTCGCCGCTGCAGCCGCGAAGCCGGACGTCCCGGTGATCGTCGGCGTCGAAGAAGAACTCGATGCCTGCGGCAGTTGGGCGGAAGTGTCGGGGCTGAATCCGAAGGGCGACGGTTTTCTCGCGGTGCGCGGCGGCCCGGGGCCGGATTACCCGATGCGCGATCGCCTGCGATCGGGCGACGCTTTCTTCGTCTGCGACGTCTCGCGCGACGGCGAATGGATGGCGATTGTTTATCCCCGCAAGGGGCAGGCCGCCGACGCCTGCGACGTTTCAGGCGCGATTCCGAAGGCGCGCGAATACCGTGGTCCCTGCGCATCGGGCTGGGTCAACGCCACCTGGGTCCGTGTCCTTGCGGGCTGACGCGCCAAACTTCACTTCATCGAATACCCCCATGATCGAAACCATCGTCGAACTGCGCCACCTGCGCGAACGCATCCTCGGCTGGCGCCGCGAAGGTCTGCGGATCGGCTTCGTGCCGACCATGGGCAATCTCCACGCCGGCCACTACTCGCTGGTCGCGCTGGCGCGGCAGCATGCCGACCGGATCATTTCCAGCGTGTTCGTGAATCCGACCCAGTTCGGCCCCAGCGAGGATTTCACCCGCTACCCGCGGACGCCGGAAGCCGATACCAGCGGGCTCGAAGCCGCCGGCTGCGATGCGCTGTGGCTGCCGACGGTGGAATCGATGTATCCCTTCGGCGTCGATCTCGCGGTGCGCATGCGCGTGCCGGGCGTCGCCGACGTGCTGGAAGGCGCGCATCGCCCCGGCCATTTCGACGGGGTCTGCACGGTGGTCGCGCGGCTGTTCAATCAGGTGCAGCCCGACGTCGCCGCATTCGGCAAGAAGGATTTCCAGCAACTCGCGGTGATCCAGCAGATGGTCACCGATCTGGCGTATCCGCTGACCCTGCTGCGCGGCGGGATCGTGCGCGAAGAAGACGGATTGGCGATGAGTTCGCGCAACCAGTATCTGTCGCCGCAGGATCGCGTGGTCGCCGCCGAAATCAACCGCACGCTGTTGGAGATGCGCGCGCAGTTGCAGGCGGGCGCATCGCGCGCTCCGGTGGAAGCAGGCGCTGCGCTGCGCCTGGGCAATGCCGGGTTTTCGGTGGATTACGCCGCGATCCGTACGCCGGATCTGGCCGAGCCCGACATCGAGCCGGCGCGCTACGCGGGTCCCGGTCCGCGCGTCGCGTTGATCGCAGCGCGTCTCGGCCGGACCCGGCTGATCGACAATCTCGAATTCGATCTCGGCTGAATCTCTTGCCACGCAGTCGCGCTGGTTTCGTTTGCATGCCGGCGTCGCCGCCGGCAAGGCGACGATCTGGCAGAATCCGCGCATCGCACGCGCGCCGCCCGATGAGCCCGACATGTCAAACCCGCACGACACTGTGTTCGATTCGCTGCAGCCTCACGCCGAACGTCTGCGACAGTTGCCGATCGCGCAGTTGATCGCCGACGACGCCGCGCGACCGGAGGATTTCGCGCTTCGCGTCGGCCCGCTTTACGCCAGTTTCGCGCGCCAGCATTACGACCGCCCGACGCTCGACGCGCTGTTCGGGATCGCCGAAGCCGCTGACCTCATGCAGGCGGTACGGCGTTTGTTCGACGGTCATCTGGTCAATGTCACCGAAGGCCGGGCTGCGCTGCACACGGCGCTGCGCAGCGATCTCTCCGACATCGATCACGTGCGCGAAGCCTCGTCGCAGGCGCGCGCCGCGCGCGCCCGGATGGCGGCGATGGTCGAAGAACTGCTCGCTTCGGGCGTGACCGACGTGATCAGCGTCGGCATCGGCGGTTCCGATCTTGGCCCGCGTCTGGTCGCCGATGCGCTGGCCGATGCCGTGGGCGGCCCGCGCCTGCGCGTGCATTTCGTGTCCAACGTCGATGGCAACGCGGTGCGCCGCACGCTGGCCAAGCTTGATCCCGCGCGTAGCGCAGCGATCCTGATTTCCAAGACCTTCGGCACCCAGGAAACGCTGCTCAACGGCACCGTGGTCCGCGACTGGCTGCGGAACGACAGCCGCGTGTATGCGGTCAGCGCGAACGTGCAGCGCGCGGCGGACTTCGGCATCGACGAGGCGCGGATCCTGCCGATGTGGGATTGGGTCGGCGGCCGTTATTCGCTGTGGTCGGCGGTGGGGTTTCCGATCGCGCTGGCGATCGGCATGGAAGGCTTCGAGCGACTGCTCGCCGGCGCCGCGGACATGGACGCGCATGTGCTGGCGACGCCGCTGCGCGACAACGTCGCGGTCTGGCATGCGCTGACCGCGATCTGGAATCGCAACGCCATGCACGCCGGTTCGCAGGCGGTATTGCCGTACGACGAACGCCTGCGCCTGTTGCCGAATTACCTGCAGCAACTGGTGATGGAAAGCCTGGGCAAATCCGCGCGTCTCGATGGCGCCGCGCTCGCCGGCCACACCGTGCCGGTGTGGTGGGGCGGGGCGGGCACCGATACCCAGCACAGTTTCTTCCAGGCCCTGCATCAAGGGACGCAGATCGTGCCGGCGGATTTCATCGGCGTGATCCGCGCCGATCACGCGCACGACAGCAATCACGCGGCCTTGCTCGCGAACCTGCTGGCGCAGACCGAAGCCTTCGCCAACGGCCAGGCCAGCGACGACCCGCATCGCGCCTATGCCGGCAATCGCCCGAGCACGCTGCTACTGCTCGATGTGCTGACGCCGGAGTCGCTGGGCGCGCTGATCGCGCTGTACGAGCACAGCGTCTATCTGCAGTCGGTGCTGTGGGGGATCAACGCGTTCGACCAGTTCGGCGTGGAACTCGGCAAGCAGGTCGCGAACAAATTGCTGCCGGCGCTGCAGGGCGATATCGACGCGGATGATCCGGTGACGCGGGCGCTGCTGGCAGAGATCAGGCATCGCTCGTAATATCGCTCGTAACAGGGTGCGCGTGTCGCGCACCGGCTTTTCGTGACGATCACGGCGATGGTGCGCGACACGCGCACCCTATGCGCGGTGTTGCTTCAGCGCCCATTCGACATGCTCGCGCACCATCGCATCGTCGATCTCTTTTTTTGATTGCAGTGCAGCGATGGTTTCCGGCGTCGTCGGCGCATTGCCCAGCGCGATCGCGAGATTGCGCAGCCAGCGCGCGTGGCCGCTGCGGCGGATCGGTGAGCCTTCGGTGCGCTGCATGAATTCGGCTTCGGTCCATGCGAACAGATCCGCCAGCGTCGCCGTGTCCAGATCGTTGCGCGCGCGGAAATCCGGCTCGTCGGTGGTCTTCGCGAATTTGTTCCATGGACAGACCAGCTGGCAGTCGTCGCAGCCGAAGATGCGGTTGCCGATCAGGGGCCGCAATGCTTCGTCGATGCTGCCTTCGTGCTCGATGGTGAGATAGGCGATGCAGCGTCGCGCATCCAGACGATATGGCGCGACGATCGCCTGGGTGGGGCAGATGTCGATGCAGCGCGCGCAGCTGCCGCAGTGCGCGCCGGCCGGTGGATCGATCGGCAGCGGCAGGTCGACGTAGAGTTCGCCGAGGAAAAACCACGAACCGCCGTCCTTGTCGATCAGGCAGGTGTGTTTGCCGATCCAGCCGAGCCCGGCGTTGCGCGCCAGCGCGCGTTCCAGCACCGGCGCGGAATCCACGAACACGCGATGACCGAACGGGCCGATCTCGTCGGCGATGCGATCGGCGAGCGTCTGCAGGCGGTTGCGCATCAGCTTGTGGTAATCGCGGCCCAGCGCGTAGCGCGCGACGTAGGCGCGTTCGTGGTCGTCGAGCGTGGCCCAGGCTTCGTCGGGATCGCGGCCATAGTCCATTCCCACCGAGATCACCCGCAGCGTGCCCGGCACCAGTTCCGCCGGGCGGCTGCGCTTGTCGCCGTGCCGCGCCATCCACGCCATCGAGCCGTACAGCCCCTGCGCCAGCCAGTCGCGCAGATGCTGCTCGTCTTCGCCCAGTGCGACATCGGCGATCCCGCAGCGCTGGAAGCCGAATTCGCCCGCCAGCGCTTTGATCCGCAGGGCGAGGGCAGGCAGGTCGATGTCGGTGCTCGGGATCACGCCGCGAGTATAGAATCCGGGCATGCCCATCGCTTCCCTCCATGATTTGCCGAAGCTCTACCGCAGCAGCGCGGCCCGCGCCGCCGAGCAGGTGGCGATGACGCGCTTCGGTCTGGATGAGGACGACCTGATGGCCCGTGCCGGCCTCGCTGCCTGGCGTCTGCTGCTGGATCGCTGGCCGCAGGCGCAGCGGATCGGCGTCGTCTGCGGTCCCGGCAACAATGGCGGCGATGGTTACGTCCTGGCCGAACTGGCGCGCAGCTCCGGTCGCCATGTCTTCGTGCTGCGTCTGGGTGATGACGTGAAGGCGGGTGCGGCCCGGCGCGCCGCCGATGCGTATCTGCAGGCAGGCGGCGAAGCGGCGACGTTCCTCGACGACGACGGACTGCCGCAGGCCGACGTATGGGTGGACGCGCTGTTCGGTATCGGCCTGCATCGCCCGCTCGAAGGGGGGGCTGCCGATCTCGTCGCCGCGCTCAATCATCAGGCTTCGCCGGTGCTGGCGCTGGATGTGCCCTCCGGCGTCGATGCCGACAGCGGCCATCATCATGGTCTTGCGATCCAGGCGGTCGTCACGCTGAGCTTCATCGCCGGCAAACCCGGTCTGTACACGGGCGCCGGTCGCGCGGTCGCTGGCGAAGTGGTGATCGACAGCCTTGGGCTGGCGGATCATGTCTTCGACGATCTCGAACCGGCCGCACGCATCGCCCGACCGGATGCGCTGCCGCTGTGGCTGAAGCCGCGCGCGCGCAATGCGCACAAGGGAAGTTTCGGCACCGTGCTGTGCATCGGTGGCGATCACGGCTTCGGTGGCGCGGTCGCCTTGTGCGCGGAAGCGGCGCATCGCGTCGGCGCGGGGATGGTCGGCGCGGCGACGCGTGCCGAGCACGTGCCGGTGCTGCTGGCGCGCTGTCCGGAAACCATGGCGCGCGCGGTCGAGTCCGCTGCGCAGCTCAAGCCTTTGCTCGATCGCTGCACGGTGATCGCCATCGGTCCTGGACTGGGGCGTGGCGAATGGGGCGAAGCGCTGCTCGAAGCCGCAATCGCGCAAGACGTGCCGATGGTGATCGATGCGGATGCCCTGAATCTGCTGTCGAATTCGCCGAAAACGCTGGAAATGGCCGTGCTCACGCCGCATCCGGGCGAGGCCGCGCGCCTGTTGCGGACTTCCGTTGCCCAGATCGAACAGGACCGCATCGCGTCGGCGAAACGCCTGGCGGACGAATACGGCTGCGTCGTGGTCTGCAAGGGCGCCGGCACGGTGGTCGCCGCGCCGGACGAAATTCCGGTGATCGTCGATGCCGGCAATCCCGGCATGGCCACCGGCGGCATGGGCGACGTGTTGACCGGCGTGATCGCTGCGCTGATCGCACAGGGATGCGCGAACTTCGATGCGGCGATCTGCGGCGCACTGCTGCACGCTGCCGCTGGCGATGCCGCTGCGCACGACGACGGCGAGCGCGGACTGTTGCCGTCGGATCTGTTTCCGCATCTGCGCCGCCTCGCCAATCCGACGCGGTGCGTATGAACATTGCGATCGAACACATGGCTGTCGTGCTGCATCTGGAGGATGCGGAAGCCACCGGGCGCTTGGCGCGTTCGCTCGCGCAAACCGCACCGACGCCGGCCGTGGTCCATCTGCGGGGCGATCTGGGCGCCGGCAAATCCACGCTCGCACGCGGCTGGCTGCGCGCGTTGGGCGTGACCGGCGCGATCCGCAGCCCGACCTACACCCTGGTCGAGCGCTATCCGCTGCCGATGGGCGAGGCGCTGCATCTCGATCTGTACCGCATCGGCGACGGCGCCGAGCTGGAATTCCTGGGCCTGGACGATGTCGACGCCGCGCTGTGGCTGGTCGAGTGGCCGGAGCGGGGTGGCGATTCCCTGCCGGTCGCCGATCTGTGGATCGGCCTGGCGATCGAGGGCGAAGGCCGTCGCTGCGAGCTGTTGCCGATGACCCCGTCAGGGGCGTCTTGGTTGGCTCGCGTGGCATCCGCGCATGGGTTTGCGGCCTCTTGCTGATGCCGGAGCAGAGGAAGTTCCGGCAGGTTACGGATTATTAAGGGAAAAGTGCTTGAAAAAATCCCCGGCTGGTGATTGACTACCGCTCATGCGCGCGAAGGGGACCACCATCCAGCAAATCATCCTGGGCCTGGCATTGCTGGCGGCCCTGTGCTGGAACCTTGCGCAAGCGAATGAAATCAATGCGTTGCGTCTGAGCGACAGTGCTACCGGCACCCGCGCCGAACTGCAGCTCCAGGGCGATGTCGCGTTCCGGACGATGACCCTCTCCAACCCCGACCGTTTCGTGGTCGATCTTCCCGATACCGCCACCGGCCGCACCCTGCAGTTGCCTGCGCCTGTTGGCGTGGTCAAGGCCGTGCGCAGCGGCAAGCCGACCGTCGGGACCACCCGGATCGTGTTCGATCTCGCTTCGCCGGTCGCGCCGATCAAGCCGCGTCTGGAACGGGGTGCCGATGGCGTTCGTCTGGTGCTGGAATGGCCGGGTGATGGCGCCAAGCCGCTCGCCGCGCCCCACGTATCGATGACTCCGGTATCGACGACCCCGCCATCGACGCCGGTCGTGCCTTCCGTCGTCACACCGGCAGCCACCACGCCAGCAGTCAACGTGGCGGCAAAGCCCGCGCAGGTGCCCGCGCCAACCTCTTCGCCGGTTGCATCGGCGCCGCAGCAGCCGTCTGTCCTGGATCAGGTTCTGCCTGCACTGACCGCGCCTGCCGGCGCGGGGGCCACGACCATCAAACCCGTGGCGACCGTCATGCCACCCGTGTCCGCACCTGCGTCCGCACCTGCGTCCGCGCCCATGGCGGTGACCAAACCTGCCGACACGGCCGCCAAGCCCGTGATTGCGGCAGTTGAACCGCCCGCTGCAGCCGGCAAGACCCTGCAGGATCTGCGTGTCGGCACCCGGCCGCTGATCGTCGCGATCGACGCCGGCCATGGCGGCCAGGATCCCGGTGCGCACGGCCCCAGCGGCAAGCGCGAAAAAGACGTGACCCTCGCCATCGCCCGTGAACTGGCGCGCCAGATCAACGCCACGCCCGGCCTCAAGGCCTATCTGACCCGCGACACCGATGTGTTCCTGCCGCTGCCGCGACGGACCCAGTTGGCGCGACAGGCCAAGGCCGACATGTTCATCTCGATCCACGCCGACGCCGCCGAGAACCGCGCCGCCAAGGGTTCCTCGGTGTACGTGCTGTCGCTGCGCGGGGCATCGTCGCAGCGCGCGCGCTGGTTGGCCGACAAGGAAAACGCCGCCGATCTGATCGGCGGCGCCGGTGCGCACAAACCCGACAACACCTTGGCGTCGGTGCTGCTTGATCTCACCCAGAGCGGCCAGATGAGGGCGTCGGAAGATGCGGCCGGTCACGTGCTCTCCGGCCTGAAGACCATCGGCAACAACCACAAGCCCGCGATCGAGCGCGCCAATTTCTCGGTGCTGCGCACGTCCGACATGCCGGCGATGCTGGTCGAAACGGCGTTCATCTCGAACCCCGACGAAGAGCGTCGCCTGATCGATCCGCAGTACCAGCGGACGGTGGCGCGAGCGGTGCTCGATGGCGTGAATACCTATTTCACCCGTCAGCCGCCGCCGGGCACGATCTTCGCTGCGCGCGCCAGGGCGCTCGAAGGCGCGGTCGTGGCCAGCGCTGCAGCCCCGTCTGCCACCACGACGGGCGGAAGCCCCTGATCCTGAAAGTGGCGTCCTGAAAGTCGGATACTGAAAGCAGGGCGATCGCGCCCGCAACGCTGACGTATCATCCCGGGAGATGAACTTCCGGGCCTCGCATGCGTCGATATCCACTGATGGCCGTGACGCTGATGGCCGTGATGCCGATAGCGGGTGTGTCGGCCGGCTGCGGGCGAGTGATGACGGTGGCCTCGGATACCGACTGCGAGCGCAGCAAACTCGCCGGCATGCGTGGACTGGTCGAGGACGGCCGTGTGCTCGAGGACAGCGCGGTATTCGACCGCGCCCGCGACGACATGAGCCTGTCGGCATTGGTCGCGACGCTCGGGCCGGCGAGCCGGGACATCGGTTCCGGCCTGCATATCTTCGTCTGGCAGGCACGCGACGGTTCGACGCTGCGCGCGAGCACCGGCGGGCTCTGCGACCGCGTTCTGAAATTCGAGCGGATCCGCAGGTGACAGTGCGCCGCACTTCACCGACCATTGCACGCAGCAGACCGCAGGCCGTTTTCCTTCCGTGACCATTCGCCAGCTCCCCGACACCCTCATCAACCAGATCGCCGCCGGTGAAGTCATCGAGCGGCCCGCATCGGTGGTGAAAGAGCTGGTCGAGAACGCCATCGACGCCGGTGCAAGGCGCATCGATATCGATCTGGAAGACGGCGGCGTGCGCCTGATCCGGGTGCGCGACGATGGCGGCGGCATCGCGCCGGAAGAACTGCTGCTGGCGGTGCAGCGCCACGCCACCAGCAAGATCGCCTCGCTCGACGATCTGGAAGCGGTCGCCACGCTCGGCTTTCGCGGCGAAGCGCTGCCGTCGATCGCATCGGTCAGCCGCTTCAGCATCGCGTCGCGCCGCAGCGACGACGGCCACGGCAGCGCACTGCCGGTCGAAGGCGGCCGCGTCGGCGATCTCGCGCCGAAGCAGCAGGCCGCCGGCACCACGGTCGAAGTCCGCGATCTGTTCTTCAACGTGCCGGCGCGGCGCAAATTCCTGCGCGCCGAGCGCACCGAACTCGGTCATAT
>JBAQRU010000259.1:0-4165 GCA_049296025.1 Lysobacteraceae bacterium | reverse complement strand
ATCCGGAGCTGCGCGCGCGTCTCGACCGGCCGACGCCGCGCATCGGGGCAGGCCTGGCGCTCGCCGGTATCGCGCATGCGTGCATCGATGTCTCCGACGGGCTGCTCGCCGATCTCGGCCACATTTGTCGCACCAGCCGCGTTGGTGCGCGGATCGATGTCGATGCGCTGCCGGCGTCGGATGCGCTGATCGCAGCATTCGATCCGCCGACGCGCCGTGAACTTCAAGCGGCCGGCGGCGACGATTACGAACTGTGCTTCACCGCGCCGAAGACCGCACGTCTCGCGGTGCAGGATGCGATGCACGCTTGCGATGTCATGGCGACGCGGATCGGCGGCATCACGGCTGATGCGGGCAACATTGGCCTGCGCGATGCGGCTGGCGCGGAATGGTCGCCATCGCATGCCGGCTACGTGCATTTCGAGGGTTGAGTCCCGCACCGCGACCGTCGGACCCTGTGGGCGTTATGGCATAGCGATGTTCCGCGATGGGAGCGTTGCAAACACATCGTGTACCCGCGCGCGCAGCACCGGTATCACTTCCTTTTCGAACCACGGATTGGCCTTGAACCAGCCGATGTTGCGCGGGCTGGGATGCGGCAGCGGGAGATATTCCGGCACGTATTCGCGCCATGCGCGGACGGTGTCGGTGAGCGTTGCCTTGCGGCGTTCGCCCAGGAAATGGTTCTGCGCATACTGGCCGATCAGCAGCGTGAGCCGCACGTTGTGTAGCATCGGCAGCAATCGCGGATGCCAGGTCGCGCGGCATTCCGGTCGCGGCGGCGCATCGCCGGCGCCGCTTTTTCCGGGATAGCAGAAGCCCATCGGCACGATCGCGATCCGCGACGCGTCGTAGAACGTGTCTGTATCCATCTCCAGCCATTCGCGCAGACGTTTGCCGCTGGCGTCGTCCCAGGGAATGCCGCTCGCATGCACCTTCGTGCCCGGGGCCTGGCCGACGATCAGCAGTCGCGAAGTCGCGCTCGCGCGCAGCACCGGGCGAGGACCGAGCGGCAGCTGCGCTTCGCACAGCCGACAGGCGCGAACGTCGGCAAGCAATGCATCGAGCGGCGAGCGTTCGGGCGTCGCGCTCACGGCGGCAACAGCTTGCCCGGATTGAGGATGCCGTCGGGATCGAATGCCGCTTTGACCGCGCGCATCATCGCCAGCGTCGGTGCATCGACGGCCTGCGGCATGAAGTCGCGTTTCGCCAGGCCGATGCCGTGCTCGCCGGACAGTGTGCCGCCGAGCGACAGGGTCAGCGTGAACACGCGCGACATCGCTGCGTGCGCACGTTCGTTCTGCGCCGGATCGGCCGGGTCGTACATCAGATTGACGTGCAGGTTGCCGTTGCCGGCATGGCCGAAGCAGACGATCGGCAATGAGACCTCTCGCGACAATGCCTGCACTCCGGCGACCAGTTCGGGAATCCGCGACACCGGTACCACCACATCTTCATTGATCTTGCCCGGCGCAAGATTGCGCAACGCGGGCGACAGCGCCTTGCGCGCAGCCCACAGCCGTTCGCGCGCGGCCTCGTCGGCGGCGGGCTCGACATCCAAGCATCCATCGCCGCGCGCAGCCGCACTCAATGCCTCCAGCGCGCGCGGCAGCGTGTGCGCATCGCCATCGGCTTCGATCATCAGCAGTGCGCCGGCATGTTCGGGAATATCGGTCCCGCCGCTGCTTGCGCGCATCTGCGCGCGCGCCAGCCGCACCGCGTGATCGTCCATGAATTCGAGCATCGACGGCGTGACCGGCTGCGCCATCAAGCGTGCGACGGCTGACGCTGCGGCGTCGACATCGCGATAGAGCGCGCGCAATGCGCGGCGCGCGGCCGGCAGCGGCGTGAGTTTCAGCGTCGCTTCCACGATCAGCGCCAGCGTGCCTTCGCTGCCGACCAGCAGCCGCTGCAGGTCGTAGCCGGTCGCACCTTTCGTGGTGGCGCTGCCGCAGTGGATCAGTTCGCCGGTGCCGGTGACGGCGGTCAGCGCAAGGATGTTGTCGCGGCTGGCGCCGTATTTCACCGCGCGCGGACCGCCGGCATTGCAGGCGAGATTGCCGCCGACGGTGGAGAAATCCGCGCTGGTCGGGTCCGGCGGCCAGAACAGTCCGTGCGGCTTGAGCGCGTGCTGCAGATCGCCGTTCAGTACGCCGGGCTCCACCACCGCGCAGCGGTCGCCGGGGCGGATCGCGAGGACGCGGTTCATGCGCTCAAACGACACCACCACGCCGCCTGACGTCGGCACAGACGCGCCGGTGGTATTGGTGCCGCGTCCGCGCGCGATCACCGGTACGCGATGCACGCGACATGCACGCACCAGCGCGACGACCTGTTCGCGCGTGGCGGGCAGCGCGACCGCATCGGGCATCGCCTGCCGCCGCGAGTTGTCGTAACCGTAGGTCAGCCGCTCATTGGCATCGGTGCGGAAACCATCGCCGAGCAGGGCGGCGAGTATCTCGTGCAGTGCGGCGGGCAGAGCGGTCATTGCGTCATTGTAGAGCCTGCCCCGGACCTGATCCGGGCCCTGGCCCGCCGTCGCAACGCCCACATGCCACCGCCGATGCTCAATGCCGGCAAGCACACCCACTGCAATTCCGACCACAGCACCGTCGCGCCGCGCGCGCTGAAGAAGCCGGCGCCGATCGGCGAGACGGCGATCGGTCGCCACGGTGCGAAGAAGCGTTCGTGCGACCACGGCCACAGCAGCGCCACGCCGAGGCCGCCGTTGGTCAGCGCGTCGAGCAGCGGGTGCGAAGCGGTGCAGAACGCCAGCCACCAGAATGCGCGCCATCGTGTGGTCCGCAGCCATGGCGCGACCATCGCGCCGAACAGGGCGATTGCCAATGCGAAAACGAACGAATGACTCGCACCGCGATGCCCGAACTGATCGGCGTAGGCGATCCCGAGTTTGAACGCGACGGTGTCGAAGTCGGGCGCCATCGCCACGAACATGCCAGCCGCGATCAATCGCGGCGACACCGTTTTGCGCCCGAGCGCGACGCCGAGCGCGAGCGGCACGATCGCATGGGTGAAGATGGTCGGCATCGCAGCCGGCTCAGCAATCGTCGGCGCGAAACGCATCGCGCAGCCAGTCGATGGCGGGTGCTTCCGGGTCGCCGCTGGCGTCGATCACGTCGAACCGGCACGGCGCGCGTGCGAACTCGCGATGTGCGGTGAGGAATTGCTGGGCCGCGTGCACCAGCTTGCGGCATTTGCCGGCATCGACCGATGCGGCGCCGCCGCCGAAGCCGACGCTGCGGCGATAGCGCACTTCGACGAAGACCAGCGTGTCGCCGTCGCGCATCACCAGATCGAGTTCGCCGCCGCGGTAGTTCGCGTTGGCGGCGACGGGTTCGAGTCCGTGCCGCTGCAGGAAATCGCGGGCCAGCGCTTCGACGCGCGCGCCCTGCGCACGCCGACCGGTACGCCGAGGCGGGCTGCGGCTCTCAGTCGCCACTGCGGGCGAGGGCGATGATCTGGCCGTTGCTGAAGGTCGACCATGCCGGACTGCGCATGATGTTGCCGAAGCCGTCGATGCGCAGGTCGCCGGTGGCGCCGTCGATCTTGCCGTTCGCCTGGGTGGCGAGGCGTTCGAGATAGCCGGTGAGCAGCCATGCGTCGTAGCCGAACGCGAACAGCTTCGCCGCTGGACCGCGTGCGGTGGACAGCATGCCGCCGGTGGTGTCGGCCGAGGGCAGTCCGGCGATGCCCTGCACGCTCCAGGTTTCGGCCGGGAAGGCGATGCCGTCGA
This sequence comes from Lysobacteraceae bacterium, assembly GCA_049296025.1. GTDB lineage: Bacteria > Pseudomonadota > Gammaproteobacteria > Xanthomonadales > Xanthomonadaceae > Lysobacter_I. Next base: position 411 of record JBAQRU010000259.1, on the reverse strand, counting down.
GCAGTGTGTCCTGCTCCGGTTTGCCGGTGCCCGACAGCAACTGCGCGGTGGAAACGCGAGGCTTGCCGGCAAGACCGGCAGCGGTCAGCTGCGGCGCCAGCGCGCGCGCCTGTCCGCCCTTCAGCGCGAGGAAGATGGCGTCGACGCCGCCTTCCTTTTGCGCCGCCGCCTGCAGCGCCGCCGTGCTGTCGGCCGGTTTTTCCGCGATGGTCAGCGTTTCGATCACGGTACCGCCGCGGCTCGCGAGATGTTCGCGGAACGCCGTGGCGCTGCGACGCATGCCGTCGTCGCTGCCGACCAGCACCAGCACCCGGCGGGCGTTGCGCGCGAGCAGGTATTCGGCTGCGGCGATGCCGTCGTCTTCAGGCGCCAGCGCAAAGCTGGCATTGCCGCTCGGCGGCGCGGTGGGGC
>JBAQRU010000258.1:0-42141 GCA_049296025.1 Lysobacteraceae bacterium | reverse complement strand
GGGGTTGCCGTTGCCGTCCCACTCGAAATAGCGACCATAGGCGGTCACGGTTTCGACTTGCGCACCGCTGGGAAGATGCCGCAGTTCGCGGCTGCCGAAGGTGCAGACCGTCCCTGCCGGCCGATACGCGCAGGGACCGTTGGCGAAGCGCGGCACGCTGAGCAGGGTATCGGTACCGACCAGATTGCCGACGGCGTCGAAGATCCAGTAACGGCCGTAGGCGGTGATCGATTCGTACAGCCCGCCCCATTCCGGCGCATCCAGCAGATTGCGGGTGTCGAAGCGGCAGGGCGCGCCACCGGCATACAGGCAGGGACCGTTGGCGAAGCGCGTCACGCTGGAGAGCAGCGAGCCGTTGCCGGCAAGACCATTGCCGTTCTGATCGAAGTTCCAGTAGCGGCCGTAGGCGGTGACCGACTCCATGTAGCCGAAACCGGGATAGTCGAGCACGGTCGCCGAATCGATGACGCAGATCTGGCCGGCCGGCGCATACAGGCAGGGCCCGTTCGCGTAGCGCGGCAATGTCGTCAATTTCCTGGTTGTGCCGATCTGGGTGCCGGCGGCGTTGAACTGCCACAGATAGCCATAGGCGTAGACCGATTCCACCAGGGTGCCGGCGCTGTTGACGTATTGGCCGAGGCTCTCGATCCGACACTGTTTCGACACCGATCCTTCCGGCGAGCTGCATGGGCCTGTGGTGGTCGAGAGTGCTGCGTTGACGGCGCTGTAGGCATTGAGCAGGCCCGGGCCACAATTGCTGCCGCAGCTGGGCATCGCGCCGGCGGTGCCACGGATCAGCGTGGTCACCTGTTCGGGAAAGAGTCGCGGATTGACCGAGAGCATCAGTCCGACCGTGCCGGCGACGTGCGGCGCCGCCATCGAGGTGCCGCCCAGATGACGGTAGCAGTGCGCGTTGCCGCTGTTGGGCGATGTGGTCCATGTCGAGACCGCGCCTTCCAGATCGGCCGGATTGAAGCCGCTGGATCCGTCCGCAGGGCAGCCGATGCCGGCACCGTAGAACGAAGCACCGCCCGGAGCGGTCACGCCGATGTTCGGGCCGCGGCTGCTGTATGTTGCGAGCGCATTGGTGCGATCGCTGGCGGCGACCGAAATTACGCCCGGGCACGATGCCGGCGTGACGTTGTCGACGTTCACCGCGTTGTTGCCCGCAGCCGCAACCAGATTCACGCCGTTGTCGCGCGCGCGGTTGATGGCAGTGCGCAATGCCGGAAACGAGGCCTGGGTGCAGGCGGCGGCCGATTCGAAACTCATGTTGATGACGCGCGCGCCGTTGTCGGTCGCCCAGTCGATGCTGGCGACGATCGACGTCATGCTGATGCCGGTCGTGGTGTCGCCCACTTTCACGTTCATCAGCGTGCAGCCGAAGCACACGCCGCTGCCGCCGATGCCGTTGTAGGCGGCAGCGCCGGCGATGCCCGCGACATGCGTGCCGTGACGCCAGCTGCCGTTGTCGGTGGCGGGCTGACCGGGCGCGGGGCCGTTGTATTCCAGCGGCGACCAGCGGCCGTTCAAGTCGGGATGTCCGCTGCGCCCGGAATCCAGGATCGCGATGCGGGTCGCGCTGCTGCCGGTGGTGAGATTCCATGCGCTGGGCAGCGAGATCAACGGGTAGTGCCACTGCTGCGGATACAGCGGATCGCTCGGGGTGAGCGAGAAGTCGAAAATGTAGTTGAGCTGCGCATATTCGACGTCGTCGCGCTGGCGCAGTTTCGCCAGCAGCGCCAGCGTTTCCGATTTCGCAACCCGCATATCGTTGCGCAGCGGGAGCGTGTTCTGCAGCGTCGCGACATCGAACCGGGCGGTCCGCGAAGTCAGCTTCACGCCAGCGAGTTGCGACGCGGCCGCGGATTTGCCGGTGTCGTCCTTGAATTTCACGATCACTTCGAACGGTACGAAACGGAGGTTGCCAGCGGTGTCCGGTGGCGGTGCCGCCAGCGCGTGGCCGGCGAGCGCAAGGCCACCCATGGCAAGGAGAACGGGGGAAATTCTCATGAGGTGTTTCTCCAACGAGACAGCATGAAAGGGAGTCGACCGGCGGCGCATGGTCGTTTGCGCCGGAAATGGGCCCGGAAACGGGTCCGCCCGGTGGCGGACCCGCACCTTTCAGCGGACTGCGGAGGAAAACAGGATCACGCGCGAGGATCCGCCAAGTGGTCATCGCCCGCCGGTGTCTGGATCGAAGGATTGTTCAATCCAGAAGCGACGCATTGTTCGGCCTGTCGGTTGTGTTCGCGGACAGCTGCGGATCGTCGACCACTAGGCGGAACCCGCTGCCGTACTGCGCGTCGTCGGGTATGTTGTAGTCGAGCAGCCCCATCGAAAGCCGGTCGGCCCATTGCCTCGGCAGCGAGGTCGAATAGAGCACGTTGTCGGCTAGTCCGTCGGCCGCTTTGCCCGGACCGAGCACTTCAAGGGTGGAGTCGATGTCGTATTGGATGACCGTGGGCGCCGCAGCCCCACTGATGGATGCAACGGGGACCGGTGTCTGCGCGAATTGGGTCCAACGGAGTGCGATGGCGGTCTGGCCCGCTTCGTCCTCCAGTGGGATTTCGGCGACAACGCGGTCGGACAAGGGCGGCTTGGTATAGGGCGGGCCGATGTCCGCACGCGATTCGATCACTTCGAGCGTCGCCGGGCCTTTTCCGCGCTGGATCTTGCGTACGCGGTACACAGCCGACAGTGGGTTGGTCTGTTCCCTGTCGTGCGCGAATTCCAGCTGCGTCAGATCGATCCAATCGCCGCTACTGGCGAGCAATGCGTTGTCGACGGTGAAATCGAGCGTGTATTGCAGGTTCAGATGGTTGGTCGCGACGAAGGGCAGTTCCGGCAACATGATGATGCCGAAGCCGGCGAGATCCGCATACGCAGGGCTCAGTTGGATCGTGCCGTCGGAGCTGTTGGCGTCCGGGACCGGCAATCGATCCTTGCATTTGCTCCTGGGGGTGTTCGGGTTCTTCATCTGGTCGATGATGTCCCCGTTGCCCCACATGACATATTCGGCCTGGAACCAGAGTTCGGTGGCGGCGGCCGGTGAGCCGAGCGGCAACAGCTGCAGCTCTGGCCCCGGGCACGGCGGAAAAGCCAGGGCCGCCGGGGCCCAGGCGAGGAGCAGTGCCGGGGAAAGGAAGCGTTTGATCATGTGATTCTCCAAGCGTTCGGATGCAGGCAGGGGTGGAAGATCGCAGGTCCTGCGCGCTCTTCAAAGTCTCCGGCCCAGGGCGTCCACCGGGCTGGTGTTGTGACGCGGCAGACACCTGCGTGCTTGCCGGTCGGTGCGGTGATCCTTGGCCGCATGATTGGGTCGCGATTGGCGGGCCCGTTGGGTTGATCGTATTTCGACACCGAACAGGATCACCGTTCGTCGGCGCGTGGCCCGAGGCTGGTCTTGAGTGCGCGCAGGGTGCCGGCAAGCGCGGCCGGCAGCGGTTTGCCGATCTCCCGCCACAGGGCGTCGACAGCGGCGATTTCCCTCCGGGCATCCTCCGGTCTGCGCAGCGCAGCGGCGGCTTTCGCCAGCTCCAGCCGCAACCCGCTCAGCGCTTCGGCATCCACCGCATCGTCAGGCTCGCCCGGAGGCGCCGACAGCCGATCCACGCATTCGCGATGGCGTCCCAGTCTGTTGAGCGTTTCCGCCCAGGTCAGCTCGAACTTGCGTACGTCGGCGTGCGCGCGCGAAGACGCCTTGCGCCCAATCTGCACCGCTCGCGCCAGATGCGGTTCCGCCAGCTCCGCAGGGTGGCGATATTCCAGATAGAAGCCCGCCATGTTGTATTCGGCGTAGGCGCGGGCGGTGGACACCGGCGGCAGCTTCGCGGTCTGGATGGCATAGGCCTTGCGCATCAGCGCGTCCTGTTCCTGCGGGTCGGTGATCACGCCGACCGACCAGACATACGCTTTGGCAGCCTCGAGCGAATCGCTGCCGTAAAGCTGCTCGGCCGTGCGCCTCCAGTCGCCGATGGTCCGGATCAGCGCATCGCGGTCGCTGCCGCGCGCATCGAGCTCCCGCACGAACAGTCGCAGTGCGCGGATCTGCAGTGCGGGATCGCGATCGCGCAGCGCGGTGCGATCGATGCTCTCGCAGATCCGCCGCGCATCCGTATTGCGGGCGGCGCTGAGCAGCGCGTAGCCCAGATCGATGCGTAGCTGCAGCTCCGATTCTTCGTCCAGCGCCCCCGAGTAGCGCTGCCACGCGTCTTCCAGCGTGCGCGCCGCCAAGCCGAATTCCGACCGGCGCACGTGCAGGCGTTCCTGCTGTCGCGCTACCTGCATATGCGCTTCCGGCGTATCCGCGATGCGCTGCAGCGCAGACAGCGCGGCGTCGAGCGGCGGCCCATCGTTGGCCAGAACGATCTGATTGGACAACCGCAGCAGGCCCGCCCGCCAGCGCACTTTCGGATCGGTGGCGGAGAGGGTTTCGATCGCCTCGGCGTGCTTGCGATAGAGCGCATCGCTCTCCTGCACCAATCCCATGCCGGCATTGCTTTCCGCCAGCAGCAGCGCCAATTCGGCCTGGACATCCGGCTGGTCGTCCAGCCTGTCGAGCCTGCGTTTGCCGCGTTCGATCAACTCGCGCGCCAGCAGCCCGCCTTCCGAGGCCTTGCCGGGATCGGCCTCTTCGAAGGCCGAGCGCATGAATCCGGCGACGGCGCGAGCGCGATCGCGGTCGATATCGGAACGCGACCGCGCCGCCTGCGCCGCATCTCGCTCGGTACGCAGCGCCGCCGCCTGCCACAGCGTGACCGCGAGCGCGATCAGGACGCTGCATGCCGTGAGCGCAGCGAAGGCAACGCCGACCCGGTTGCGGCGCACGAATTTTCGCAGCCGGTACAGCCGGTCGTTTCCGGACATGGAAATCGGGTGGCCCGACAGCCAGGCGCGCAAATCGCGCGCGAGATCGCCGACTTCCACGTAGCGCTCCGAGGCGTCCTTGCGCAGGCAATGGGCGACGATCGCGTCCAGTTCGCCCTGCAGATCGCGTGCCGTGATCGGCGATGCCCCGGCGTCCGCTGCAGCGGCGGGCGACTCGCGTTCGCGCGCCAGCGTTTCGCTCATGCGCGGCGGCACGGTATCGAGGATCGCGCGCTGCAGTTCGATCGGGTCGCGGTGCGGTCGCGCGAACGGCGGTGCGCCGCACAGCAACTGGTGCAGCAGCACGCCCAGCGCATACACATCGACCGCCACTGTGGCGCGTTCGCCGCGCAGCTGTTCCGGCGCCGCCGTCATCGGCGAAAAAAAACGATCCTGCAGCGCGGTCTGTCCGCCGTCCGCCGTGTCCACCAGCGATTTCGCGATGCCGAAATCCAGCAGCTTCACCGTGCCGCGCGCGTCGCCATGCTCGCAGACCAGGACATTGCTGTCCTTCAGATCGCGGTGGATCACCAGATTGCGGTGCGCGTACTGCACCGCGTCGCACAGTTGCAGGAACAGCCCGATCCGATCGCGCAGGCTGCTGCGGTTGCGCTCGCACCATGCGCACAGGCTTTCGCCCGGCACGTATTCCATCGCCAGCCACGGCGTGCCTTCCGCCAGTTCGCCGCCGTCGAGAATGCTGCAGATGTTCGGGTGCCGCAGCTGCGCCAGAATTCGGCGCTCCTGCGCGAACCGCTCGCGGCTCATGTCGTCGATCGCGAACCGCGGCATGATCTTGATCGCCACCTGCTGCGCGAAATCGCTGCGGCGTTCGGCCAGATACACCACGCCCATGCCGCCGCGACCGATCTGCCGGACCAGCCGGAATGCGCCGATGTCGCTGATATCGCCGACCGGGTCGGACATGTCCGAAGTCACCACGCTGCGCGCGGTATGCGTGCCGTAGGCCTCGTCGATCGCCAGCAGCCGCCGCAGCCGCGATGCCAGCGCCGGATGGGTCGGATCCAGGGCGCGCAGGCGCTGCGCCTGCGCTTCGGGTTCCAGTTCGCACAGGGTTTCGAACAACCGCGCCTCGTCGATGTCGCCTTCGGGCGGCACGGTGGCGTCGACGTTGTCGTCATGCATGCGCGCCGTTTCCCGCATCGAAATGATCGATCAGCCAGGCGCGCGCATAGCGGTAATGGCGGATCACGGTCGCGCGCGACAGGCCCATCGCGTCGGCGATCTGTTCGTTGGTGAGCCCGGCGAAGAATTTCAGTTCGACCACCTGCGCGGCGGTTTCATGTTGGCTCGACAGAATCGTCAGCGCCGCGTCGACCGCGATCCAGTCCACGGTGTCGTCCAGGGGCGCCGCCGCTTCGTGTTCGATCTTCTCCAGCAGCTCGAACGGCAGGCCGCTGCCGCGTTTCTCGGCGCTGCGCCTGCGCAGGTAGTCAACGACGATATTGCGCACGATCCGCGCCGCCAGCGCGTAGAAATGCTCGCGGTTGTTGAAGCGCCCCGGAAATTCGTGCATCAGCGCGATGTACGCGTCCTGCGCGAGATCCGAGGCCTGCAGGGTCAAACCGCTGCGGCCCTGCAACTGGTGGGCGGCCAAACGCTCCAGCTTCGGCCACAGCGCTGCCGCCAGCGCCTCCAGTTCGGGCTTTTCCACCGAGGTGCGTCGATTGATCAGATCGGTGAGATTCATGGCATCGTCCGCAGCTAAGGCAAAGAGGTGTGTCGAGCGCCAGCGGAAGCAATGATCGGCCGATCCCCCGGCCGCAAACTCACGAGTAGATTCACTGGCAAGCGCACGAGAAAATGCACGAGTAAATACACCAACCGTCCATGGCGCGGCATCGATACCGGTGGAGCAAGCCCAGACGCCCGCATTGTCCGGACGCCGGGGCGATCATATCGCGTCAATCCGCGCCGGTGCCCAGCTCCCGCAGCAGGCCATCGGCGTGTTCCACGCGGTCGAGCTGCCACAGCAGATAGCGGATATCGACGCTGATGTTGCGCGACACCGCCGGGTTGAAGCCGAAGTCGCCAGCGACGTTTTCCCATACGCGGTCGAAGTTGATGCCGACCAGCGCGCCGCGACCGTCGATCACCGGGCTGCCGGAGTTGCCGCCGCTGGTGTCGCCATCGGCGAGGAAGTTCACCGGCACATCATCCCGCGTGCTCTGGCGCCAGCGCGTGCCCGGCGTGCGCGCCGCGTCGCGCACCGGCTGCGGCACGTTGAAGGGTTCCTGGCCGGTGTGTTTTTCGAGCACGCCAGCGAGCGTGGTGAACGGCGTATAGCGCACGCCATCGCGCGGTGCATAGCCCTGGACGTGGGCGAAACTGATGCGCAGCGTGCCGTTGGCATCGGGCGCGATCGGTTTGTCCGCTTGCGCCGCCACCGCGCGTCGCCACACCGGGCGATGCAGCGCGGCGCGCGCGTTCCAGTCGCGCTCGCGTTCGCGCAGCGCGCGCGTTCCAGTCGCGCTCGCGTTCGCGCAGCGCGCGCAGATCGCGGCTCCAGGCGATCCCGAAATCGAGCAATGGATCCTTGCGTGCGATCAGCGCATCGGTGCTTTCGCCCAGCATCGCATCGCGTGCGCTCGCATCAAGCAATGGCGATGCCGCGTACATGCCGGCGATGGCGCGGTCGATCTGTTCCGGGGTCAGTCCGGCGAAGCGCGCGTCGACCGCAGCGATGCGCTGATCCTGCGGCAGCGCCAGCGCGCGCCGCACCAGTGCGGCGAAGATGCGCTGGTCCGCAGCGGCGAAATAATTGCTCTGTTCGCGACGCAGGCGGTCGCGCAGTTTCGACTGGTCGGCATCGGTGAAACCGGCCGCGCGCGCCGCATCCGGCTTCGCGCGTTCGTGCGCGTTGTGCGCCAGCGTGGCGCCGTAGTACAGGCTCTTCGGCAGCGGCGGAATGCCGCCGGCCACCGACTCCACGCCCAGCGGAATCAGGTTCAGCAGGAAGTCGTGCTCCCACGTGCGTTCGCGTTCCTCCAGCACCGCGCGCAGCGCATCGCGCGCGGCGATCTCGCCGGCATGCCGCGGATGTTTCGACGCCCATGCGGCGACAGCATCGTCCTGCGCGCGCTGACGGTCGACGATCCCGCCGCGATCGAGCCCGGCGATCTGGCCCTGCGCGTTCTTGTAGCGGTTGAGAATGCCCTTCACGTTCGCCGCGACCGCGATCTTGCCCTGCGGATCGGCGGCGCTGGCCTGTTCGAGATGCGCGATCCATTCGCCGAACACGTCCTCGCGGCGCACGAAGAATCGCTCGCGGCGTTCGCGCATTTCCTCGGCGATCAGCGAACGGTAGGTGATGCCCGGATAGCCCAGCACCATCACGAAATCGCCTTCGTCCAGACCGCGCTTCGAGATCGGGAAAAAGAATTCCGGCGTGTACGGGCGATTGCTCTCCGCGCGATCCGCAGGGCGCCCGTCCGCACCCACCCACGCGCGGGCGATCGAGAAATCGCCGGTGTGCCGTGGCCACGACCAGTTGTCGGTCTCGCCGCCGTATTCGCCGATCGCGCGCGGCGGCGCGTAGACGAGGCGGATGTCGCGCAGTTCGATCGATTCGATCAGCGTGTAATTCACGCCGTCGTCGAACGCGGCGACCTTGCACTTGGTGTCGGGCTGTTGCTGGCATTCGTTCACCAGCGTTTTCTGCGCGGCGTTGATGGCCTGCAGCCGCATCGAAGCGTCGGCACCGGCCGGCACCGACGCCAGGATCTTCGCGGTGACATCGGTGAAACGTTTGGGAATCTCCACCCGCATCGTGCTGCCCGGCAATTCCTCGGCCCGGGTGCGTGCGAGAAAACCATTGGTGATGAGATCGCGCTGCGGGGTGCTGTGTTCCTGCACCAGCCCGAACAGGCAGTGATGGTTGGTCACGATCAGGCCGGTGCTGGAGACGAATGCGCCCGAACAGCCGGCCACGTTCACCGTGCCGGTGAGCAGGCCGGTGCCGCGCTTGTCGTCCCAGAGGGCCGAGGGCGGCAATGTCAGACCCTGCTGCTTCAACCATTCCGGGTCGATATCGAGGACCTGCTCCGGCGTCCATTTGCCGTCGAGGGCGAAGGCCGGAGAGGAGGCGGAGGCGGCCATGAGCGCGGCGACCAAGGCGATGGCTGGTGAGGTCTGAGCAGGCTTTTTCATGACCGGAGTGTAGTTACAGGCCGCTGACGGCGCCATCTCCCGGCCGCTGTCCCGGGCGTCGTCCGCGCAGCCTCGCAGCGGGCAGTCGGCAGACCCGCATCGGCAGCGTTCAAAATGCCCGCTCTTGCGGCATCCGCATGCGCGATGCACGGCCGGAGGTGTCTCAATCGCGTCGTTCGATGCCGCATCTGTACGGAATCGGACCGCTGCGCGCGGCGCTTGCGGACGCGCGGATGTGGCACGAATGTCCGTGCTAATACTGGGCCGATGCCCAAGCCGCGCTCCCCGTTGCAGAATCGCCTGCTTTGCGCGCTGCCCGCCGAAGCCCGGGCGCGCATCGTCCCGTGCCTCGAATACGTGCCGCTGCCGTTGGGGCATGTGCTGTACGAATCCGGCGATACCCTGCGGCACGTCTATTTCCCGACCGACGCGATCGTGTCGTTGCTGTACGTGATGGAGAACGGTGCCTCTGCGGAAATTTCCGTGGTCGGCAACGAAGGCCTGGTCGGCATCGCCCTGCTGATGGGCGGCGACAGCACCACCAGCCGGGCGATCGTGCAGAGCGGCGGCTTCGCGTACCGGCTGCCGTCGCAACAGATGAAGGATGAGTTCGCACGCCATGGCGACATGCTGCGATTGGTGCTGCGCTACAGCCAATGCCTGATCACGCAGATGGCGCAGACGGCGGCCTGCAATCGCCATCACTCCATCGATCAACAATTGTGCCGCTGGCTGCTGCTGTCGCTGGATCGACTGCCGGACAACCGGCTGACGATGACCCAGGAATTGATCGCCAACATGCTCGGCGTGCGTCGCGAAGGCGTGACCGAGGCGGCCGGAAGGCTGATGCGTTTGAACGCGATCGAATATCGCCGCGGCCACATCACGGTGTTGGACCGGCCGCTGCTGGAACGGCTCAGCTGCGAGTGCTACGCCGTTGTCCGCAGGGAAACCGATCGCATCCTGCCGCCGGCTTCGATGGACCTCGCACAGAACGCTGCGCGAACCATGACGCAGGATATCGCGCCGAGGATCCGGTCGCCGATCGCGCTCACCGCGTCGCGCTGACCCGCCAGATCGCGTTGCCGACATCGTCGGCGACCAGCAGCGCGCCTTCGCGATCCAGCGCCACGCCGACCGGACGACCGTAGGCATGGCCCTGCGCGTCGACGAAGCCCGTCAGCACATCCATGGGCCGGCCTGCGGGCCTGCCTTGCGCGAACGGCACGAAAATCACTTTGTAGCCGGCGAGGGTTTTCCGGTTCCACGAGCCGTGTTGGCCGATGAACATGCCGTGCGCGAAACGCGCGGGCAGGCTGGTGCCGACGGAAGACGCCAGACCCAGCGACGCGGTATGCGAACCCAGGGCGTAATCCGGCGCGATCGCCAGCGCCACCAGATCCGGACGCTGCGGCTGTACCCGCGCGTCCACATGCTGGCCGTAATAACTGTAGGGCCAGCCGTAGAAGCCGCCTTCGCGCACCGAGGTCATGAAATCGGGCACCAGATCGTCGCCGATCTCGTCCCGCTCGTTCACCACCGTCCACAGCTGGCCGGTATCCGTTTCCCAGGCCATGCCGTTCGGGTTGCGCAGACCCGACGCGAAGATGCGGTGCTCGCCGCTGGCGATGTCCACGTGCCAGATGGCCGCGCGCGCGATTTCCGCTTCCACGCCACGTTCGCCCACGTTGCTGTTCGAGCCCACGGTGACGTAGAGCGTGCGGCCATCCGCACTGGCGATCAGGTTCTTGGTCCAGTGATGATTGATCGGCCCGGCCGGCAATGCGACGAGCGTTGTGCCTTTTGCGACGATGCGCAGATCGCCGGTCTTGTAGGGAAATTTCAGCACCGCATCGGACGCGGCGACATACAGCGCGTCGCCCACCAGCGCCATGCCGAACGGCGAGTTCAACCCGGATAGCAGGACCGCGTGCAGGTCGGCGACGCCATCGCCATCGGTGTCGCGCAGGACGGTGATCCGATCGGCGCTGGGCGCCGTCGCGCCCGCGCGTTTCATCACCAGGCCCATGAACCATCCGCGCAGGCCCCTGCCGTCGTCGGGTTTGGGTGGCGCATTGGTTTCCGCGACCAGCACATCGCCGTTCGGCAGTACGTACAGCCAGCGCGGGTGATCGAGGCCGGTCGCGAAAGCATTGGCGCGCAGGCCCGACGCCGCCGTCGGCAACAGACCGTCGGGCCAGCCCACGGCGGGCGCGATGTTGACCACCGGAATCCACGGATGTCGCGGCGCTGGCAGTGTCGGTGTCGGGCCGATGCCCTGCAATCCACGGATATCGGCCGGCGATGGTGTCGCCGGTTCGCCGCCATGGGCGCACGCGCTGAGTGCGGCGAAGAGGGACAGACCGACCAGACGCGCCGGTAAGCGCAGGTTGACGAGAGGCCGGCTGAAATTCATGTGCGGAGGCTCACGTCTCGATGATCACTTTCAGCGCGTGCGTGGTCGCCGCGTTCGCGAAGGTCTCGTAAGCGTCGAGGATTTTGTCGAACTTGAAGCGGTGGGTGATCAGCGGTTTCGGATCGAGCGTGTGCGCACACAGCGTCTTCAGCAGCATCGGCGTGCTGACGGTATCGACCAGCCGGGTGGTGATGGTGATGTTCCGGTCCCAGAGTTTTTCCAGGTGCAGATCGACCTTGGTGCCATGGACGCCGATGTTGGCGATATTGCCGCCAGCGGCGACGATCTGCTGGCACAGCTCGAATGTCGCCGAGACGCCGACGGCTTCGATGGCGGTGTCCACGCCGCGCCCTCCAGTGAGTGTCATCACCGCATCGGCCGCGAGGCCGTCGCTGCTGTTGACGGTGGCGGTGGCGCCGAAGGTCTTGGCCACGGCCAGACGGCCGTCGTCGAGATCGATCATGATGATTTCGGCGGGCGAATAGAATTTCGCGGTGAGCAGCGCCGCCAGTCCGATCGGCCCGGAGCCGACGATGGCCACGGTGCCGCCGGGCTGCACGCGGCCGTTGAGCACGCCGCATTCCAGGCCGGTCGGCAGGATGTCGCTGAGCATCACCAGCGCTTCCTCGTCGGCGCCGGCGGGAATCGCATACAGGCTCATGTCGGCGTGCGGAATGCGCACGTACTCGGCCTGGGTGCCGTCGATGGTGTTGCCCAGGATCCAGCCGCCGGTTTCGCAGTGCGAATACATCTGCCGGCGACAGTAGGCGCATTTGCCGCAGGCGCTCACGCACGAGATCAGCACCGCATCGCCGGCCTTGAATGCCGTGACCGCCGAACCGACCGCATCGACCACGCCCACGCCTTCATGGCCGAGGATGCGACCGGGCTGGCAGCTCGGCACGTCGCCCTTGAGGATGTGCAGGTCGGTGCCGCAGATGGTCGTGCGGGTGATTCTGACGATCGCGTCGGTCGGCGCATCGATCGTCGGCATGGGCCGGTCCTGCACCGCTTTTTCGTGCGGGCCGAGATAGACCAGCGCTTTCATGGCAGTGGCTTTCATATCGGTGGTGTTCTTCTGGATGTCTGCATGCGCAGCGGGTGCCCATCGTGGCGATCGCGAGCGTCATGCGTCTGTTTGTTCTCGCACATATCGCCGTGCCGTGCAGTGCCGATGCGGCGCCGGTTCAGCTTGCGCGCGATGTGCCTGGACGCTGTCGCTCCGGTCTTGCGGCGCGCATGCGCTGTGGCATGATCCGGAGACGATTCCAGGATGCTGCCGATGACGATCCGCTTGAACATGCCTTTGAGCACGCACGCTTGGCGCGATGGCACGCGCACGCTGCTTCTGGCCGCCGCGCTGTGGCCTGCGCTGGCGATGGCGCAGGAAGAACCCTGGGTGCCGCTCGCACGCGCGCCGGAGGAGATCGAACGCCTGCTGCTGGGGCTGAAGACCGACGACTCGGGGCTGCCGCTGGCCGTGCGTCGCGGCATGCTGCAGCGCGTCGAGGCGATCGAGGCGCCGCGTGCGGACGCGCCGGACCGCTATCTGCGGATGAAGCACGAAGACGACGGCGTGTACTTCAGCGCCATCGTGCGCACGCTGGCCGGCGCCCGGCCGGAAGACACCGTGTATCTGCTGCAGGTCGCGAGCGAGGTCGATACCTGCGCCGGCCTGAAAGCGCTGCTCGGCGCCGACGAGCGCGTCGGCCGCAAGTTCTGTTTGTACGACGAGGAGGAGGGTGCGGCCCGCATCCAGTCCGGTGCCGGGCAGCGCTTCGGCTTCACCGCGTACCGCCTCGATGGCCGTGGGCATCCGCGTGTCGTCACGCGCCGCGTGCTGCCCGAAGACCCGATGCTGGACCTGCCCAAGGGCGAGGCCTATGGCGTGCATGACGAAACCGGCGGTCATCCGGGCGTCCGGGTGGACATGAGCCGGCTGTCCGAGGTGCCGGTGCTGCGGCTGTATGCCGAGCTGGGCGACAGCGGCGGCCTGCCGCGCGACCATCCGCGCGCGTTTCCCGGTGGTTACCCGGGGCGCGTCCATACCGTGCATTTCGGCTTTCTGGTCTGGAACGGGGAACGCTTCGATCTGCGCAACACCGTGCCGCGCACGCAATGGCCGTGCACTTACGATGACAGCGGGCCGAGCGGGCAGAGCTGTCTCGAACGCGATCCCGATCCGTTCGTGTCGCCTGCGGCCATGCCGACGCCGCTTCCCGCAACGTCGACGCCCTGACGCACGCGTCGAGCAGGACGGTTATTTCGCCGGTTTGCTCGCCGACAGGTCGTCGCGATCCTTCGCGGCTGCGGCGGGTGCCGGCGGCGGCGGAATGGATTTCAGGGTGTGGGTGGTGCCGAGCACTTCGATCGTGCCGCCAGCGCGCTGGAACGCGGCGAGATCGTCGGCGATCTTGTCGTGCGTCAACGCGGTGCGGCGCTCTTCCTTCGGCTTGCGGAAGAGATCGCTCGTGCTGGATGTGGGCGATTGTGGTTTCAGAGCCATTCGTAGTGCCTCAGCCCACCAGGGCGATTGGAAGCGGGTGCTGCGCGCGTGCGGCTTCGTTGCGCACATCACGGCAATAAGGTCCGGCCATCGCGAATTTGCGACAGATCGTCGGGCGCGTTTCGTAGATACCGCAATTCATCTGCGCGTTGTTCAAGGCGACGCACCAGCCATCGGCATCGCGCGCCATCACCGTCACGCCCTGCTCGTTGCGTTCGGTCAGATGCGCCGGAATCGCGTCTTCCTCGAACAGCACCACGGTCAGACGGCAACACAGGGCATCGCAGCGACTGCAATGCACGCCTTTTTCGCGGGCCGGCGGCTGCGAAACGGTCTGCTTCAAGGCAGGCGGGCTCCAGGCAGGCGACGTCATCGGCGCACCGGTCTGGTGACGTCGATCGGGTACGTGAACGAAAGGTTGGAGAATGCGGGCATGGCGGCTCCCGGTAGGCGTCACCCGGCGGAGGGGTGATGACGCAAGAATAGGGAGCGGAGCGAGCCGGATGGAGACTGCAGGCCGTCGAGTCGGGCCGTATTTGCATTTCGGGACGCAACGCGCGAATGCAGCGTTTGCGGCTCCATCCTACAGCAAGGGCGACATTCGCGCCGGGACTTCGGCATTCAGGGTGCATGGCCGCCTATTCCCTGCGGGCCCGGCATTTCGGCCCAGAATCTACCATTCATCGGAAAATCCGCCTGTTTTCCCGAGCCGTGGCCGATCTCATCGGCATGTCTCGTCTCTGCGGATAACAGCAATAAACGCGTTACGACTGAGCAGAGCCGACGCGCTGCCCGAACTCGACCCGGGCGCGCCGGACAGGTCCATCCAGGCAGGTCCATCCAAGGATGGGTCGAGCAGTCCTTCGAACGCATGCAGAACGCGTGCAGAAGCAGAATTGATTTCCCGAAGTTTCACCATCATCGCTTTCGCCCGCGACAGTGCCGGCGCTGCATGGGACATCTCGGCCATGGGTGATGCGATGTTTCCCCGATGTGCCATTCAACGAGAAGGGAGAGTCTCATGAGCAGATATCGCACGCCTTCATCTTTCTTCATCGCCGCACTGGCGGCGGTCGCCGCTGCGGTCGGCATGCCTGCGGTCGCCGGCGATGCCACCTACGGAACGGTCGCCGCCGTCAAAAGCGCGAATACGGTGATTTTCAAGCACGATTCTGGAAGCTATGACGTCCGCGTGGCAGGCGTCGTCGCGCCGGACAGGAAGGTCGATGCCGACAAGGCACGGCGTTTGATCGCCGATATGGCGGCCGGCCAGCGCGCGCAGTTCCGTCTGGATGGGCGCAACGCGCAGGGCGTGATGGTCGGAAAAATATATCTCGACGATTCCAGTGGAAAAGTCAGGGATCTCGGCCTCGAAATGGTGCGTGCCGGACTCGCCACGCCGGCACGCGAGTATCGAGGTTACAAATATAACGAAATGAACGCGGCGATGACCGAGGCGCGATCGAAAAAAGCCGGCATCTGGAGCGCCGCGCCGCAGCGATAGCCGTTTTTGCGGCAATCGCGGGATTCAATCGCCGGATTCAATCGCCGGGTTTGAATCGCTTGATTCGATCGCTTGATTCGACAGCAAGGAGTTCGATCATGAAACGCATTTTATCCAGCGCGCTCGTATGCGCAGGCTTGGCGATGCTCGCGTTCTGCATGCCGGTATCGGCGCAGATCAACGCCGGCCCCGACATCAACACATCGCAAAAGGCGGGGGCCGACAGTGAGTGCTCGATCGCTAAGAACCCGGCGAATCCGCTGCAGCTGTTCGCATCCTGCAACACCGCGGGCGCCGGTATTTTCGCGGCGCGCAGCACCGATGGCGGCGATACGTGGGTGTACCCGGATGCCACCGACAGGACCATCGCCGACGGCGATGCCGGCCAGGGCGCCGCCGCCTGCTGCGACCCGACGTTGGCGTGGGACAGCTTCGGCAATCTTTACGTCACTTACCTCGCCGATCTTGTCGCGGGCGCTTCGCCCAGCATCGAAACGCTGTTGAGCACCGATGGCGGGCAGACCTTCACCAACATTGGTTCGTTCACCGGCGGTTCGATGGATCAGCCGACCATCGTTGCCCAGAATACGACCGCCGCAGGCGCTCCGGTGGCGGTCTGGGTCGTCTGGAACCAGAGCGGAACACTGCGCGCGCGGGGAGCTGCCGTCACCGGGCTCGGCACGGTGGGTGCGTTCAATGCGTTGCAGACCATTCCGGGCACGAACGGATGCAGTTTCGGCGATATCGCCATCGCGCCTTCGGGCGTGGTCGTGCAGGCATGCCAGACCAATACCGGCGCCAATACCGGGTCGGCGAACATCCGCATCAATATCGATGCCGATGGCCTCGGCGCCGGCAATTTCGGCGCGACGATCACCGCGACGACCACCAATGTCAGTGGCTTCGACTTCATTCCGGCGCAGAACGCGCGATCGGTCGATGCCGAAGCGGGTCTCGCCTACGACCGCAATCCGCTGAGCCCGAGATTCGGCCGGCTCTATCTGGTCTACACCGACGAAGTCGTCGACGAGAGCAACGACACCGACATCATGGTCCGCTTCTCCGACGACAACGGCGCAAACTGGAGCGCGGCGATTCGCGTCAACGACGATCCGGCCGCGCCGATCCGCAGCCAGTTCCTGCCGCGCATCGCGAGCAATCCGCAGAGCGGCAATATCGCGGTGTGCTGGCACGACACGCGCAATTCGCCGACGAATACCGCGATGCAGGTGTTCTGTTCGGTCGCCACGCCCACGCCAGCGACCCCGGCCTTCATCGCCAACGCCCAGGTGAGCGACGCTGCATCCACGAGCAACGGGGCCGGCGTCGAGTTCGGCGATTACGCGGGCATGGCCTACATCCCGGGCGGCGGTCCGCCGGGCGCCTCCCGCTTCCAGCACCCGATCTGGGGCGATACCTCCAATTCGACCGCGAACAATCCGAACACCACCACCAACTTCGATGCCTACACCAACTGGATGCGCGGCGGCCTGTCGACGAACGAAGGCGACCCCCATCTGCGAACCGTCGATGGCGTCAATTACGACTTCCAGACCGCTGGCGAATTCGTCGCGCTGCGAAGCGCCGATGGCTTTGAAGTGCAGACGCGCCAGACTGCGGTCGCGACCGATTTCTTCCCCGGCGCCAATCCGCATACCGGCCTTGCGACCTGCGTCAGTCTCAATACCTCGGTCGCGGCGCGCGTCGGCGGTCATCGCGTGACCTACCAGCCCGTGAGCAGCGAGACCTCGGGGCAGCCGGACCTCATGCTGCGCATCGATGGCGTACCGACCGCACTGACCGATACCGGGGTGATGTTGCCCGGTGCGGGCCGGGTTTCGCGCACGCCGGTCGGCGGCATGGAAATCGCCTACCGCAACGGCGCGCTGCTGGTGGTCACGCCCGGATACTGGTCCTCGCAGGGATTGTGGTATCTCAACGTCGGCATCACCGGGTCCGATGCGCTCGAAGGCATCATGGGCGCGATTGCGCCGGGAAGCTGGTTGCCCGCGTTGTCCGACGGTGGTTCGCCCGGGCCGAAACCGGCATCGGTGGCGCAACGTTACAACGATCTCAACCGCAAGTTCGCCGATTCCTGGCGCGTCACCGACAAGACCAGTCTCTTCGATTACGCGGCCGGACAATCGACGGCGGATTTCACTTTGGCCAGCTGGCCGAAGGACGCGCCGCCGTGCTCGCTGCCCGAGACGAAGCCCGCCAAGCCAGCGGAACTCGAGCTTGCGCAGCGCGTCTGCAGCGCCATCGTCGACAAGAACCGCCGCGAGAACTGCGTGTTCGATGTGGTCGCGACTGGCGAGGTGGGTTTCGCCAAGACCTTCCGGCTGACCGAACAGCTCGAACGCGAAGGCACCACGACGATGCTGACGCCGGAATCGGCAAGCCAGGGCAAGCCGACGGCGTTCGTGGCGACGGTCAGGAAACGTGCCGCGAGCCAGAAGGGCACGCCGACCGGCACGGTTGTCTTCCACGTCAACGGCAAACCGGTGAGCGAGCCGGTCGCGCTCGACCGTGCGGGGCGCGCGCGCTTCCCAGCCAAGGATTTCGACCCGCGCCAGTACCGCATCCAGGCCGAATTCAAACCGGCCCAAGGCAACGCTTACCTCGGCAGCGTCAGCGATGTGCTGGCGTATCCCGAGCGCAGCGATCCGCTCATCCAGTACACCAAACCGAAATGAGCCTCCGGGCGCCGGGGCCAGGGAAGACCTGTCCGGCGCCCGGTTCGCATCACTGGCGCATTGCCGGTCGCGGCACGAGCGCGTCCAGACTTCCGCCACATGACAATTCCAATGCCGCAAAGCATATTGCAGCCATGGCGAGAGCCGCTTTCTTCGATTCGATCGGGAGCCGAGAGTGACTGCAGACAGGGACGCCGCGACGGCGCTGGACGACGTGAAGATCCATGTGCGCATCAAATTGTCCGCGCTGTGGGCCAGTGTGATGCTGTGCTATCTGTACGGCGATTATTTCGGCCTGTACGTGCCGGGCACCGTCAAGCACATGCTGGACGGCAGGATGGGCGAGCTGGGTCCGACCACGCAGGGCGTGGTGCTCGCGATGGCGCTGACGATGGCGATCCCCAGCGCGATGGTGTTCCTGTCGCTGGTGCTCAAGGCGGAGGTCTGTCGATGGGCGAACATCGTCCTCGGCGCGCTCTACACCGCGATCATGCTGGTGTCGATGCCCGGCATGTGGGCGTTCTACATCGCCTTGGGCGTGATCGAAGTGGTGTTCACCCTGCTCATCGTCCGCTACGCGTGGACATGGCCGAAGCGCGGGGCCGCCTGACGCCCAGGCATCCGCAGACAGGAAGCCGTCGCAGGTCGTTGTCACTTCCGGCACAAGCCGGTGCGCGAAACGTGGCCTGCCGTGAAGCGCAGGCACATTGGGTCTGATCACCGACCGCGACGGTCTTGCGATCTACGACGGCGTGCTGTTGCTGCTGTCGTTCGTGTTCGGGCAATGGCCGGTTGTGGCGAAGCTGCGGTCCAAACGCGTGCGGTCCAAACGCGGGTACGGCACGCTGCAGTGGCTTGTGGGGTGGATGGGTTTCATGGCGATGGCGCGCAGCCTGTTCGTGTTCGGGATGCCGCATACCCCGTGACTCGACCGCAAGCGCATGAGAAACTGCCGCCATGCGCATCTTCGCGACCTTGAACCTGCTTGCCATGCTGGTGCTGCCGATCGCTGCGGCGCATGCCGAAGAGGGCGTGGTCGACATCGCATTCGTCGGCGACATCATGGTCGCCGAAACCCCCGGCGAATTGATCGAGCGTGGCGAAGATCCGTTCCAGCCGTTCGCCGCATGGCTGCACGACGCCGATCTGCGCGTCGGCAATCTGGAATGCGTGATCGCCACAGTGGGCACCGCGGAAACCAAGCCCTACACCTTCCGCGCGCACCCGCGCACGCTGCCGGTGCTGGCGCGGCATTTCGACGCCTTCACGCTGGCCAACAACCACTCCGGCGATTTCGGCAAAGCCGCTTTCGTCGAACAGCTGGGCCTGATGCGCGATGCCGGCCTGCCGTATTTCGGCGGCGGCGCCGATCTGGAAGAAGCGCACAAGCCGTGGATCGTCGAACGCAACGGACTGCGCATCGCGTTCCTGGGCTACGACGAATTCAAGCCGCGCGCGTTCGAGGCCGGCGCCAACAAGCCCGGCATCGCCTGGAGCGGCGAAGACGAGCAGGTGATCGACGACATCATCGCTGCGCGCACCCGCTACCACGCCGATCTGGTGATTCCCTTCATGCATTGGGGCTGGGAAGACGAAGGTTATCCGAGCGAACGCCAGAAAGTTTTCGCGCGCGAGATGCTCGATGCCGGCGCCGACATGGTGGTGGGCTCGCATCCGCACGTCACCCAGGGCGCCGAGATCCACAACGGCAAACCGATCGTCTACAGCCTCGGCAATTTCCTGTTCAACGGCTTCGACACCGAAGCCACGCAGACCGGCTGGACGCTCAAAGTGACGATGGACAGACAGGGCGTGGTGGCATGGCGCACGCACGTCGCCCGCCTCGACAAGAACGGAGTCCCGCATCGGGACCCCGTCACCGCCAGCCCCTGCGGCAAGCGCGGCGACCGCAACGTCGGGCAGTGCCGCGATGAATAAACGCCAGTGGTTCATCGCATCCACCGTGTTCTGTGCAGCGCAACTGTGCGCAGCGAACGCGCACGCCGACAGCGTCCGCTGCCACATCATCTACGGCGGCGAAAACTTCAGCGTCGACGCCGCTCCGACCACGGCCCCGTACCAGGTGCCCGCGCAGAAGATCGGCCGCTATTTCGACTTCAAGGCCAGCTACGTCGCCGCCCCCGAACGCGCCGCCGCCATCAATCTCTACGTCTACGCCCTCGCCAGCGGCGAACCGGTGCTGATCCATCAGGCGAAGCATCGACCGCCTTTCATCGTCGGCGGCTCGCGCCATGGTTTCACCGGCCTGCACTTCGTCTACGAACCCAGCAAGGGCAGCGAGTTGCAGTACTGGTGTGAGCGGGTGGGGTAGGGGCGCATTGCATGTGGTTGGTGATGGTGTGCATGGGGTGAAAAGAGCATAAGCGACCCTCATCCGGCCTTCGGCCACCTTCTCCCCGCGTCGCGGGGAGAAGGGCGAACAAGGAGTCCTGTTTCTGATGATGCTTCTTGCTTGAATCATTCGGGTTGCTTGGGCTGACCGGATTGCTCAGGCGATTCCCTCTCCCTGCAAAGCGGGGAGAGGGTGCCCGCAGGGCGGGTGAGGGGGGCGTCGCCGAAGTGGCTGCTCTAAACGCCTTGTCGATTTTTATCGATAAAGTGATTCGCGGTTATCACTGCGGTAACGGCTTCGACTGCCGAAAACGGGGCAAAGCGTCGTCCGCATATTCCTGCGCAGGCGCCAATCAGCCCCGGAATCATGCCGACAGCCACGCCTCGGGCCATGCTTTTCCAATCGCCATGGGCAGACCGGCGTTGCGTGCCCGCGCGCTGTTGTGCAGGCGCAAGCGCAGCTGCTGCGGTATCGAGGTTTCGCTCTTGCCCGCATGCAGCCGGGATGCGTCTGGATTCATCTTGCGACGAAGGTGTTCCGGCAGGCCGCGCAATTGTTTCATCGCCAGCATCCTCACCGCGTCGCGCGCCCGTCGGTGATCGAAACTCACCGGGATATCCCGATCGATTCCAAGCCATTCGCACAGTTCGCGGAAGCGCGCCTCCGGCGCGGCGTACATGTCTTCGAATATCAGGACACGGAGCTGGTGCCCGGGGAAAAAGGAACGCCATCGCAGCAGCGGTGCGGTGATATCCAGCAAGCGCAGATAATCCAATCCGAACGGAAAATACGTTGCTGAGAAATGGGCTTCCCCGGCGCGGAAAATCGCCGTTTCCGGATTGCGATCGCCCTCGTTCCCGGTCCGCAAATACAGATCGTAAAGACTGATCAGCATGTCAACGGGGTTTCTCAACAGCACAACGATACGGGCATCCGGATGCGCTTTCGCAATCAGTTCCGGCGCATCCCTGCTGTAGAGATACCAGACCGAACCTTCGGCACGATAGCGTTGATCGCCGGCCGCGGAAAAAAGCCGATGATAATCGCCAGGATCGGACACCGTATGCGGCTGGGTGGGCAGATCGGTTGCGTAGAAGTGCGGTTCCTTCAACACGGATGTGTAGACATCCGGATGTTGCTTCAGTGCGGCGAAAAGCGATGTGGTGCCGCATCTTGGCGCGCCGATGATGAAGAGATTCGGTGCCTTCACCACGGGAAGATCGCCCTGTCTTTATAGAATTTTCCGGTTTCTCCGCCGCCGTCCAGCGCCAGCCATTGAATCGTTTCCGCTCCCTCTTCCGGAGTTCTGGGTGCCGCAACGCCGCCGAGCTTCGTTCGCACCCAGCCGGGGGTCATGCAATTCACGCGGATACCGCTGTCGGCAAGCTCGATGGCCATGGCTTGGGTCAGCGCATTCAAGGCCGATTTTGAGCTTCTGTAGGCCAGATTGTTGCCCTCGATCCTGCTGGAACTGCCGTGCCCGCTGGACACGTTGATGATGTGAGCGCGCGCGCGCCCGCGCATCAGCGGCAATGCGTGCTGGCTCAGGCGCCAGGGCCCGAAAAAATTGACTTCAAACGTTGCCCGCGCCTGCGTCATGCTTTCTTCGCTGGGCTTGTCGCGCACGCCCACGGACATCCCCGCGTTGTTGACGAGCAAATCGAGATGCCCGTGCACGCTGGCGATGGTGTCGATGGCCGCGATCATCGAGGCCTCGGAGCAGACATCCAGTTGAATCGGCGTCACGCCGACCAGTCGCCGCCGTTCAACCGCCGCTTCGCCTTCGGCCGGATCACGGCATCCCATGTACACCCGCACGCCTCGCCGGGCGAATCCTTCACAGACAGCAAGCCCGATGCCGCGATTGCCGCCGCTGACGAGGGCGACGAGATCGCGATCGACTGCGCTGTTCATGGCACTTCCTCCCGGTATTGTGGGAAACGATTGAACAGGAACATCTCCTTGTGCCTGACAAAATCGCCGAGCCTGCGGTCGAAGTAATCGCGGGCATGCAGTCGTGCCCGGGCTTCGTGCGCCTGTCCCGGCATCACCCGCCGATGCGTGCGGACCTGGCCCAGCAGCTTCGTGTCGATGCCGTAGCGCTGAAGATGATCGGCGAGGTCTTGATTCAGCGTCTCGGTGCGCAGGAATGTCACCGGATATTCGTGGGTGTCCAAATGGCCTCGCTGGAGATCGGACTGGGTGATGCTGGCGAACGCACGATGCGGATCGCGGCAGAAGAAGCGGATGAATTGCTCGGAGTGCCAACCCAGCGCAAGATCCGGGGGCAGTTGCGGAGATTCGTAGCCATTGGTCACGCCGCGATGCACGTTGACGAAATACCGATTCGCGACAGCCACGAAATCCTCGAAATCGACCTGCGGATACGTCGGGAATCGTGTCCGTATCAGCGCCGGGTCGCAGTATTCCTGCGGGTGCGTTTTCCACCAGCCGTAGTGGTACTGCGAGACGTACCGGTCGAAAGGCGAACGGATGACCGAGAGTATCGGTTTGCCACGATGGGCGGCAGGTATTTCCTCGCAGGTGGCATGTTTCCGGCCTGTCTCCACGGCGAGCGCCCCGTACACGAGCCGCAACATCTCGGTGATGAAGGTCCCGCCCGTCTTGGGCATGTGGATGAAGACAAAGTCGGGCGTGATCAGCATCGCGATCAAGCCCGGAGCGGTCTGGTATCGCCGGAGAGTGTGCGTCTCAAGCCCGCGCCGAGATAGCGACCGCAATAGTCGCCGTAGAGCACGCCCTCATCGGTGAGGCGCAGGAGATCGCCGTTGTGCTCGATCAATCCCTCGTGAACGAGATGAGCCAGTTCCTCTGCCAGGACCAGATCCAGGCGCATGCCATGCCTGCGCCTGTATTCGCCCAGATCGATCATGGTCGTTTTCAGGCCCATCACCACGTCACGCAGCATGTGATCCGCGCTGCTGAGTTCCAGCACCCGCTGTGTCGGGCTGAGCCCGCTCTCGACACGCGCCAGATAGGCGTCGATTTCGCTGAGATTCTGCCTGGAATAGCCAGAGACCGTGCCGAACGCGGATGCGCCGAAACCGTACATGTCCTCGCCGCGCCAACGGCTGATGATGTGGCGCTGGGGATATTTGCCCTCGCGGGTGAAGGTGAAATACGTGGATGGCAGATAGCCGCGGTCGCGTAGACGCGCCAGACCCCAGCGGGCGAATGCGATCTCCTCGTCCACTCCGGGCAGCGAGAGTTTGCCCTGGCGGATATCGCTCATGTAATGCGCGTTCGAATAGAGTTCCAGCTTGTAGACGGTGACCGCATGCACGCCCAGGCCAATGGCGCGATTGATCGAATGCCGCCAGCTCTCCGTCGTTTCGCCCTCAAGGCCCGAGAGCAGGTCGATGTTGACCACTGCGCCGGTCTTGAGCGCGCGTTCGATCGCCCGGGAATTCTTTTCGTCGGTGTCGTGGCGGCCGGTCAATGCGACGACCCTGTCGTCGAAGGACTGGATGCCGAAGCTGATGCGATTGACGCCCAGATCCGCCAGCCCGTCGATCATGCGGTTGTTGAGCGTGATCGGTTCGATCTCGAAAACGAACTCCGGATCGTCCAGCCGGAAGCACGCTTCGATCGTTTTCTTGATTCTTGCCAACTGTTCCGGCTGGATCACGCTGGGCGTGCCTCCGCCGAAATAGATCGATTTCACGACCCGGCCGCGCAGTCTGTGCGCATCCGCGACCTGCTCGATTTCACGGCACAGGGCATTGACGTAACGCTCGCGAACCGCATGCGAGGATTCGGACAGAATCTCGATCTTGAAAAAACAGTAGCGACAGCGTTGGAGGCAGAACGGAATGTGGAAATAAAGATGCAGGGGCTTTTCGGCCGACAGATCGTCTTCGCCCGCGGATTTCCAATAGCGCTGAGGCGGCCAGGCCACCACGAAGCCGTCGCGATTCGGGGCTTCGTTGCGATAGTCGGGCACGGTCTCGTTGGTTCCGGAGCCCGTATCGCCGACAAGTGCGATCTTCAGGTTCTTCATGGCGCTTCGACCACGGGCCTGCGATCGGGCAGCCGCTTCTGAACAAGCGAGACCACGCTGCCCAGCGATTTGAACGTGGCCGTATCCAGGTCTTCGTCCAGGATCCGGATCGAGAACCTGCGCTCCAGATGATCGATGAACTCGGCCATGCTGATGGAGTCCAGTGCCAACCCGTCTTCCAGGAACGAGGCTTCGTCTCCGATTTGCCCGTAGCCGAGATTGAGGTCCAGATCTTCGACGATGATCTGCTTCAAGATCGCGATGATCTGTTGTTTATCCATGGTAATGATCCTTGATGATGGCGTTTCTGTCGGGTTTTCCGCTGCCCAGGCATGGCAGGTCCGAGGCGAGCGCATAGCGGTCCGGCCGCGCGAAAAGCGGCAATGTCGTTGATGCGAGGTGCTTCAGGGCATCGATGGTCAATGCGGCTGCCGAAGGCTTGATCACAACGGCGATGGCCTTGCCGAGCGCGGTTTCCTCCTCGAGCACGATCGCCACCGCGAGTTCGATGCCCGGCCAGTCCATGATGGCGCGCTCCAGCTCCGCCAGGACGAGCAGCTTGCCTGCGCGATTCAGACTGTGGTCCGCCCTGCCTTGAACCGAGAATGTCCCATCGCCGGTGAAGGTTGCGATATCGCGGGTATCCCATTCGGGCGGTAAAGCCGAGATCGTTCCATGATGGGCGATATGCGTCGCGGCATACGGGTGCGCCACGACGAGAACGCTTTGCCCGGCGCCGCAGTCTGCCGGGGATGCGCGCACGCCCTGGAGCGGGTGGAGGGTTTGCGGCTGGTTGGGTTCGGACAGTGCGATCACGCCCAATTCGGAGCTGCCGTACAGATCGACAACCTGATTGAAGACCTGCCGTGCCTGCGCATGCAGCATCGGTGGAATACCGTCGCCTGCCAGCACGATGCCACGGCAACTCTGCAGCGATTCATGCTTGCGTCGCAGCAACGTGCGCAGCAGGTGCGGCGTCGAAAAGACCCTCGTCGGCTCGAACGCGCGCAGGGCATCGTTGAAGCCGAGCAGATTGGCCTTGGGCAACAGGTGGATCTCCGCGCCGGCCAGCAGCGCCGGCACAAGCGCGGCGCCCAGGCCGTACAGATGGTGCAAGGGAACGGTGATCAGCACCCGGTCATCGGCGGTGAGTTTCAACCTGCGCACCACCAACGAACCGGTTTCGACGAGGTTGCGATGGCGATGCCAGATTACTTTCGGTGCACCAAGCGTCCCTGAAGACAGCACTGCAAAACCTGCTGGTAACTCCGATATCCCATCGCAATCGGGTGTCGCTTTCCAGACTGCATTCGCTCCGCTGCCCGCAGCCGTTGCGGCAATATGCGCGTCGCACATCGCAGGCGGTGTCGCATCGTCGGCGCAGAACAGTGCCGGGCGCTGATCGACGATCGCCGCCAGTAGCAGCGACAGCATGTCGATGTCGCCTACTCCGAGCAGCGCCGGGAACTGATGCGCTCGATGCGCTTGCCATCCTGCCCGTCCGCGGGCCAGCAGCGTTCCGGCCGTTGCGGTTTCACCGCCGATGTGCAGCACGCTGCTGCTGCCTGAGAGGGCTTGCGTCCAGGGTTCCACGGCATGCGTGACGATCCTCCTCGCGTTCATCAGGCACGTTCCAGTGATTCGTTGTTGACCAGCTCGCGGATTTCGGCGCACTGGACGCCTTTGAATTTCAATGCGAAATGTCGCGAGATCGCCCAGTCCAGGTCGGTATGGAGCGTGGGTGGCGCACACACGCGCATGACTGCGATATCGGATTTTTCGAGCAGCCCACGATGTTCCGGATCAAGCAGTTTGCCGATGCCTTCTTCCCGATCAATCAGTTTCCGCCGTTGCAGGCTATCGAGGAACGACAGTTGCACGACGGACTCCGCGACAACGATGACGTTGCGCTCATGGCGCACATACAGTCGTGAAAAGCGGTGCAGGATGTCGCCCTTGCCGGGGTGCTTCTCGACATGCTGATGCAGCACGTCCACATCGACCGCCATTCCGGAGACGGCCTGCAGAAAGAACGTCGTCGAACCTTGCAGCGCCAGATATTCAGTCAGCCGTTCGGAAAAAGCGACCTCGGTCAGAAAACCGTGCGTCTTCGATACAGCGCCATCTGCGCTCGCAAGCGGGGTTCGGAAAGCGGATGAAGACGGGGCCTGTGCGTCCATGGCGAAAAATCGTTCCTTTGAACACGATCACGGCGGGTCCGGATCGTGTGTTCGGCTGTGCAGCTCCATGCACGGACCAAAGTGCCTGTTCGCTTCCTTTGCCGCGCGGTATGCGTAGCCGGACTATATGCGGAACCGACTCCGAAATACAATCAATCTGAAGCGGGAATGTCACATTGTCGGCAGCCGTATCTCCAGGCCGACGGATGTGAAGGCAACGTCCAGCGTCAGGGCGAATGCCTGCCGCAGCAGCATGTTGGGCATGCCAATAACGAAAGCGAATAGCGGATCGTGCAAGCCTGCAACGCGCATGCCCATCGCGTGAAGCGTGTGCTGCGTTTTCATCATTCAACGTTTGTCAGGTCATGAAACCGCAGCTCTGCAGCCGCCTTTCCGGTCTGCCTTATCGGTATTCATCCCGATTGCGGCGCAAGCGACGCCTTGATGGACGCCGAGAATATCCAGGCGGTCTGGCGGCAGGGCTTGGTATTGGGATCGTAGCCGCCGATATACAGCATCTCCGGGTCGAAGGGAGACACGGAGATGCTGCGGGCGGCGACGAGTTCCGGCACGGGTTGAATGCCCGGGTATCCGACCCGTCGAAGTTCATAACGCAGCCCATCCGGATAGCGGATGAGATACCAAGCGTCCTGCACCCATTCATCCGAGGGATGGATGTCGGTCCGGGTGCTGTAAGTGGCGCCCAGTCCGGTGAACAGAAGCGTGCGGCCAGTCTCCGGATCGGTCACAGGAGTGAAATCGTCGTAGGCCACCACGCCATAGTTGGGGCGCTTGCCCCAGCGCTCGCCGAGGAAATCGAGTACCTCCAGTTCGACTGTTTCCCGGAAATCATCCTCGGGATCGATGCGCACCACCCGGCAACGATCCCCTTCCAGTGCAGCGAGGAGCACCTCACCGGATCCCGAAGGCCGTGTTACAGACGTGAGCCCGCGCAGCCCGATACTGGCGACGATCAGCGGGAAAGGGGTCGAATAGACCTTTTCCCACTGCGGCGATTCTCCATCAATGCGTCGATAGATATCACCCCTGATGCTGACGTACAGCTGACCGTTGCACTCGGCGAATGCCATCGGCCGGCGCGTATATCCGTCCAATTCCGCCGCGTCCCCCCAGCGGATTCTTCCCGGTGCATCCGGGTCGTAGGTGCCGCTGAATATGCCGAGCGGCGAAGTGCCTACGAAGACACGCTCCTGGCCGGTCTTTTTGTCCCTGTACACGGCAAAGCTGCGGATGCTGGCCACGCTGGAACCGCTGCCCAGATGGGTGCGTATCCATTTCCCGCTGTCATCATCGAAGCTGTCCACGCATACGTTGCCTCGACTGTCCGAGGGCGCAGCGAGCAGCAGCGAGACAGGCATCTCCAGATGTCGTCCGTTGCCGTCCCGGGTGAATGTGACTGATTCCAGCGTAGCCCGCCAATACGCGCGCTCGTACTCCCGGAATAACCGCCAGTTGCCGTCTGGCCGGTCGAGCACGATGATCTGTGCCCCTACCGAAGGATCTTCTGGCTGGTAGGCATTCAACATGTAGGACAGCGAAGCGAAAAGTCGTCCACCATGGGTCACCAGATGCAACACTTCGGTGCCACCCAGAAGCCGATGGTTGTCGTCCCGCGCTCCCGCCTGAAAGACGTGGCGAAATGGCGCTGCCAGAGCGGTGGTTGACGTTCCCATGTCCGTTTCTCAATTGAAGAATGAATCCAGTGTGTCGATGGAGGCCTGCTGGCGGGCATGTGTATAGAGCAGGTGCCTGAATTCCTCCAGAGACTCGCTCCCGGCGCTGAAATTGCCTGGTATCCACTGATGGATACGCGCCCCCATTCCCTGGATGTCGCGATCTGCGTAACGCTCCAGGTGTTCAAGGACATTGGCCGTGGCGGAATAGCCCCGGCAGAAAAACTGAAGAATTCGGAAAGTGGCTCGAAAACTGGTTTCCAATACGCGGCGATGCGCGATGAGCCGAAGCTTTTTCGCCTGCAGATCAGCCATGCCGCAACCGAGCGGGTCCAGCAGCGATCGTTCCCGGCAGTCATAATAGAAAGCGTTGACCGAGAAATCCCGCATAAGCGCATCATCGACGAGATCTTTTCGCGAGATGAAGGAGGTGCTCCACATGTCGTCGCCTTGGATATCCTTCCAGCTTCGCAGGATGTTGATGTCCACGCATCCCGAGTCGACGCCCCCCCAACGCATCATGCCAAAGCGATCATTCCGCATGCGGACCATGTCGATATCGGGATAGGCGTTGCGCAACAACCGTTGCGCATCTTCAATCGGCCGATCCAGGGAAAGGTCAATATCCTTTCCCTGTCGATCGATCAGCCACTCCCTCGGCGCGCCTCCAGTTATGAAAACGCGCATGCCCGCGTCCAGGAACAACCTGATGACATCATGCATGCGCACATCGTGCGTATCGTCGCGATAGATCCGCTGTTCCAGAGCGGCCTCTATCAACATCGGCGTGAGCGCCCTATCGATTGTCTTCATGTCGCGACATGCCCGGTCCCTGGTTGCGAATCAATGGCGGCCTCTGGAAATCTGCTGTCCCATGCCGGAATTTCAGGACCTGGTGCCAACGCCGCGATCGAGCAGGATCAATGCCGCGATGGACAGGACCACAATCAGGATCAGCATCGCTGCGAAGGCCATGCCGATGTCATGTTCGCCTGCGCCGAGTATGCCATAGCGGAACGCGCTGATCATATGCATGATCGGATTGAGCCGCGCCATGTCCTGCCAGGGTTCGTTGAGCATGGCCACCGGGTAAAATCCGCCGCCTAGAAAAGCAAGTGGATTCAACGCGAAAACCGAGATGCGTCCGATATCATCGAGTGTCCTCGCGTACAGCCCGTTGATAAAGCCGACAAGAGAGAAAATCGTGGCCGAAAAGAACGCGGATAAAAAGGCTGTAACCGGGTGCGCGATATGCAACGAAGTAAAAAGCAGGGAGATCAGCAATACGACCGTGCCCACTAAAAAACCGCGCGCTACCGAACCTGTGACATAGCCAAGGAGGATTGCCCAGTTCGACATTGGCGACAACAGCATCTCCTCCACCGAGCGATTGAACCTGACGAAGAAAATGGAGCCAGAAGCGTTGTCGTAACTGATGGTGATGATCTTCATCATCACCAATCCTGGCGTGATGAATTGAATGTAGCTGAACCCGCCGTCGAACGTCCCGATGCGATCACCGATCAGTTTGCCGAAAATCACGAAATAAAGCGCCATCGTGATCACCGGCAGGACCAGTGCCTCCACCCAGAGGCGCATGACGCGCACGATCTCGCGCCGAACGACGGTATTCAATGCAATGAGATTGGCGGAAGCGGGCATGCCTTGTCGGGTCTACGTGTGCTGATCATTTGCAGGTGTCGGCAATTCATTGCCAGGCGCTTCATGCGCAATGGCCCACGCATTGGCCCGCGCAGTGATGCGTACGACGAGGACTTTCTTGGATACGCTGTACTCCAACCAGCTCTGCCCGGGCACCGCTGCCAATTCGCGCTTGAGGTCTACATAGCGTTGCCGCTCTTCCGGGTGCGCGCGCATGAAATCCCGGAAGTTCTTGACGTCAGTGAGCCGCTGGCTGCCTGCGGGGCAAGTGTGAACCACGAACGAACTTTCGCCGTCGCGACCCATCCGCCAAAACCACGAGAAATTCTCGGCAATCGGGCTTTCGCCGTAGGCCTGGTAACCGAGCTCGGCCAGGATCATGGTCTGGCGCTCGATCGAAAGTGGGGCGCGCATCGCCACCGCGATATCCAGGATGTTCTTGCTGGACAGATACGGTATGGACGTGCTGCCGATATGTTCGACGCCGATAACGTTCTCACCGGCCAATGCTGCTTGCAATCGTCTTTTCTCGCGTTCGAACGTTTCCGGCCAGCCCGGGTCGTACTCGCTCTGCATGTTCAAGTCGAGCCCGGGCAGGCGCACACGCGAATAGCGGCGCACGAATTGTTCGACGGTCTCTCCACCCAGTTCACCGGGGCGCAGATCCTCTTTGAGTCGCCTGATCATGCGCGCCAGCTGCAGCGCGCCCGCGATTCGTTCAGCGGGCGCGTTCATGGTGCCGTGCTCCGGCGCCAATGCATGCGGACTGTTCTGCGCGGATGATTGGAGCGCGTCAGGCCGGGCGCTGGTCCTGTGGCGGTCCGTGCGCGAAATGGCATCGCAGTGGGTGGGGCACGGACGAGGCGAGGCAGCATGCCCGACACGGGGAGCGCCCTCATCCGCAATGAAGTTCCACCCATGCGGAAGCGCGGATAGTGCCTCCCAACCCACAGTGCCGGCCGCCAGCCCCGGCGCGTCAGTAGCGCCAAGACCCCGCTGCTTATCAAGCCGCTGCGGGTCATCAGGATATCGGGATTGATTTTATCTGCAGCGGGCGTATTCAGATGCGAAACGGGGGGCGGCGGGGTCATCCTGATCCTCAACACGACAACTGGACATCGACAAGGACGATAGCATAGCTGTTGTCCTACGGATCGTTGCGGCTCAGCGTGGAGTTGCGGGGTTGCAAACGGGTCCCAGGCGCGTCGTGCACCCATGGAATACGCGATAAGGACACCAGCAACGCCTCGATACGGAAAGCGTCGCATGGTGCACCTCGCATGCAATTCGCGTTCCTCATCTGCGATTGAAAGCGGCCGCAGGATTCGAAATGCGTTCGATGTCCGAAGCCACCGCGTCGATGACTTCCGACCACGCCACAAGGTCGAAGTTCTGCGGATCGTCGTGTCCACCCGCGAACGATGCATCGATCACGGCGTGGTAGGCGGGGATCATCCATTCGCCGGCGCGGATGCTGGCGGCGATGTAGGCCAGGGCAAGCAGGCGCATTTGCTTCGGCGTGAAGCCCGGGCGTTGCGCGATCCGGTCGTTGACGCAGTGGCCTTCGGCATTCGTCAGCGGCGCGTCGGCCTCGACTTCCGGACGGCGCAGCTGCACGTTTTCGATATGCAGGAATCTGCCGCGCGTGCTTTCGCCGAGCGCCATTTCATGTTTCGTGGCGCGCCATGGCACGGAGAACGTGCGTCCCTGCGGCGAATAGGCGGCGCCGTCGCGGGCCAGGAATAGATGCGCCTGCTTCGACGATTCCCAGGTTGCGGCCATGTTCCAGTTTGCGTCGGGGGAATCGCTGTCATCAGGAAATTCTTCGCGCGTGCACAGGATATTGCTGGTGTCGTGGATGACGAAATACAGCGCTGGATGTGCGGGCTCGCCTCCGGTTGTGGAGAGCGGTTCGTCGAGGCTGCCGCCGAGGCTTGTTTCCTGGATGCCCTGAGCTTGCAGATAGTGTCTGAGTGCCGTTCGACGGATGGAAACGGGTTGACCGATGCGTGTCGCCAAGTGTGCGGGCAGTGGGGCTTCGGTGTCTGCGACGGTGCCGCCTTTGCTTACGGCGCGCAGCAGACAGGTCGCTTGTTCCAGTGCGGTGCCTTGATAGCTGAGGCTGGCGTCGTCCCACTGGCAGGCTTTGCTCCAGACGGTGCAGGGGAAGAGGGACAGCAGGATGGTGAATATGCAGGCGAGTCGCATGGTGGTTACTTCTTGATCGGTACGAAGAGCGGCCCCTCATCCACCCCCGTATCAAGTACGGGGCAGGCTCTTCGGGCACCTTCTCCCCGCGTTGCGGGGAGAAGGGAAAGAGTCGTTGATCGAGAGAGATGTCCGGACGAGACGCTGAGTTCGGATGATCAAAACACCCAAGTCTCTCCGCCGGTCAGCGTCACGCGTTCGCCCAGCGTTTTTTTCGCGTGGCTCAATTGTTCGGTGCGCTCACCGCGCAGCGCTGCCGGCACATCGAAGGTGATGGCGTTCGCCGGGTCGAGGTTGATCAGCACCCAGGTCTCGCGGCCGTCGCTGCGGGCCTGCAGTACCCATGCGTTGGTTTCGGTGACGGGGTAGTAGCGCAGTTCCTGTGGCTGCTGCAGGTTGGGGTTCTGGCGGCGCACGGCGATCAGGCGTTTGTAGTGGTTGAACAGCGAGGCGGGGTCGGCCTGCTGCGCGGCGACGGAATGGCCTTTGCCGCGCAGGGTGTTCCAGTAGTCCGCCCACCACGCGCCCTGATCGCCGCGATAGCCCTGTGGTGCGGGCAGGTCGATCCAGTTGCGGCCGGTGGCGTTGAAGCCGGCGTTGGCGTCGTCGGCCCATTGCATTGGCGCGCGGCGGTAGCGGTCTTCGCCGACACTGTGCTGCGACAGGCCGATTTCTTCGCCGTAATACAGATAGGCCGTGCCCGGCGAGGTCAGCAGCAGACTCGCGGCGATGCGTGCTTTGGCGGTGTCGCCCTCCAGCGTGTGCATGATCCGGTTCTGGTCGTGATTGGTGAGGAACGGCGAGAAATAGCCCATCGGCGCGGCGGCGGCGCGCTGCTGCAGGTTGGCCCACAGGCTGTCGCGCTTCCTGCTGATGTCGGTGTCGCTGAGCGTGCCGAAGTCGGCGCGACGCATGGCTTCCGGGTTCAGCAGCTCGATGACGATGTTGCCGAAGTCGAAATCGAACGCGCTGTCGAGGCCTTGGCCGCTATCGCGGTATCGGCCGACGACATCAAGCGAGGCCCAGGCTTCGGCGACCAGCACCGCGTCGGGGTTGATCGCTTTGACGCGCCGGGTGAAGCCGGTCCAGTAGTCGACGGTGGCCTGCGTATCCGCCTGCTTCGACAGCGGGCCGTCTTCGATCGCGTAACGCACGGCATCGAGACGGAAACCATCGACGCCTTTCCTCAGCCAGAACGCGGCGAGCGCGTCGAGTTCCGCCACGACTTTCGGATTGCGCAGATTCACGTCGGGCTGCGAGCCGCCGAACGCGCCGTAGTAATACGCCTTGCGGGTCTCGTTCCAGTGCCACACCGCCTCGGGATTGGGTTGGTTCGACCACGCCTGGCCCCAGCCTGCGGGGCGCTGGTCGCGCCAGATGAAATAGTCTTCGTAACCCGGTTCCCCGCGCGCGGATTTGAGGAACCAGTCGTGCTGGTCGGAGATGTGGTTGAGCACCAGATCGAGGATGACCTTGATCCCGCGCTGGTGCGATTCGGCGACGAAATGCTCGAATTCGGCCATCGTTCCGTAGTCGCGTTCGACGTTGTGGAAATCCTGGAAGTCGTAGCCGTGGTACGACGGCGCCTCGAAGATAGGCGTGAGCCAGATCGCGTCGACGCCGAAGTCCTTCAGGTAATCGAGCTTCGAAGTCATGCCATTGAAATCGCCGTTGCCGTCGCCGTCGGAATCCTTGAACGATCGCGGCCAGACTTCGTAGACCGTGGCGGAATTCCACCAGCGCCGCGTGCCCGCATCGAAGCGCAGCGATTGGTGCGCGGACGTGGTCGGTGCGGCGGTCGTCATCGGCGGCGGTGCGTCGAGACGGGGCTGCGCGGTGCAGCCGAGCAGCAATGTCGTGAGCAGAACGGTGGCGAATATTTTCACCGGGAGTGTCTCCGGATTTCGATGGCGGAGGATGCAGGGATGGCAGGCATCGTAGTCACGCGCGTTGCCCGGACAGCCGCATGCATAGTGCGACGCCGAGCCCCCATGCGCCGTTGAGCAGCAGCGCGCCGCCGATCAGGGTGCTGGTCAGCGCGATGCCTTTGATCGGGAACACCACGAACCATGCGACGAGGCTGGGCAGGACCGCGCCGAGCACCAGCGCGAGCAGCCAGTGCGCGGTGCCGCTGCGTTTGTGGATCAGTGCCCACAGGGCGATGCCCCACAGCCCGCCCCAGAACGCGAGCGAAATCACTTTGGGCACGCCGAGCGGCGGCGAGGGATCCATGTTCCAGGCGGCGGTCGGCACTTTGCCGGCCAGATGCAGCAGCTGCAGCAGGCCCTGATGGAACAGCAATGTCGCGATGAACCCGGCGAGGAAGGCGAACAGCAGCGTTTTCGGTTTGAACACGGGGCGGCTCCTGTGCGGACAGAGCCGCAGGATACGCCGAGGCGCCGACGATGGTCAGGATGCGGGAGGCGCGGCCTGCGGGTCGCGCCACAGCATGTAGGCATGGCGCGGTCGTTGTGCGACCCGGGCTTGATCCTTGGCTGATGCTCGAAGCCCATGCTTGCGTACAGGCGCAGCGCTGGCGTTCGCGAGCGTCGGCGCAAGCACGCGTTCGAATGCAGCAAGCGTATGCAGCAGATCAATGCCCTGTTCGCGGCAGTGCTGCGCGAACGGATCTTCGATCGCGCGTCACCGCGGTTCGCGGCGCGCAGATTCGGTGTCAGTGCGCGGGGTCAGCGCCATCCGACGCCGGCATTTGTCGGCCGGGTCGACGACGACATCCATCCGGCCTGATCGCTACGCAATGCCCCTGTTTCCTTGAAAAACAGACGCTTGCGTGATCGATTCGCCGCCGGCACAGCGCGCGCCACGGCCAAATCGATGCGATCCGGGCTGCTCCTAAACTCTTGTCCCGGACTGTGGACCTGGTTGGATGACGCGGGTGAATGCGCCCACGCCGCATCGGAACTCAAAGGAATCGAGCCATGGTTGCTGTATTCACCGGAACGGGTCTGGGCCTGTACAACACCTCGTACACTCAATTGGGATTCACCACCGGCGGCGGCGCCGGCCTCGGGCAGAGCCGCGAGAGCCAGTACGTCAATCTGTCCACCGGCAATCTCGTGCTGCAGGATCTGGACGAAAGCCTGTTCGTCCGCGGCCTGAATGCATCGTTCCTGCGGACCTACAACAGCCGGGGCACGGTGACGGGTCAGGGCCAGGACGGTTGGGTGACGGGCTTCGAGCGCAACGTGACGCTCACCGGCACGCTCAATGCGGTCGGCAGCACGATGACCCTCAACACCGGCGACGGCCAAAGTGTGGTCTTCGTCTACTCGGGCACGGCCAACCGTTACACCACGACCGGTGGCGACGGCGCCCATGACACGCTGATCTGGAATTCCACCGGACTCACCTGGACCTACACCGAAGGCAGCAGCCAGCGCGAGGAACTGTATGCCGATCACGCCAGTGCGACGCTGAAGGGCCGACTGACCCGGATCCGCGACCTGAAGAGCGACGGCACCACGCCAGCGCAGTACGACATCGTCTACGACGCCAGCCATCGGATTTCCGAAGTGCGGTCGATCGATGGCAGCGGCACGACGGCCGATGCGATCGTGTTCGCCTACAACGGGGCGACGACCCAGCTGATCTCGATCACGACCCGCGAGGGCGGAGTGACGAAGTCGCAGTTGAGCTATGGCTACGACGGGGTGGGGCGGCTGTCGTGGGTGCAGACCGACCTGACCCCGGAGATCGGCGGCGACAACACCTGGGACGGCACGACTGCGGCCAACAACGACGGCAAGCGCTTCCGCACCAGCTATACCTACGTCAGCGCGACCGCGAGCGATCTGCGCATCGCCAGCGTCAACACCAGCGACGGTGTCACGGTGGCCTACACCTACGAAGCCGACGGCAGCGGCGGCTTCCGGGTGAAGACGGTGACCGAGGGCAGCGGTGCTGCGGCACAGACCACGACCTTCACCTACGGCGCGACCACGACCGATGTGGTCGACGGCGCCGGCCGCACCTGGACCTACGAATACGACGCCAGCAAGCAGCTGATCGCGATGCTGGAACCTGCGGTGAGCGGGCTGCGCCAGAAGACCAGCTATACCTACGACGCGTCCGGCAATCTGACCCGGGTCAGCCAGGCCCCGAGTGCCGGCAGTTCGGCAGTGCTCGACACCGTGTTCCAGTACGACGCCAATGGCAACCGCACCCTGCAGCGCGACCTGCTGGGCAACACCGTGACGTGGACCTACAACGCTTCGAACCAGATCACGGAGGAAATCCGCTACACCGTGGCCGATGCCGACGGTCTGGATCCGACTCATGCCGGCACCACCAATCTGCCTTCCGGTGCGCTGGTCACGCGCTACATGTACGACGCCCGCAATCGCGTGCGCTTCGTGCTCAATGCTGCGGGCGAGGTGCGTGAACTGACCTACGCGACCACCGGCAACGGCATCGGCCAGCTCGCCACCGAGCGCCGCTATCTCGGCGCGATCTATACCGGCACCACCTATACCGAGGCGGCGCTCAACACCTGGGCGACCGACGCGGCGGCGCTGCGCAAGTCCAGCAGCGCGCTGACCGAATACACCTACGACGCCAAGGGCCGTTTGTCGCAGACCACCGCCTATGCGGCGGTCACCGCCAATGTCGCCGGCACCGGCGTGCTGGATGCCAGCGCCGAGATCGCGCGCTACACCTACGATGCGCAGGGCCTGTTGCGGCAGAAGCTCACCGTACGTGGTGCGGCGCGCACGGTCGCAGGCGCGGCGCCGACCACCAGCGAGATCGTCGATTACGTCTATGACGGCATGGGTCGCCTGCTGAGCCAGCTGAGTCGCGGCGCCGACATCGCCGCGATGCCGGATCCGCGTATTGATCCGACCGGCTATGCGACGTGGATGGCGGCGAATGACGGCGCGACCGTGCTTACCGCATACGCCTATACCGACTCGGCCAACCAGATCCGGGTCACCTTCGACACCGGCGCCACCCGCACCGCGACCCACAACAGCGCCGGCCAGATGGTGTCGGCCAGTGATGTTGGCGTGGTCTCCGGCAGCACCGTCACCCGCACCACCCAGAACTTCTACGACAACACCGGCCGTCTGCGCGCCACCCAGGACGCCACTGGTGCGCGCATGTATTACTTCTACGATCCGGCCGGGCGGTTGACGGCAGTGGTCGACGGGACCGGCGCGGTTGCGAAGACCGTCTACGACGGCGTAGGCCGGGTCGTGCAGACCGTGGCGTATGCGATCCGCGTCGATACCACCGGCTGGCTCTCCGGCAG
The DNA here is from genome assembly GCA_049296025.1 of Lysobacteraceae bacterium. Lineage (GTDB taxonomy): Bacteria > Pseudomonadota > Gammaproteobacteria > Xanthomonadales > Xanthomonadaceae > Lysobacter_I. The sequence goes on along the minus strand of JBAQRU010000258.1, from coordinate 4,593 downwards.
CAACGTAGTCAAGGACACGCTGGTGTTCGCGGCGACCGCGCCGGGGCTGATCGCGAATCAGGCCTGGGTGCAGACCGATGCGGTGAACGACCGCAGCGGCAGCCAGACCTACGACAACGCCGGCCGACTGGCGACGCAGACCGATGCCGCAGGTCTGGTGACCACCTATGCCTACGACGGCGCATCGCGTCTGCTCTCGTCGACCGTGGCCAAACCGGGCGACATCACCGTCGTGCCGCGAGTGAGCCGGATGTTCTACGACAGCGCCGATCGCATGGTCGCCACGCTGGATGCCGCCGGTTATCTGACCGAGACGATCTACGATGCCGGCGGTCGTGCGGTGCAGGCGATCCGTTACGCGACGCTGACCAACAGCACGTATTGGGCGAATGGCACGCTGGCGCAGCTGCGCCCGGCCGCCAACGCAGCCAACGATCAGACCACGCGGCTGTTCTACAACGCGCGCAGCCAGCAGATCGGCATGCTCGATGCCGAAGGTCATCTGACCGAGTTCGTCTACGACGAAGCGAACAACCAGCGCGCGGTGAAGAGCTACGCCAAGCGACTGACCGGCCTGACCGGCACCGAGAGCTTCGCGACCCTGCGCACCAGCGCCACCACCGGCGCGCCTGCGGAAGCCTTCCGTCTGACCCAGCGCAGCTACAACGGTCTTGGCCAACTGGTCACCGAGCTCAACCACGAAGGGACGGTCACCCGCTACAGCTACGACGAAGCCGGGCGATTGGTGAAGACCGAAGCCGCGCAGGGCACCAGCGAAGTTCGCGAGGGCAATCAGCGCTTCGACGTGTTCGGCAACCTGATCGGCGAACTCGCGGGCGAAGGTTCGACCCGTCTGATCGGCGGCATGACCGAAACGCAGATCGACGCCATCTACGCCCAGTACGGCGTGCGCCACAGCTACGACCTGGTCGGCCGCCGCATCGAGAGCATCGATGCCGCCGGCAACAAGACCTGGTATTTCTACGATGCCGCCGGACGCCAGACCTTCACCGTGCGCGGCATGCACGACAGCGGCAACGTCCAGAACGCGCAGGGCGAAGTGGTCGAGACCCGCTACAACGCCTTCGGTCAGGCGATCGACAGCATCGCCTACACCGGCCGGATCACCCTCGCTGCGCCGGGCAGCCGCGCCAGCGCGCAGACCGCGATCTCGGCGCTGAGCATTGGCGCCACCGACAGCCGCGCGCAGTTCCGCTACGACACCCGGGGTCTGCTCAGCGAACGTATCGACGCGGAGAACTACCGCAATCTGTACACCTACACCGCATTCGGCGAGCTGCGCACGCAGCAGGATCTGGAAGCCGACAACAGCGTCCGTCGCACCGTCACCAACAGTTACGATAATCGTGGCCTGCTGAGCGGCCAGACCGAAGCCGGCGGTGCGCTCAGCCGCAGCATGGGCGTGGTCCACGACGCCTTCGGCCGCGCCACCACGCGTACCGATGCGCGCGGCAATACGATCACGCTGGCCTACGATCGCCTCGGCCGCACGGTCTCGCAGACCGCCAACAACGTCAGCGGGCGCAACGAGAGCGTGTCGATGGCGTACGACGCCTTCAGCCGCGTCGTCAGCCAGACAGACGCGCTGGGCCGCGTCACCGGCTACACCCACAGCGACAGCGCGCGCAGCATCACTTTGCTCACCGCCGAAGGCGTGAGCGTGACCACCACCCAGAACCGCTTCGGCCAGGCGCTCACGGTGACGCAGGCGTTGCCCGACGGCACCGTCGCCACCAGCACCACGACCTACAACAAGGACGGTCAGGTGCTCAGCGTGACCGATCCGCTGAACCGGATCGAGCGCAGCGAATACGACGCGCGTGGCCTGACCGTGGCCACGGTCGATGGCAGTGGTCGCCGGATCGAATACACCTACGATGCCGCCGGCCGGGTGTTGACCCGGCGTGAAGATCCGGCCGGTCTCAATCTCGCTTCCACCTGGGTCTACGACGGTCAGGGCCGACAGATCCAGGCGACCGACGCCAGCGGTGTGCGCAGCACGCTGGGCTATGACCGCAAGGGCAATCTGCTCGAAGCGATCCTTGATCCCGCGGGTCTGGCGCTGCGCACCACGTACACCTGGGATCGCGACGGCCGCCAACTGACGATGACCCAGGGGGCGGGCACCGCTGCGGCGATGACCATCGCCTACGCCTACGATGCCTTCGGCCGCCGCAGCACCGAGACGGTGTCGCCCGGCGTGCTGAATCTCATCACCACCTACACCTACGACGCCAACGACAACGTCGTCAGCAAGACCGACGCCAGCGGTCGGGTCACCCGCTTCAGCTACGACGCCGCCAATCGCCTGCGCTTCAGCGTCGATGGCGCTGGTGGCGTCAGCGAAGTGGTCTACGACGCTGCCGGCCGCGCCACGATGACCCGCAGCTACGCCAAGGTGGCGGTGATCACCGCGCTGTCGGCCGCGCCGAGCGAGGCCGAGATGGCCGCGCTGGTGACCGCGCAGACGCTCGCCAACGATGCGCTGGATGAAATCTCCTATCGCATCTACGACCGCGACGGACGCCTGGTGATGTCTGTCGATGGCACCGGAAGCGCGATCGAGATCGCGTACGACAGTGCCGGTCGCAAGGTGCTGGAGCGTCGTTACGCCCAGTCCGTCGCGCTCAACGCGACGCTGCGCGGGCAATTGCAGGCCGGCACCGCCACGGTCGCCACGCTGCGCGCCGCCGCGGGCCCGAACGCGGCGAAGGACGTACAGACCCGTTACGTCTACGACGCTGCGGGGCAAGTGGTGTTCATGCTCGACGCCGTGGGTGCGGTCACCCGCAACTGGTACGACGCCGCCGGACGTGTGGTCGCGTCGCGCCGCTATGCGACCGCAGTGAATTTCGCCAGCGTCACCGACACCACCAGCGTCGCGACGCTGCAGGGGCTGGTGATCGAAAACCTTGCCGATCAGGGCGAGTACCGCGTCTACGACAGCGCCGGGCGCGTGGCCTATCTGATCGATCTGGCCGGCACCCTGCAACAGGTCGGATACGACGCCGCCGGCCGGATGACGGCCACCCGCACCTACGCCACGCTGTTCCCGGTCGGCACCCCGCTGCGCGATGCGCTGCGTGCCGGTACCGCCACGGTTGCGGACTTCACCACCTTCGCCACCGCCAATGAATCGGCCGCGCGCGCGCAGGCGATGGTCTACGACAGCGCCGGTCGCGCCCGCTACACGGTGACGCGTTCGGCGGCTGGCATCGCCCAGGTCTCGGAGACCCAGTACGACGCTGCAGGTCGTGTGGTCGCCAGCGTGCAGTACGGCGTCAACATCGGCTTCAGCGCGACCTACAGCGAAGCAGGCGTCGCGGCAGCGCTGAATACCGCGTTGAGCACCGATCCGCTGATCCGCGCGAACCAGATCCGCACCCAGCGCATCGTCTACGACACCGCTGGACGCCAGCGCTTCATGCTCGACGCCACCGGCGCGCTCGCCGAGTGGCGCTACGACGGCGCCGGCCGGGTCACGGACACCATCGCCTACGGGCAGCGTCCTCCGGCCACCACCACGACGGAGACTGCACTCAGTGCATGGGCCAACGCCCAGCCTGCCGCCGACGTGCGCCGCACGCAGTCCGCCTACGATGCCTCCGGCCGCCTGCAACTGCGCACCGACGCGCTCAACAAGACCGAGAGTTTCACCTACGACGGCGCCAACCGCCTGTTGACCCGCACCGACCGCAACAACGCGGTCTGGACCTACCAGTACGACGCCGCCGGCCGCCGCACCGCGGAGATCAGCCCGCAGGTATCGGTGAGCAGCGTCAACAGCGCTGGCGTGCTCGTCCTTGAGCCATCGCCGCGTTCGATCGCCACCCGCTTCACCTACGACGCGCTCGGCAACGTCCGCACCCGCACCGACAACGCCGATGCGCCGGTCACCGCCGACCGTCGTACCACCACCTACGTCTACGACAACCGCGGCTACCAGGTCAGCACCATCTTCCCGGATGCCGGCAGCTACAACGTCACCACCAACGCGCTCGAAGTCACTGGCGTGCAGGCGACGATCGAAATCACCTACAACGCGCTGGGCCAGGCGGTGGTGCAGAAGGACGTCCGCAACAATTACAGCTACAAGGCCTACGACGCGCTGGGCCGGGTCACCCATGAGGTCGATCAGGAAAACAACGTCAGCAGCTACAGCTATAACGCCTTCGGTGAAGTGAGCTCGATGCGTCGCTTCGCGACGACGCTGAATACCGGGGTCATCGCCGGTTGGACTGCCGGTCAGGCGCTGAGCACGGCGCAGTTGCAGACCGTGGGCGCGATCGTCGCCAACGCCAACGACCGCACCATCGATACCGCGTACACCGCGCTGGGCCAGAAGGCCAGCGTGACCCAGTCGCAGGTGAGCTACTACCGCAACGACGGCAGCGTCGCCAGCGGTTCGCCGGTGAAGACCTTCGGCTACAACGCCTTCGGCGATTTGGTGACCGAGTCCGATCTTGTCGAAGGCGTTCCCAACAGCGGCAGCGAAGTGTGGGCCACTGCCTATCGCTACTACGACGCGCTGGGCCGCAACACGCTCACGGTGGACGCGCTGGGCTATGTCAC
>JBAQRU010000257.1:0-3412 GCA_049296025.1 Lysobacteraceae bacterium | reverse complement strand
GGCCACCGCCTGACGCACGGCGGGATGTTCGCGCAGCGCGCTTTCGATCTCGCCCAGTTCGATGCGATGGCCGCGGATCTTGACCTGGTGGTCGATGCGACCGATGAGGATGATGGTGCCGTCCTCGCGCCAGCGCGCGAGATCGCCGGTGCGATACATGCGCGCACCCGGCGCGTCGTTGAAAGGATCGGGCAAAAAGCGTTCCGCCGTCAGCGCAGGACGCGCCCAGTAACCGTGCCCCAGGCCTTTGCCGCCGAGATACAGTTCGCCGGGCACGCCCACCGGCACCGGATTGAATTGCGCGTCCAGGACCAGCGCGCGCTGGTTCACCATCGGCTTGCCGTAAGGGATGCTGGTCCACTCCGGATCGACACGCTCGACGGTCTGCGTGATCGAGTGGATCGACGCTTCGGTGGCGCCGCCCAGCACATCGAAGCGCGCGCCGGAAGCGACCCGCTTGAAACGGTCCGGCATGCTCACCGGCACCCAGTCGCCGCCCATGATCGCGGTGCGCAGCGACGGCAAGGAAAGACCGGGCACGCTCTCGACGTGGCGCAGCAGCATTTCCAGCAGGGCCGGCGCGGAATTCCAGATCGAGACCTGGTGACGCTGGATCAGCTCGGCCCAGTGCGCGGGATCGCGCGCGCCCTCGGCCTGCGGCATGACCACGGCGCCGCCTGCGGCGAGAATGCCGAAGGTCTCGTACACGAACATGTCGAAGCTGAAGGACGACAGCGCAAGCACGCGATCGACCGGGCCGACGCCATGGCTTTCGTTGAGGTCGAGCAGATTGTTGACGATGCCGGCGTGGCGGATCATCGCGCCCTTCGGCCGCCCGGTGGTGCCCGAGGTGTAGATCACGTAGGCCAGATGCTCGCCGCCGACGTGCACCTGCGGCGCATCGGTCGGCTGTTCGCGCGCGGTCTCGGCGTCCAGACGCAGCAACGGACACGTCATCGACGGCAACTGCGCCGCCACTTCATCGGCGCTGATCAGCGCGGCGATGCCGGCGTCGCGCAGCATGAAGGCGAGCCGCTCGGCGGGATAGGCGGGGTCCAGCGGCACGTAGGCGCAGCCGGCTTTCACCGTCGCCAGCAAGGCGATCACCATGTCCGGACCGGGGCGCAGGCAGATGCCGACGTTGTCGCCGGGCCTGGCGCCAAGCGCGATCAGCGTGTGCGCGAGCTGGTTGGCGCGCGCATCCAGCGTTCCGTAGCTGAGCTGCTCCCCGCCGAAGATCACCGCCGTCGCATCGGGCGCGGCAGCGACCTGGCGCTGGACCAGATGCTGCAGGCACACGCCGGTTTCGCGCGGCTGCGCGGTGTCGTTCCAGTCGTAGCGCACCCGCTGCAGTTCCGCCGGGGTGAGCATCTGCAGCATCGAAATGCGCTGCGACGGATCGGCGCAGGCGGATTGCAGCAGCGTCCGGTAATGGCCGATCAAGCGCTGCATGGTCGCGGTGTCGAAGATGTCGGTGTCGTAGTGCACGTAACCGGCCATGCCTTCGGCGGTGCGGCGCAGCGACAGGATCAGGTCGAACTGCGCGGTGCGGTTGTCGACCTCGCGCAGGCGCGCGCTCAGGCCGGGCAGCTCGAACGCCTCGTGCGGCGCGTTCTGCAGGATGAACATCGCCTGCACCAGCGGGTTGTGGCTCAGCGCGCGCTCCGGCTGCAGCAGTTCGACGATCTTCACGAACGGCATGTCCTGGTGCGCGTAATCCTGCAGCGCGGACTCGCGCACGCGTTCCAGCAGCGAATCGAACGCCGGATCGCCCGCGCAGTCGGCGCGCATCGGCAGGGTGTTGAAGAACAGGCCCACCAGCGCTTCGAGCTCCGGGGTCGGCCGGTTGGCGATCGGCGTGGCGATGACCATGTCGTTCTGGCCGGTGTAGCGATGCAGCAACACCTGGAACGCGGCGAACACCACCATGTAAGGCGTCGCGTTGCGCTCGCGCGCCAGCCGCTCAATGCGCTGCGAGAGGTCCGCATCCAGGGTGAATCCGATGCGCGCGCCGTTGAAGTTCTGCATCGGCGGGCGCGGGCGGTCGAGCGGCATCGCCAACAAGCCCGGTGCGCCGGCCAGACGCTGCATCCAGTACCGGGCCAGGCGTTCGGTGTCTTCGCCCTGCTGCTGCTCGCGCTGCCAGCAGGCGTAGTCGGCGTACTGGATCTCCAGCGGCGGCAATTCGCCGCCGGTGTAGCCAGCCGCGATTTCGCGCATGAGCACGCCATGCGACCAGTCGTCGCAGACGATGTGATGCAGATTGAGCAGCAGCACGTGATGCTCGGCATCGAGCCGGACCAGCATCGAACGGAACAGGTGGCCTTCGGCCAGATCGAACGGTTCGCGCGCGGCGGCCAGCAGCAGGCGCTCGCATTCGGCTTCGCGGTCCTCGGCGGGCAGACCGCCCAGATCGACCTGCTCCAGGCGATGCTTCGGCGGCTGCACGATCTGCATCGGCACGCCTTCGAATTCGACGAAGGCGGTGCGCAGCGATTCGTGGCGCCCGGCCTCCGCCTGCAGCGCGCGTTCCAGTGCGGACACATCGAGACGACCGCGGAAATCGATCCGGCCGGGCATGTTGTAGTTCGGCGTGCCGGGGCGCAGGCGGTCGAGGAACCACATGCGTTCCTGCCCGTGCGACAGCGGAAACAGGTCGAAATCCGCCGCACGCGTCAGCAGTTCGCGTTTCTGTTGCGGCGCGAGTTCGGCGAGTCGGGCAGCGAGCGTGTCCATACCGGAAAATCCTTGAATGAAGTGAAGTCGGGGCGTCAGGCCGGGCGTGGAAACGCCCGGCCCGGGTACGCGACAGCGGTCATGTTTCGTCGTCGGCTTGCGCCAATGTTTCGATAGCGGCCTTCAGCCGGTCCTGCGCACCGGTCGCGCGCACGCGGCGGGAAATCGCCGGTGTACGCGAAGCGGCTACAGCGGGTTTTTCCGCCGGCAGCAGCTCGGCCAGACGCGCCACCGTCGGCGCTTCGAACATCGCGCGCAGCGCCAGCGCCGTACCGAACGCACGGTTGATGCGGGTGACGACCTGGGTGGCCAGCAGCGAATGCCCGCCGAGCGCGAAGAAGTCGTCGTGCACGCCGATGCGGTCCTGGCCCAGCACTTCGCTCCAGATACCGCACAGTTCGCGTTCGACCGGCGTGCGCGCGGGGATGAAGTCGTGCGCGGCGCCCGGACGCTGCGGATCGGGCAGCGCCTTGCGATCGAGCTTGCCGTTGGGCGTCAGCGGGAAGTGCGGCAGCCACACGAACGCGCCGGGCACCATGTGCTCGGGCAGTTCGCGGGCCAGATGCTGGCGCAGCACCGCACCGATCTGCCGGCGCTGCAAGGCCTGCGCGGGCGAACTGGCGCACTGCGACAAGCTCAGTCCGGCCTGCGGCGGCAGCGTCCATTCCGGCAGCGC
>JBAQRU010000256.1:0-5525 GCA_049296025.1 Lysobacteraceae bacterium | reverse complement strand
GGCCGACATCGACCACGATCTCGACGCCGTCGCGCACGAAGCGCTGCAGCCGCGCCGCGATCCGTGCGTCGCGCACGCCCGCGACGAAGGCGGTCTCGGGCAGATCCGCCGGCAATGCACGCAGTGCGGCGATAGCCACTGCGGCATTGCGCAGTTGTGCCGGCGCCGCCAGCTGCGGCATCGGCAGTTCGAGTTCGCAGCCGATCTCGCGCCAGCGCCAGTGCTGCGGATCGTCTTCGATGCGTTCGAAAAAGAAATCGCAGCCGATCCGCACCGCCGACGCACCGATGGCATAGGCATGGCCGAGCACGCTCGACGGCGGGTCGTCGTCGCCCAGCACCAGCGGCTTCCAGGCGCGGGCGATGCCGGCCTTTTCGCGGCCGATGGCTTCGATGGTGTCGCCGAGCCAATCCTGATGATCGAGATCGACCGTCGTGATCATGGCGACATCCGGATCGACAAGATTCACCGCATCGAGTCGGCCGCCGAGGCCGACTTCGAGCATGGCGAGATCCAGATCGCGGCCTGCGAACAGCCACAAAGCGGCGAGCGTGCCGTATTCGAAATAGGTGAGCGCTATGTCGCCGCGCGCGGCTTCGACCGCCTCGAATGCGGCGATCAGCGATGCGTCGTCGGCATCTTCGCCGTCGATGCGCACGCGTTCGTTGTAGCGCAGCAGATGCGGCGAGGTGTAGGCACCGACGCGCCAACCCGCAGCGCGGGCGATGGCTTCGATGAACGCGACCGTCGAGCCTTTGCCGTTGGTGCCGGCGATGGTGATGACATGGCGTGCGGGCTTGGGCAACGCCATGCGTTCGGCGACGGCGTGAACCCGCTCCAGTCCCATTGCAATCGTTTTCGGATGCTGGCGTTCGATGTAGCCAAGCCAATCGGAGAGGGTGCGGGTTGTCATGCCGCTATTATCGCGATGCCCTGCCCCTGCGGCCATCGTGAGATCACAGATGTCGAACACAACTCCGATCCTCGGCTCGATGCGCTTCGGCCAATGGGGCGCGCAGCTGTCGCCGCAGGCCGTGGCCGAGCTGCTGGAAGCCGCGCTCGACCTCGGCATCGACACCCTCGATCTGGCCGACATCTACGGCGGGCACACCACCAACGCATTGGTCGGCGCCGCGTTCGCGCTGCGTCCGGGGCTGCGCGCGCGGTTCAAGCTGATCGCCAAGATCGGCATCGTCATGACCAGCAGCCCGGACAATCCGCGCGGCGTGCACCACTACGACCTTTCGGTCGAACACCTGCAGCGCGCGCTCGGCGATACGTTGTCCGCGCTCGATACCGATCGCATCGACACCCTCATGCTGCATCGCTTCGATCCGCACCTGCAGCCTGCAGCCATCGCGGATTGGCTGCGTTACGAACAGCGCCAAGGCCATGTCGGCGATTTCGGCGTGTCCAATTTCGATGCGCACGCCATCGCGTTGTTCGACGGGCATCTGCCGGTGGTCGCGAATCAGATCGAACTCTCGCTGGCGAACAGCGCGGCGCTCGAAGATGGCATGCACAGCGCAACCCGCATACGCGGCGCGGCAGTGCAGGCGTGGTCGCCGCTCGGCGGCGGCGATCTGCTCGATCCGCAGTCGCAGATCGGTGGTCGCGTACACGAACGTTTACAGGCGATGGGCCATGAATTCGGTCTCGATGCCGCAGCGCTGCTGCTGCGCTGGGTAGCGTCGCTGCCAGCGACGCGTGTGGTCATCGGCAGCACGAAGATCGAACGGATCCGCGATGCGGTGCATGCCTGCGAAGCGTCGCTGCCGCGCGATGCGTGGTATGCGCTGTGGGAAGCTGCGCGAGGGCGGGCAGTGCCTTAAGAGCGCCCCTCATCCGGCCTTCGGCCACCTTCTCCCCGTGAAACGGGGAGAAGGAAGAGCATCGCGTCGCGAAGGGCGGAAAGGCCGATTCACAGCGCCCGATGCACCGCTTCACCGAACAGCGCGGTGTGATGCGCGCAGTCGTTGAGGCGGACGATATCGAGCCGTTCGACGTCCGGACCTTCCAGCAGATTCAGCGTGGTCGGGGCCTGGCGGAACGTCCACAGTTTCGCGAACGGAATGCCGAGCAGACGGCACAACAACACGCGGTTGACCGCATCGTGCGCGACCACCAGCAGCGTGTCATCGTCGCCGAGCCCTTCGGCCGCGCGCGCGAACGCGGGCCATGCGCGATCGAAGACCATCTGCAGCGATTCGCCGCCGGCACCGGGCATCAGCACGGTGTCGGGGGCGTCGCGCCACGCCTGCAGGCGTTCGCCGTCGCGATCGCGGATTTCGCTGGCGAGCAGCCCTTCCCAGGTGCCGTGGGCGATTTCCATCAGTCCAGGATCGGTCACGAGTTGCGCTTTTCGAGCATCGCCGAGCGCGAACTCGGCGGTGGTTTTCGCGCGGACCAGCGGCGATGCGACCGCGCGATCGATGCGGACGTCGGCGAGCCGCGCGCCGAGCGCACGCGCCTGCGCTTCGCCCACGGGCGAGAGCGGGATGTCTTCCTGGCCCTGATAGCGGCCTTCGGCGTTCCAAGGCGTTTCGCCGTGGCGTGCGAGGAGGATTTTCATGTTCGTACTTCCTGGAATATCGCTACGAAGCAATTGCGATGGCAACTCCTCCCCCTTTGCGCGCAGCGCAAGGGGGAGGTCGGGAGGGGGTATGGCTTCGCGAGGGATGTAGTGCCGCCGATAGGCCGCATGCATATCGTTCGCACCGGACACGGAACCCCACCCCAGCCCTCCCCTGCGCTGCGCGCAAGGGAGGGAGCGATCACACCTGCTGGATCGAAAGCACGCCCGGCACTGATTTCAGTACCGCGATCTGCGCATCGGTCAAGGGCTTGTCGACAGTGATCGCGGCGCGCGCCTGGCCATCGCCGGCGGCGCCCAGTGCGAAGTTGATGATGTTCACGCCGGCAGCGCCGAGCTGGGAACCGACCTGGCCGATCATGCCGGGGCGATCTTCATTACGCATCAAAAGTACATGCGCGAGCGGATCGAATTCGATCTCGACGCCATCAAGACGCACGACGCGCGGACCGCGGTGCAGCGTCGCTTCGATCTCGCGGGTACGGTTCTCGCCGACCACACGCACTTTCAGCAGGCGATCGAAACCGTCGCCATCGCCACCGACCGTTTCGGCCACCGTCAATCCGCGCGCAGCGGCTTCCTGCAGCGCATTCACCGGGGTAACGCGGCCCGAGGACGTCCCCAGCAACGCCGCCACCAGCAGACGCGTCAGCGGGCGGGTATCGAGCGCTTCGGTCCGCCCGGCATAGGTGATTTCCAGACGCGTCGGCGCGCGCACCAGACGCACGGCAAGACGGCCCAGCGACGACATCAGCGGCATCCACGGCCCGACTTCGCGCGCCGCTTCCGCAGTGAGCGGCGGCAGGTTGACGCAGCCGGCAACCGCGCCGGTCGCGGCGAAATCGATGATCTGTTTCGCGAGAATCGTGCTCACCGCCTGCTGCGCTTCGCTCGTCGATGCGCCGAGATGCGGGGTGAGAATCAACTTCGGATGCGCGCGCAGCGGCGAGTCGGCCTGCAGCGGCTCGGTGACGAAGGTGTCGAGTGCGGCGCCGGCAAGATGGCCTTCATCAAGCAGACGCAGCAACGCATCTTCGTCGACCAGGCCGCCGCGCGCGGCGTTGACCAGATACGCGCCTTTCTTCATCGCGCGCATCTGCGCTTCGCCGATGAGATTGGTGGTGTCTTTGGTGCGCGGGATATGCAAGGTGATGATGTCGGCCCACGCCAGCAGTTCGTCCAGCGATTTCAGCGCGACGCTGCCCTTGCCTGCCGCCGAAGCCGGCAGGAATGGATCGAACGCGGCCACATCCATGCCGATGCCCTGCGCCTTGCGTGCGACCGTGCTGCCGATACGGCCCAGGCCAATGACGCCGAGGCGCTTGCCTTCCAGTTCGAAACCGGTCAGACCGGCTTTCGGCCACAGCCCGGCCTTCATGCCGGCGTCGGCTTTGGGCACATGTCGCGCCAGCGAAAACAGCAGCGAAATCGCGTGTTCGGCGGCGGCGAGGGTGTTGCCATCGGGCGCGTTCATCACCGCGATGCCCTTGGCGGTGGCGGCGTCGACGTCGATGGTATCGACACCTGCACCAGCGCGGCCGATCACTTTCAGTTGCTTCGCGCCTTCAATGGATTCGGCCGTAATGAGCGTGGACGAACGCACGAGCACAGCATCGACGTCGGCGAGCGCGACGGCCAGTTTGGCGGGGTCTTTGATCGGATCGGAGATTTCGACGGTCCAACCGGCGTCGCGAAACATCGCAAGGCCGTCTTCGTGGATTCCGTCGCATGCCAGTACTTTCATCGTCAGCTCCTTAAGGTGGGGAATGAGTTCCCGCGGAGCCCTGCAAGCCGGCACAACGCTGACGATGTAGCTGAATGGGGACGCCGGACGATCCTGTTCGATCGGAGGGCAGTCACCTGCGTGTCGGAAAACGGGGCCGGCTGGCATGGGAATCCGCGACAGCCGCCAGACTAGCAGACCATGCCGGCGCTGCAAAGGGTGCTCGCGCTCCGTCCATGAACGCGGCATGCTCCTGCAATCGAAACCATCGGAGAGCGGCATGCCCCAGGTCAAAGGCGAGTTTGAGGTCAAGCGCGAGATCCAGCCTATGGTCGATATGGGCGATGACGCGCAGGCAGCGCATATGCGCTTCGACAAGGTCTTCCACGGCCCGCTGGATGCGATCAGCGTCGTCCACATGTTCGCGGTCGGCACAGCAGTGGAAGGTTCGGCTGCCTATGTCGCGGTCGAACGCATCGCTGGTCGCCTCGACGGCCATGCCGGAACGTTCCACATGCAGCACAGCGGCACGATGGACCGGGGAACCCCGTCGCTGGTGGTGAGTGTGGTTCCGGATTCAGGGACCGACGGATTGACCGGTCTGCGCGGCACGCTTGCGATCGAGATCGTCGAAGGCAAGCACTTTTACACCTTCGACTATTCGCTGCCCTCCTGAACGAAGCGCCGCCCGGAATATGAACGCATCACTCGTGAAGACTGCCGAAGACATAACGTTTTCGGAAGCGGAGCGGCGCTAGAGTCGGGAAGCCGGAATCCCCGGCAGGACTTCCAGAGAAAAGGAACGCACGATGAAAACTTCGATCCAGCGTCGCAGCGCGAAAATCGCGCTGGCCATCGCCGCTGCCTGCGTGATCGGTGCGGCGATCGCCGCCGCACCCGGCCCGACATCGAACGGCGAGTTCTACTACTACTTCGATGCAAGCGGCAAGACCATCGGTTACCGCGCGATCAATTGCAACGGCACATTCGTCTCCTGGGGCAAAACCAGCTTGCACTATTCCAACGGTTACGCGTTCTGCGACCCCGTGGACTGATCTTCTGTACACAAGAAAACGGCGGCCTCGGCCGCCGTTTTCGTTTCCTGCGCACGTACGCCGACGATCACTTCTTCGCCGGCACGCCCAGTTCCTGCAGCAACTGCGGCGCCGGGAAGACTTCCTGCATGATCCAACGCATGTAGCGCTGATC
>JBAQRU010000255.1:0-4980 GCA_049296025.1 Lysobacteraceae bacterium | reverse complement strand
GCGACATCCCGATCGGTCAGCGCGCGCGCCTCGCCGATCCGGCTGAGGTGTGCCGACAGTGCGGTGAACTCCACGTCGAGCCACGCGATCAGCGCATGCGCATCCTGCGGGTCGAGTTGTCGTGCTTCGGCGAAATGACGGTCGCGCAGTCGCGACCAGGCGGGTTGCCAGTCGTCGCCGTTGGCAGTGGCGGTGGCGAGCGCAGTCAGCACGTCGGTGACGCCCTGCATCGCGGAGACCACGACCACGCGCGGCGCGGGGGCGTCCTGCAGCAGCGCGGCGACATGGCGGTAGCGCTCGGCATCGGCGACGCTGCTGCCGCCGAATTTATGCGCCCGATAAGTGATGCGGGTGTTGTCGTCCATGAGGTTCCGATGTGCATTCCCGGCTGGGGCCGGATGGGGGCGTGGCGAATCCATGTGTTGCGAATCCATGTGTAACGAATCCATACAGAACTCCAGCAGGAGCCCCGTGCCGTCGAGCGTTGCGGGAGATCCACCCTGCAACCCTGGTCGGGTGCGGGGCGGAAGGCGGGGGGTTATGCCGTTCCGCCGTCGCCGCTCGCACCGTCACTCGTGGTGCCGGTGGTGGTCGTCGGCGATGCGGCGTTACCGCAGGCGTCGACATCGTTGGCAGTAGCGGTGCAGGACGGCATGGGGCAGGTGTAAACGATCCGGTGATGGGGCGTCAAATCGGGTGGCGCGCGAAAACATTCTCAATCGCGCAGCTCCACCGCGATGCAATCGATCTGGAGCCGCGCCAGCACCGCGCGGGTCATGGCTTCGGTACCGATCGCGGTCCCCGACGGGGCCAGATCGGCGGTCAGCGCGCCGTGATCGATCGCTTCGGCGACCGCAGCCTCGATGCATCGCGCTTCTGCCTCCAGGCCCAGCGAATGCCGCAGCAGCATCGCCGCGCTGAGGATCGCGCCGCAGGGGTTGGCGATGCCGCGACCGGCGATATCCGGTGCCGAGCCGTGGATCGGCTCATAAAGGCCGATTTGACGCGTCGACGTTGTCGACGCATCGGGTCCGCCACGCCCTTCGCCGAGCGATGCGGACGGCAGCAGGCCCATCGAACCGGCCAGCATTGACGCTTCGTCGGTGAGGATGTCGCCGAACATGTTCTCGGTGACGATCACGTCGTATTCGCGCGGATGCGAGATCAGATGCATCGCCATGCTGTCGACCAACTGGTGTTCCAGGCGCACATCGGGGAATTCCTCGCGCGCGACCCGGCTCGCGACCTGGCGCCACAGGCGGGAGGTTTCCAGCACGTTGGCCTTGTCCACCGACACCACGTGGTTGCGCCGGCCGCGCGCCAGCGTGCAGGCGCGGCGGACCACGCGCTCCACTTCAGCGACGGAGTATTCGCACAGATCGGTCGCGGCGGTGTCGGTGCGCGTGCGCTGGCCGAAGTACACGCCGCCGATGAGCTCGCGGACCACGATCATGTCGACGCCGGTCAGCAGATGCGACTTGATCGGCGATGCGGTCAGCGCCACCGGATGGGTCTTCACCGGACGCAGGTTCGCGTACAGCCCCAGTTCCTTGCGCAGCTTCAGCAAACCCTGTTCCGGACGGATCTCGCTGTCGGACCACTTCGGGCCGCCGACCGCGCCGAGCAGGATCGCATCGGCCTTGCGGCAGGCGTCCAGGGTCGCGTCCGACAGTGCGCTGCCCTCGGCGTCGATCGCGGCACCGCCGATCAGACGCGTCTGGAAATGGAAGCTGTGGCCATAGCGGCGGCCCGCGGCCTCCAGCACGGCGACCGCAGCGGCGGTCACCTCGGGGCCGATGCCGTCGCCCGGCAATACGACGATGTCAGCGCGCATGGTGCGAGTCCTCGAAAGCCTGGATGGAAGAAGTGTGTTTCAGCAGATAGCCCAGTTGGTCGACGCCTTCGAGCAGGCAGGTGCGCGCGAAGCCGTCGATCGGGAACACGAAGCTGCGGCCGTCGGGCAGCGTCACCGTGCTGGATGCGACATCGATGTCGAGAGCGATGCCCGGATTCGCCAGCAGCTCGTCGACCACCGCGGCATCGAGCACGATCGGCAGCAGGCCGTTCTTCAGCGCGTTGCTGCGGAAGATGTCGGCGATCTCGGCGCTGATCACCGCGCGCAGGCCGAAGTCCAGCAGCGCCCACGGTGCGTGTTCGCGCGATGAGCCGCAGCCGAAATTGCGGCCAGCGACCAGGATCCGCGCGCCCTGTGCATCGACTGCGTTCAAGGCGAACGCAGGGTCGGGGCTGCCGTCGTCGCGATAGCGCCAATCGTTGAACGCGAACTTGCCCAGGCCTTCGCGCGAGGTGGTGGTGAGGAAGCGCGCCGGGATGATCCGGTCGGTATCGATATTGCTGTCGGGCAGGCACGCGGTGCGTGCGCGGACATGGGTCAAGGGCTGCGCGCTCATGCCGCGTCCTCCTGCAGATAGGTACGCGGATCGACGACATGCCCGGCGACCGCGCAGGCGGCGGCGGTGTACGGCGACGCCAGCACGGTGCGCGCGTCGCGACCCTGGCGGCCCTCGAAGTTGCGGTTGCTGGTGGACACCGCCAGTTGGCCGGGCGCCACCAGATCGCCGTTCATCGCGATGCACATCGAACAGCCGGGTTCGCGCCATTCGGCGCCAGCGGCGCGGACGATGCGGTCGATGCCTTCGGCCTCCGCCGCGCGCTGCACCTGCACCGAGCCGGGCACGACCAGCATGCGCACGCGCGCATGCACTTTGTGATCGCGGAGGATTTCCGCGACCTGGCGCAGATCGCTCAGACGGCCGTTGGTGCAGCTGCCGACGAACACCACGTCCACCGGCTGCCCGGTCAACGATTGGCCGCCGGGAAATTTCATGTAGTCCAGCGCGCGCTGGGTGTCGGCATCGTTCGCGACCGGCAGTTTGGCGTCGATGGCGGCGACCTGACCGGGATGGGTGCCCCAGGTGACCGTTGGCGTGATGGAGCGCGCATCGAATTTCACCACCCGGTCGAACTGCGCGCCGTCGTCGCTGCGCAGCGTGCGCCAGTGCGCGACCGCTTGTTCGAAGTCTTTTGCTTGCGGCGCGCGCGGCGTGCCCGCCAGATACGCGAACGTGACATCGTCCGGCGCGATCAGCCCGGCGCGGGCGCCGGCTTCGATCGACATGTTGCAGACGGTCATGCGTTCTTCCATCGACAGCGCGCGGATCGCGCTGCCGCGATACTCGATGACGTGGCCGGTGCCGCCATCGACGCCGATCGCGCCGATCACATGCAGGATCAAATCCTTCGCGGTCACGCCGATGCCGAGCGTGCCTTCGACTTCGATCGCCAGCGTCTTCGGCTTGCGCTGCAGCAGGCACTGCGTCGCCAGCACATGGCCGACTTCGCTGGTGCCGATGCCGAAGGCCAATGCGCCGAACGCACCGTGGGTCGCGGTGTGGCTGTCGCCACAGACGATGGTCATGCCCGGCTGGGTCAGGCCGAGTTCGGGGCCGATCACATGCACGATGCCGCGATGGTCGCTGCCGAAATCGAACAGCTCCACGCCAAAGCGCGCGCTGTTCTCGCGCAGCGTGCGCACCTGCTTTTCACCGTCGGCGGTGAAGTATTCAAGTTCGCCAGCGGCATTCGGCGGCGTGGTCGGCGTGGAGTGATCCAGCGTGCCCTTGGTGCGCCCGGGCCGGCGCACCGGCAAGCCGCGCGCATCGAGCTCGGCGAAGGCCTGCGGCGAGGTCACTTCATGGATGAGGTGCAGATCGATGTAGAGCACGGCGGGCGCGTCGGCGGTTTCGGGCACGACGACGTGGGCGTCCCACAGTTTCTCGAACAGGGTTTTCGGCGCGTCTGTTTGCGGGTGCGAACTTGGTGAAGTCATGGGTCGAGGGTCTGCAAGTAAATTCCGGGGGGATCGTGTGATGCGATCAGGCCGCTGTGATCAGCGGCTCGACGGGCGCTTCGCTCGCGGTCGCTTCGGGCGTGCGGCGGCGCTGCACGCGGTTGACGATATCGAGCCACGCCAGCGCGCTGGCTTCGAGAATGTCGGTGCTGGTGGCCGAGCCGGTGACTTCTTCGGCCACGCCGTCATCGCCGCGAACGCGTGCGGTGAGGCTGGCCTGGCCCTGCGCGTCCTCGCCGGTGGTGACGCTGGAGACTTGATAGCTTTCGATGTCCAGATGCGTCCGCGTGCCGCGCGCCAGCGCCGCGAACAGCGCATGCACCGGGCCGTCGCCGGTCGCCGCTTCGGTCACGCGTTCGCCGTCGGGCGAACACAGCTCGACGCTCGCGGTCGGCAGGATGCCGTCGCCGATGCCGGTGCTGACATGCAGCCGGCTGAGGCGCCAGCCGCCGATCGCACGGCCGTCGATGCCCAGGGCCAACGCTTCCAGATCGGCGTCGAAGACTTCGCGCTTCTTCTCGGTCAATATCTTGAAGCGGCCGAACACCTGGTTGAGCTGCGTTTCGTCCAGCGCGAAACCGAGTTCGCGCAGACGGTCGGCCAGCGCCGCGCGACCGCTGTGGCGGCCCATGATCATCTGCGATTTCGCCCAGCCGACCGATTCGGGCACCAGGATTTCGTAGGTGCCGCGATGCTTGAGCATGCCGTGCTGGTGGATGCCGGATTCGTGCGCGAATGCGTTCGCGCCGACGATCGCCTTGTTGCGTTGCACGTTCATGCCGGTGATGCGGGTGAGCAGGCGCGACGTGGGCACCAGCCGCTCGGTGTGGATGCCGGTGGCGGCGTCGAAATAGGCGCGACGCACTTCAAGCGCCATCACCAGTTCCTCCAGCGCGCAGTTGCCGGCGCGCTCGCCGACGCCGTTGATCGTGCATTCGACCTGCCGCGCGCCGCCCTCGATCGCGGCCAGGCTGTTCGCCACCGCCAGGCCCAGATCGTCGTGGCAATGCGTGCTGAAGACCGCCTGGTCGGCATTCCTCACGTTCGCGCGCAGGTATTCGAACAGCGCGCGGATCTCGCCCGGCGTGGTGTAACCCACGGTGTCGGGG
>JBAQRU010000254.1:0-5413 GCA_049296025.1 Lysobacteraceae bacterium | reverse complement strand
ATCGCGCGGGCGCAGTTGGACAACCAGCGCGCCGCGCGCGATGCCGCGAAGGCACGCGTCGCGCAGATCCGCGCGCAGCTGGCCGACCGTGTGATCCGCGCGCCGTTCTCCGGCGTGCTCGGCCTGCGTCAGGTCAGTCCCGGTGCGCTGGTGACGCCCGGTGTCGCGATCGCCACGCTCGACGATCTGTCGCGCGTCTATGTCGATTTTCCGCTGCCCGAGGCGCAGCTCTCGCGCGTCGCGGTGGGCCGGCGCATCAACGGACGCGCCACCGCCTATCCGGACCGCGCGTTCGATGGCGCAGTGACCACCATTGATGCGCGCCTCGATCCGGCGACGCGCGCCGTGCAGGTGCGCGCCGATTTCGCGAACGGCGAACGCCTGCTGCGCCCGGGCATGTTGATGACGGTGGAAGTGCCCGGCGTTGAACGTCAGGCATTGCTGCTGCCGGAGATTGCGGTCACCCAGATCGGGCGCGACAGTTTCGTGTTCCGCGCAAAGCCCGACGACAGCGTCGAGCAGGTGAAAGTGACCGTTGCCGCGCGTCGCGGCGGCAAGGTCGAGATCGCCGATGGCCTCGCGACCGGCGATCGCATCGTGGTTGAAGGCACCGGCAAGCTGCGCGCCGGCGGCAAGATCAGCGAGGGTGGCCCGGCGGCGAAGGGCGTCGCATCGCCCGCGCAGCCGGCGGCATCGACGAAGGGCTGAACCATGCGCGTGTCCGACATCTCGATCGAACGGCCGGTGCTGGCCACGGTGCTGAGCCTGCTGCTGATCGTGGTCGGCCTGATGGCGTACGCACGGCTGACGCTGCGCGAACTGCCGGCGATCGATCCACCGGTGGTGTCCGTTGACGTGACCTATCCGGGCGCATCGGCCGGCGTGGTCGAAACCCGCGTCACCCAGGTGCTGGAGGATGCGCTGGCCGGCATTGAAGGCATCGAGACCCTGCAGTCGCGCAGCGTCAACGGCCGCGCGTCGGTCACCATCGAGTTCACGCTGGATCGCGACATCGAAGCCGCCGCGAACGACGTGCGCGACGCGGTCAGCCGGGTCACCGGACGCCTGCCGCTCGAAGCCGATCCGCCGGAAGTGCAGAAGGCCGACAGCGATTCGGAAGTGATCCTGTGGTTGAACATGAGTTCGACCGCGATGGACACGCTGCAGCTCACCGACTACGCCGAGCGCTATGTCGTCGATCGTCTGTCCGCGCTCAACGGCGTATCGCAGATCCGGGTCGGCGGCCAGCAGCGTTATGCGATGCGGGTGTGGTTGAATCGCGATGCGCTGGCCGCGCGCGGGCTCACCGCCGCCGATGTCGAAAACGCATTGCGCAGCGAGAACGTCGAACTGCCGGCGGGCCGCATCGAATCGCAGGACCGCGATTTCACCCTGCGCGTCGAACGCAGCTATCGCAAGCCAGAGGACTTCGCGCAGATTCCGCTGGGCAAGGGCGCCGACGGTTATGTCGTGCGTCTGGGCGATGTGGCCAAGGTCGAACTGGCCTCGTCGGAACGTCGCGCCTACTACCGCAGCAACGGCGAACCCAATGTCGGTCTGGGCATCGTCAAGACTTCGACGGCGAACAGTCTCGACGTGGCGCGCGCCGCGCGCGCGGAAGCCGAACGCATCCAGAAGACGCTGCCGGAAGGCACCCGCATCTTCGTCGCTTTCGATTCCACCGTATTCATCGAGTCCGCGGTCGAGCGCGTGTGGGCGACGCTGTTCGAGGCGATCGCATTGGTGCTGCTGGTGATCTGGCTGTTCCTCGGTAGCGTGCGCGCGGCGCTGATTCCGGCGGTGACGGTGCCGGTGTGCCTGATCGCATCGTTCATCGCGCTGTATGCGTTCGGCTTCACGATCAACCTGCTGACCCTGCTCGCGCTGGTGCTGTGCATCGGCCTCGTGGTGGACGATGCCATCGTGGTGCTGGAGAACATCCAGCGGCGCGCCGATCTGGGCGAGCCATCGCTGGTCGCGGCCAAGCGCGGCACCGCGCAGGTTGCCTTCGCGGTGATCTCGACCACGGCGGTATTGGTCGCGGTGTTCCTGCCGATCGGCTTGCTCGAAGGCAATACCGGCCGCCTGTTCCGTGAACTGTCGGTGGCCTTGGCCGCAGCGGTCGCGATTTCCGCGCTGGTCGCGCTGACGCTGACGCCGATGATGTCGTCGAAGCTCGTGCGCCCGCACGACAGCGAGAAGCCGAATCGCCTGCACAGCGGCATCGCGCGGATGCTCGACCGCGTGTCGCACGGTTATCGCCGTCTGCTCGAACGCAGCATCGATCGCATCTGGCTGTTCGCTGCGCTGATGCTGGTCGCGCTCGCGGGCAGCGCCGTGCTGTTCAAGGTGGTGCCGAGCGAGCTCGCGCCGCCGGAAGATCGCGGCGTGTTCTTCGCATCGGTGGTCGGTCCGGAAGGCGCGGGTTTCGATTACACCGTCGGTCAGATCCATCAGGTCGAACAGGTGCTGCTCAAGCAGGTGGGCGAAGGCAAACCGATGCAGCGCGTGAACACGCGGGTGCCCGGAGGCTTCGGCGCCAGCGAGGAAATGCACACCGGCCAGGCCATCGTGTTCCTGCACGATTGGGACAAACGCGACGTGACCACCGACGACGTGGTCCAGCAGGTGCGCAAGGAACTGGGCGCGCTGCCGGGCATCCGGGTCAATCCGCAGGTGCGCTCTGGGCTGACCCGCGGTGGCGGGCAGCCGTTCCAGATCGTGCTGGGCGGGCCCGAGTACGGCGATCTCGCGCAGTGGCGCGATCGCGTGCTCGCGCGGATGGAAAAGAATCCGAATTTCTTCGCCGTCGATTCCGACTACAAGGAAACGCGGCCGCAGATGCGGGTGGTGATCGACCGCGCGCGCGCTGCCGATCTTGGCGTCTCCGTGAGCGAGATCGGGCGCACGCTGGAAACGATGATGGGTGGCCGCCGCGTTACCACGTTCGTCGACAACGGCGAGGAGTACGACGTGGTCCTGCAGGCGGATCGCGCGCTGCGTGCGACGCCAGCCGATTTGTCGGCGATCCAGGTGCGTGGTCGCAACAACGAACTGATTCCGCTGTCGAATCTGGTCACGCTGACCGAACTGGCCGAAGCCGGCAGTCTCAACCGCTTCAATCGTCTGCGCGCGATCACCATCTCCGGCGGACTCGCGCCCGGTTATCGCATGGGCGATGCGATCGCCTGGGCCGAACAGGTGGTGCGCGAGGAATTGCCCGCGACCGCGCAGATCGACTGGAAAGGCGAATCGCGCGAATTCCAGAAAGCCGGCGGCGCGGTGCTGATCACCTTCGCGCTGGCGCTGCTGGTGGTGTATCTGGTGCTGGCGGCGCAGTTCGAGAGTTTCATCCATCCGCTGGTGATCATGCTCACCGTGCCGTTGGGCGTGGCCGGCGCGCTGCTGGGGCTGTGGATGGCGGGCAGCACGCTGAATCTCTTCAGTCAGATCGGCATCGTGATGCTGGTCGGTTTGGCGGCGAAGAACGGCATCCTGATCGTCGAGTTCGCGAACCAGCTGCGCGACGAAGGCCGCGACGTGCGCGCTGCGATCATCGAATCCTGCGCGGTGCGCCTGCGCCCGATCCTGATGACTTCGATCGCCACGATCATGGGCGCAGTGCCGCTGGTCGTCGCTGGTGGGCCCGGTTCCGCCAGTCGTGCCACCATCGGTATCGTGGTCATCTTCGGCGTGGCGTTCTCCACGCTGCTGTCGCTGTTCGTGGTGCCCGCGTTCTATCGCCTGCTGGCGCCGTACACGCGTTCGCCCGAAGCGGTGAAGCACGCGCTGGAGAAGCTGGAATCGGAAACGCCGTCGGTGGGTGGTCACGCCTGATCGGCGCGGTATTGCGGTCGACGATTTCATAAGGTGCGCGTGTCGCGCACCGCGTTTGTGAT
Organism: Lysobacteraceae bacterium; assembly: GCA_049296025.1. Lineage (GTDB taxonomy): Bacteria > Pseudomonadota > Gammaproteobacteria > Xanthomonadales > Xanthomonadaceae > Lysobacter_I. The sequence goes on along the minus strand of JBAQRU010000254.1, from coordinate 1,514 downwards.
CGCCGGGAAAAGCCGGTGCGCCGAAGGCACACCCTATAGGCTCGCCGGGGCCGAGGTGTGATGTTCTGCGCGGACCCTTCCGGCGCGCTATGCTTGATTCATCAGCCATCCGGGTCGCCCGGATGGGATCATCCGGGTACATCGATGAGCAATCCACGGGAAATCCCTCAGGAAGTGGTCGCGGCCCTGATGCGCGGCGACAAGATCGGCGCGATCAAACTGATCCGGGAAGCCACCGGCGGCGATCTCAAGGGCGCGATGGCCATGATCCAGACCTATGCGCAGCAGATGGACGCCGCCAACAAGCAGCGTGATCGCATCCGCAGCGATGACGGCCATGGTGAAGTGTCGAACAAGCGCGGCGCCGAACTCAGCGACCACCTCAGCAAAGGCCTCAGCGAAGGGCGCGCCGAGCGCGATGCGCTGATGAACAAGACGCGCCCGCCGACGGTGATGGCCGGCGATGGCACGTCGCACCATTGGGTGTGGCTGCTGCTGGGCATTTTCGCGATCGCGATGTGGATCTATCTCGGCTGACCGGTCTTCGCGACGCATCTGGACGCAGCGACTGCGGCGAGCGTCTACAATCCGCTCATGCCCTGGAAAAAAACGCCGCCTTCGCCTTCCCCTCCGGCACCCGCCGAGCCCGCGCGCCAGCGCCGTGATGTCGAGTTGCGCCTGTACGGTTTGAATGCGGTGCGCGCGGTGTTCGCGCGGCGGCCGCAGGCGATCCGCAAACTGTATCTGGCCGAAGCGCGCATACCCCAACTGCAGCCGCTGCTGAAATGGTGCGTGGCCAACCGCGTCGGCTATCGCGTGGTCGAACAGGACGATCTGCAGAAACTCGCGGCCAGCGCGCACCACGAGGGCGTGGTCGCCGAAGTGCTGCGCGAGGAGCCGCTGTCGCTGTCGCTGTCGCCGTGGCTGCGCGAGCTGTCGCCCGGTCCGTGCTGCGCGCTGTGGCTCGACGGAGTGGGCAATCCGCACAATCTCGGCGCGATCCTGCGCTCCGCCGCGCATTTCGGCGTCGCTGCGGTGCTGCTGCCGAAGCATTCGACCTTGGCGATGTCAGGCGCGGCTGCGCGTGTCGCGGAAGGTGGCGCCGAGTCGGTGCTGTTCGTGCGTCTGGGGCGCGAGGACAATTCGATCGCGCAGCTGCACGGTGCGGGTTTTTCGCTCGCGGCGACGGTGGTGCGCGGTGCGGCCGATCTGTTCGCGACCAAGTTGCCGGAACGTTTGATTTATGTGCTCGGCGCTGAGGGCGAGGGGATGGATGCGGAGCTCGCGAAGGCTTGCGATCTGCGGTTGTCAATTCCCGGCAGTGGGGCGGTGGAAAGTCTGAATGTGGCGGCTGCGACTTCGGTGTTTTTGGCGGAGTGGCATCGTGGGGTTCGCAACCATCGGAAGTGATGGTGTGTGGAATCCATGCGGGATTTCATGGTGCTGCTGATATCGTGCTTGATGGTGGGCGGGTAAGGCTTGGCTCCCTTTTCGCGCTGGTGCGCGAGTTACTT
>JBAQRU010000253.1:0-1626 GCA_049296025.1 Lysobacteraceae bacterium | reverse complement strand
GCCCCAAAGGCCCCGGTACGGACGCCGCCCCCGGCTGCCTTCGACGCGCCGCCGACACGACCGGTAACGGTTGCTGCCGAACCTCTGGTGCCGACGATGTCGGTCGCGCCGCCAGTAGTCGAGATCGACAACGACCGTTGGCTCGACCTGCTCGCCAGCAGCGGTCTGCGCGGCCCCGCGCGTGAGCTCGCTGCGCACGCTGCGTTCACCGGTTACGCCGATGGCGTGCTGCGCTTGTCGCTGTCTGCCGACGATGACCATCTGCGCAGCCCGTCGCTGGTCAAGGCGCTGACCGAAACGATCAGTGCGCAGCTTGGCGGCGCCGTGCTGCTGAAATTCGACAACACCAAGCCGGCCAATGCCGAAACCCTGCATCAGCGCGTCGAGCGCCAGCGCGACGCAAAGCAGACCGCCGCCGAAGAACGATTCATGGCTCATCCCGACGTGCAGCGGTTGATGAGCCAACAGGGTGCGAAACTCGTGCCTGATTCCATCCGTCCATTCGAAGACTGAAACCGAGAGATCGTACCCATGCGTGGAAATATCGCCCAACTGATGCAACAGGCGCAGAAGATGCAGGAAAACATGCAGCGCGCCCAGGAAGAACTCGCCAAACTCGAAGTCACCGGCAGCGCTGGCGGTGGCATGGTCAGCGTGACGCTGACGGGCCGCATGGAATGCCGCAGCGTGAAGATCGATCCCAGCGTCCTGTCCGACGCGGAGATGACCGAAGACCTCGTGGTGGCTGCGATCAACGACGCTGTGAACAAGGTCAATGCCGAATCGCAGGCGAAAATGTCCGGCGCGACGGCGGGCATGCCCATTCCGCCGGGGATGAAGATTCCGGGGATGTTCTGATTTGATCCCGGTCATTCCCGCAAAACCGGGAACCCAGCGCTTTTTGCCTGATCCGTTGGGAATGCAGATTGGAAGTCACAGGGTTCCCGCTGTCGCGGGAATGATGATGCAAAGATGACGATCTCCCTCCTCGAACAGCTGATCGAAGCTTTCCGCATCCTGCCCGGGGTCGGCCAGAAAACCGCGCAGCGGATGGCTTACCACGTGCTGGAGCGCGATCGCGATGGCGGCCAACGGCTTTCTGACGCACTGGCGGCGGCGGTCGACCGCATCGGGCACTGCACGCGCTGCCGCGATTTCAGCGAAAGCGATCTCTGCGCGACCTGTGCCAACGCGTCTCGCGATGCGCATCTGCTCTGCGCCGTGGAATCGCCGGCGGATCGTCTCGTGATCGAGCAGGCCACCGGTTACCGTGGCTTGTATTTCGTCCTGCAGGGGCGACTGAGTCCGCTGGACGGTATCGGCCCGCGTGAGCTTGGCCTCGAAAAGCTCTCCGCACGCTTTGCGGAAGGCGAAGTGCAGGAATTGGTGATCGCGACCAATCCGACGGTCGAAGGCGAAGCCACGGCGCACTATCTGGCGCAACTCGCACGCCAGCACAATGTCAAACCGACCCGGCTCGCGCACGGCGTGCCGTTGGGTGGCGAACTCGAATACGTCGATCGCGGCACGCTGTCGCATGCGTTCGGTACCCGCAGCGAAATGCCGGTCTGAAGCATGCCGATCTGAAGCATGCCGATCTGAGGATCGAAGCGCCCGGGCGACGAT
>JBAQRU010000252.1:0-3650 GCA_049296025.1 Lysobacteraceae bacterium | reverse complement strand
CCTGAAGGCCGCTCCACCGGAACAGAATCCGGCGAATGCAAAAAAGCCAATCAGCGTTAACTGACCGGCATCAGGGTCAGAGCGGGATTTTCCCTGCGCAGTGAAAGTGCACTCTGACCCCTGTTTTGCCGCCCTCGCGCCCCGGCGAACCTCACACAGTGGCCGGGGTCCGCTCCGGCGGTGCCGCCTCTTGCTGCGTCGCCTCGTCCGGCGCTTCCGCCTCCAGCACATCGGCCTCTGCCGCTTCCGGCACCGCAGGCGCTTCCACGGCACCACCCTCCGCAGCCTCGGTCACGGGCGCGACGGCTTTCGGCGCGATCCCCGCCAGCGTCGGGTCGTCAGGCTTGAGCAGTTTCAGTGGCCGGTCCTTCTTGCCGGCCGGCTGCTGCCACACCGAATCGGTGTCGAGCACGTTCACACCCGCGAACACGATGCTGGTGCCCAGCTTGGGCAGGAACAGCATGCGTCCGTCTTCCTCGGACAGTTTATAGCCCACCACCTGCAGCGGCTTGTTGACGTGCACGAAGAAGCCGTGGACCTTCGTGAGCGACGCCTCCTCGCGCGGGTACGGCGTGGCGATGTCCTTCAGCATCGTCTGGATCGCGAGGTCAAGCAGCCTGCTCACCTGCGGCCGCAGCGCCTCGCCATCGTTCTCGGTCCAACTGCCGGCACCGACGATCGGACGGCGTGCGCCGCTGGAGGCGATATAGCGCGTGGTCCATAGCTTCGACTTGCCGCCCTTGCCCATCAACTTCACGCGCAGCGTGACGTACGGCAGCGCTTCGAGCTCATTTGCGAAACTCATCACCACCGCGCCCGTCACGTCGAACCGGCGGTCAGGCGTCGCATCGACGGTGAACTTGTCCGCATAAGCCGGATCCGCCAGCGCCGCCGCCAACTTCGCCTTGGCTTCCTCGTCGATGGAGAAGGTCAGCGCCTGCTCAGCCGAGGCCATGGCCTCCTTGCCGTGACTCGCGTTGATCCCGCTCTGCACGGCCACGCCGATGAGACCGAACAGCAGCATCGGTGCTGCGCCGCCCTTCTGGTGACCGGAGATGATCACGTCGCTGTTGGGCACGCGATAGGTACCGAGCGGCAGATCGGTCCATTTCGAGACCTGGTCGGTGGAGAACCCGATCTGCGTCGGGCCATCGATGGACGGCGCCACTATCGTGGCTTTCGGAGTGCCGGCCAACACGTGCAGCGGAAACCCCACGAGCACGAGCATGAAGGAAATGTGTGCGAAAGCCTTGCGGACCGTCATCGGATTGTCCCCTGGAGATTAAAGAACGCCCTACCATTTTCGCGGGTCAGGCAGGGAAATGGAATGGGGAGCAGGCCGTCCGGACAAGGCCGATGGCCGCAGTCGGAAATCGAGGCTGTAGAGCGCTTTATTACGACGCATTTACGCGGGCCACGCTGACTCGAGATGCGCCTGCATTGATCCGATGGTGGAGTTGCGTTGCGCTTACTCCAGCCTACTCGCTGCGGTCGCCAGGCGCGGGTGAGATCGCGACGCCCCGTGATGCGGACGCAACGTCGTAGTGTCGTAGGGCGGGCTTTATGCCCACCATTGCAATCTACCCGTCTCACGTAACAATCGTCGAAGCCGAACCGCCGAGATTGGGAGATTCATTTTCTCCATCATTCACGCATCAAAATGGTGGGCGTAAAGCCCACCCTACGCATTACGGGGCCAACTTGCGTGTTGCCCGAGCGGGCCATGGTCTCCATCGGCGTGATGAAAGTCGAACCCTCGCTGACCTACACCTACCTCAAGCTGCTCCAACAGGTCGGGAAGACGATGATGACGCGGAGGTTCGCATTTGCCGAAGAACATCAAAGCCAAACCGTAGGAGGCTCAAGCCCGCCTTACGGGGTAAACTGGCCATTCAAACAGGACAGCCGGGGCAGGGATGAAAAACGCTTTGATCAGATTCAGTTCGTCGATCCTGAACGCACTCGTGTTCCACAACCTGGTGAAACGCCCGTGCCTGGAGATTGGCGCGCTGTTCAAGCGGTCGTCCAGCCGGTTCGAGCCAGAGGCCGTTGCCGCAGACGACAAGACCCTGTGTTTCCTGCTGGGCTCCCCCAGAAGCGGAACCACGCTGTCCTCGATCCTTCTCGACTACACCGACAGCATCACCTGCCCGCCGGAGCTGTACCTGGCGACGTTCGACAGCATGGGTCAGCGCAAGGACATGCTGGAGCGGACCATCTACAAATCGTTCGGCATCGGGCTTGCGCAGGCGCTCTCCAGGGCCGATCGCACATCGCTGGTGTCCGCGTACGCGAAGATGAAGGACGCGGAACGGCGAGACCTCCCGACGTCCGACCTCTACGCCTACCTGCAGGCCCGCTCGGAGTCCGTCTTCGTCGACAAGACGCCCTCTTACCTGTCGTATATTTCCGATGAATTGTTCCTGCAGCGGTACCCGAAAGCGAAGTACATCCATGTGTATCGCCACCCTCTGTCCGTGATCCAGTCGCAGAAGACGCAGATCGACTCGCTTTCCGACGAGCAGTTCAGGAAATTCGGAATGAAGGCGCGGGAACAACACAAGCGCGGGGAGGTCGGGCTCTTCGCCATGGCATTCGCGAAGTGGGAGGCCTTCAAGGAACTTCAGGACTACAGGATGGAGGCGCAGCAGCAGTACGACTTCGACAAGTTCAAGATCCTGGAATCGTGGTGGCATTACGAGAACCGCCGGACGGTCGAGTTTCTGAAAAAGATTCCGCAGGAACAGAAGTTCGTCTACGCATTCGAATCGATGGTCAGAGACCCGGAAGGAACATTGTCCGCGCTGTACGCGTTTCTCGGCATCGACCAGGATCCGCGCAAGGCCATCGAGACCTATGAAAACAAGAAGGCACCGGACACGGTGGGATCGATACTTTCTGCGTTCTGGTCCTGGGAGATCGGAGACCCGCACCAGATCTTCATGGCGGGCAAAATCGAATCCTCGCGCGCCGACGAATGGAAGAAGCATTCGCACCTTTGGGACAGGCTGGAACCAGAAACGCAGCAACTGGCGATGGAGTTGGGGTATGCAGGCTTGCAGCAGTCCGCGCCCTTGGAAACAGCGGCGTGAATAGACGTCCCCAGCCGCTGCGGGTCGCGTCGGACCTCTCCCGCTTTTGACGCGTCGCTCCCAACACCGAGGTAGATCGAGGTAGATCGGGACACCCACAATTTCATCTCTCAATCCATCGGGGCGATTCACTTTCGCTCGCACCACGGCCGCAATGATGCCTAACGTGTGTAGTACCATGCCCGGCGGGAAGTTCGCGGAGTTGATGAATGGATTCGGCAGGTAGGAAACTGACGGTCGGCTGGGTGCCGATCTTTTTATGGCTGTACGGCGGGATCGTGGTCTTTTCGGGGATCATGCGATTCGTGGTCACCGGGCAAGCCTTGATCACGGGTCAGCCGCTCGCCGACCCGGTCTTCATGGTCTATGTGCAACAGCCTTGGCTGCCGGCGATCCACATCCTGGCGGGAACAGTGTTCATGCTGCTGGGGCCGCTGCAGTTCATCCCGTCGATCCGTCGCGACTGGCCGAAGATCCATCGGGTTTCGGGGCGCGTCTTCATCGTCTGCGGGTTGATCACCGCAGCCGCCGGGCTGGGGGTGGAGTTCGTGTTTCCGC
>JBAQRU010000251.1:0-4927 GCA_049296025.1 Lysobacteraceae bacterium | reverse complement strand
CCAATTGGCTGCTGGGGCGGCAATGAGCACGTCCGCATCCAGCACGAACGCATCCAGCATGAAGCAGGCGGTGATGAAGCAGGAGGCGTTCATCGCCCGCCACGCCGCCGAATGGACCGAATTCGAGGCCTGGCTGGTCGCGCGTGGCGACAGCCCGCGCGCGGCGCGCGCCAGACAAAGCCAATGGCAGGGACTGCGCGACGAAGACGTGCCGGCGCGGTATCGCCGGCTCTGCCAGCAATTGGCGCTGGCGCGCAGCCGCGGCTACAGCCCGCAGGTGGTGGAACGCCTGCAGGCGCTGACCCAGCGCGGCCATGCGGTGTTCTATCGCGCGCCGCCGCCGCAGTGGCGGCGCGCGCTGGAATTCTTCCTCGCCGATTTCCCGCGTCTGGTCCGCGCCCAGCGCGGCTGTCTGCTGGCCGCGCTGCTGCTGTTCGTGGTGCCGCTGGTCGGTTCCTTCGTGGCGGTGCAGATCTCGCCCGAGTTGATCTACAGCGTCTACGAACCCGGCGCGGTCGCCGGGATGGAAGAGATGTACGACCCCGCCGATCCGCAGCGCAAGCTGGGACGCGAGAGCGGCGACGATCTGGCGATGTTCGGTTTCTATGTCATGAACAACGTCAGCATCGCGCTGCGTACGTTCGCCAGCGGGCTGATCGCCGGTATCGGCACCATCTTCGTGCTGATCATGAACGGGCTGATGATCGGCGGCGTCGCCGGGCATCTGCAGGGCGTCGGTCACGGCGACCCGTTCTGGCGTTTCGTCGCCGGGCATTCGGCGCCGGAGCTCACCGCGATCGTGCTCGCGGGCGCCGCCGGCCTGCGGATCGGGCTGGATCTGGTCGCGCCCGGGCGGCGACGGCGCGTCGATGCGTTGATCGAAGGCGGCAAGGTCGGCGCGAAACTGTGTCTGGGCATCTTCGCGATGCTGGTGTTCGCCGCGTTCGTGGAAGCGTTCTGGTCGTCGATCGGCTGGATCCCGGCGATGGTCAAATTCACCGTCGGCGGCGTGCTGTGGACGCTGACATTGGCTTGGTTGGCGTTCGGTGGACGAGGCGGGCGAAGCGGATCCGCTAACGCGGCACCGCCGCGTGATCCGGAGCCTGCAACGTCGCGCCATGAACGGCAGAAGGGCGCTTCGAATTGAAGCTTGAAACCCTCACCGTCGAACTGCGCCCGCGTTCGCCCTGGGAGGCGATGGAGCTGGGCAGCGCGCTGGTGCGCAAACATGCCCGTGCGATCTGGATCCCGTGGCTGCTGGTCACCGGCGCGGTGTTCGTCGTCCTGAATCTCGCGGCCTGGGCGATCGGCCACATCTGGCTGGCCGGGCTGCTGTTCTGGTGGCTGCGGCCGGCGTTCGATCGCATCCCGATGTACGTGCTGTCGCGCACGGTGTTCGGCAGCGTGCCCAGCGTCGCCGAAACCCTGCGCGCGCAGTTGACCTGGGGTTGGCGGCCGATGCGCGGCCATCTCACCTGGCGCCGGTTCAGCCCGCTGCGCGCGGTGATGCTGCCGATCGATCTGCTGGAAGGCACCGACCCCGCACGGCTCGGTGAGCGACGCCGGGTGATCGGCGTCGGCCTCGGCGGCTATGCGGTGCAACTGTTCGTGATGTGCGCGAACTTCATTCTCGCCATCGAACTGTCGCTGGTGCTGCTGACGGTGATCGCGGTACCCAACGAATTGCTGCCTGAAGCGGCGCGCGCGGCGTGGGCGATGATCACCGAAGCGCCGCCGGCATGGGCGCTGATCGCGCTGAATCTGGTGGACTGGCTGGCGGCGGGTTTCATTGAACCGTTCTACATCGGCGCCGGTTTCGGTCTGTATCTCAACCGCCGCACGCAGCTGGAAGCCTGGGATCTGGAGATCGCATTCCGGCGCATGCGCAAGCGGCTGGAAGCGGCCGGCGGCGCGATCGTGTCGATCGTCCTGCCGATCGCCCTGCTGGCGTTCGCGCTGCTGTCGATGGCGATGCCGGCGCAGGCCAGCGAACGCGACGACGGGACCTGTCCGTTTCCGGATAAGACGAACCCGGATAAGACGACGCAAGCGAAGCAGTCCACTGCGCAGACCACCGCTGGCGCGCCGCCGATCGTCGTGCCGGAAGCCGCGAAAGACGCGCAGAACGACAACGCGCCCGCCGCCGCGCCGGATGCCGCCGCGAAGACCGGCGGGAACGACAAGACCAAGGCTGCCGCCAAACCGGAAGAAAAGATCGAAACCTCGACGCTGGAGGAGATCTTCGGTGAAGACACCGCCGATCACGCCGCGTTCGGCAAAGCGGTCGGCAAGGCCTATCAGGATCCGCTGCTGCGCCCGAAGCAGAAAACCGCCACGTGGGAACGGCGCGACAAGAAGAAGGACAAGGAACCGGAAGAAGCCGATGTTCCCGAGTTGAAATGGCTGGCGGCGCTGGTCGGTTTCGTCGCCGAATACGGCCTGTGGTTCCTGCTCGGCGTGCTGGTGTTGATGCTGGCGATCACCGCGAAGCGCTGGTGGCCGTGGCTGCTTGGCGCTGCGGCAAAGCCTGAAGACGAACCGATGCCGGTGGAAACCACCGCGATTTCCCACAACGAACCGCTGCCGCCGGATATCGCGACGGTCGCGCGCCGGCTGTGGGCCGAAGGTCAGCCGCGACGCGCGCTGGCATTGCTGTATCGCGCCAGCGTCGAAGCGATGAGCGCGCGCGTCGACGCGCACCTGCCGCCGGGCGCGACCGAAGCCGAATGCCTGCGCCTGTCGCGACGCATGCCGGTGGCGGAAGACCGCGACATCTTCCAGCGCATGGTCCGCATCTGGCAGTACGCCGCCTACGGCCAACGCCTGCCGGCCGCCGATGAATTCGATGCACTGGTGCAGACCCTCGCGCAACGCTTCGGGTGGCAGTCGTGAGCCGGCGTGCGGATGCCGTCCGCGCGGTCCTGCTCGCGCTGGTGGTCGCGGGCCTGGTCGGCGGTTTCGTCGCGTGGTGGATGCATACCTACAAGCGCGTGGTCAAAACCATCGATCTGCCGCCGAAGGGCGAAGCCTCGTACAACCCGCTGTACGCGCTGAAGATCGCGCTGGGCAAGGACGGCCAACGCGTCGATTCGCGCCAGCGTCTGGCCCTCGACACCCATCCGCTGAAACCGGCCGACACCCTGCTGCTGCTCGGCGATACGCGCACCTTGCCCGGGGCCGACAGCGCGCGTCTGCTCGACTGGGTCGAAGCCGGCGGCCATCTGATCGTGCGCACGCCGCCGCCGGGCGTGGTGATCGGTGAAGACAAGGTCCCGCTGCTGGGCGAGATCGGCATCGCGCCGGTCGATGCCGGATCCGGCGAAGAAGCGTTCGTGGACGAGGCGTCGGTCGATGAAGAATCCACCGACGGCGAATCGAGCTGTCTCGGTCTGCAAGTGGCGAAGATGGACGAGCACGCCGAATTCTGCGACGGACGCCATTTCTATTTCACCAGCGACGATGTCGAAGTCCTCGCGCTCTGGGGCAATGACGACAGTGCGGAATACGGCTACGCCCGCGTACCGTGGGGCGAAGGCAGCATCGATGTGCTCGCCGATCTGGATTTCCTCGTCAACGAGAAGCTCGAAGACAAGCCGCATCGCGCCTTGACCCGACAGCTGCTGCAGCCGAACTACGCGCGCGCCGGCACCTTCCATCTGATCTACAGCGCCAACATGCCGCCGCTGTGGCGGCTGTTGCTGGATCACGCCTGGCGCATGCTGCTGCCGCTGCTGCTGGCGCTGTTGGTGTGGCTGTGGATGCGCGCCGAACGCCTCGGCCCGGCGCGACCGTCGCCGCCGCCGGATCGCCGTTCGCTGCTGGAACACGTGCAGGCCAGCGGCGATCACCTGTATCGCTACGGCCGTCGCGCCACGCTCTACACCGCCGTCCACGACGCCTTCCTGCGCCGCCTGCGCCAGCGCGACCCCTATGCCGCCGCGCTCGAAGGCCCGGCGCAGATCGACGCCATCGCCAAGCGCACCGGCATGAGCGTCGTCGACATCGAGGCCGCGCTGCGCTATCCGCGCCCCGGCGACGCCAAGGATTTCGTCATCCGCATCACCAAACTCCTGCAGCTGAGAAAACGCCTATGACCACCCTCTCGACCCACGAGTCCACCGCAGCCGCGCTCGCACCAATCGTCGGCGAAGCCCTGGTCGCGCGCGCCGCCGCCGTGCGCGACGAAGTCGCCAAGGCCTTCATCGGTCAGGACGAGGTGCTCGACCAGATCCTGATCGTGCTGCTCGCTGGCGGCCACGTGCTGATCGAAGGCGTGCCCGGCCTGGGCAAGACCCTGCTGGTGCGCGCGCTGGGCCAGGCGCTGGGCTGCGGCTACGGTCGCGTGCAGTTCACCCCCGACCTGATGCCCAGCGATGTCAGCGGCCACGCGGTCTACGACCCGAAGACCGAACGCTTCGCGATCCGTCGCGGCCCGATCTTCACCAATCTGCTGCTGGCCGACGAAATCAATCGCGCACCGGCGAAGACCCAGTCCGCACTGCTCGAAGCGATGCAGGAACAGCAGGTCACCATCGAAGGCAGCAGCCATCCGCTGCCGGCGCCGTTCATGACCCTGGCCACGCAGAACCCGGTCGAACAGGAAGGCACCTATCCGCTGCCCGAAGCGCAGCTCGACCGCTTCCTGCTGAAAGTGCTGATCGACTATCCCTCGCACGCCGACGAAGTCAGCATGGTCACCGCCGTGAGCCACGGCCGCGCCGCCGCGCACTTCGATCTGTCGCAGGTCGCCAGCGTGCTCAGCGCCGAGGAGATCGTCGCGATGCAGCAGGGCACCGCGCAGGTGACCGTCGATGCGGCGGTGATCGATTACGCCGTGCGCATCGTGACCACCACGCGCAAGTGGCCGGGCATCGCGCTGGGCGCCGGTCCGCGCGGCAGTCTCGCGCTGGTGCGTGCGGCGCGCGCG
>JBAQRU010000250.1:0-3564 GCA_049296025.1 Lysobacteraceae bacterium | reverse complement strand
ATCATTTGCTTGGCTGGAGAAGTGCCGAAGGCTATGGAAGAACTGCGAGCGGCTTCTCAACACCAGCCTGCAGTTCGTCCATCTGGCTTTCCTGGCACTGGTGCTCAGAAGATTTTGAACAGGCTCTCAGAAGATTTTGAACAGGCTCTTAGGGCCTGTTCAAAATCTCACCACAAACATCGCTCTTGCTCGTCATTCCCACGAAAGCGGGAATGACGAGCGAAATTTTCAACGCGCAAAGATTTTGAACAGGCTCTCATCTCTTCTTCCGGATGATGTCGACATGATCGAACTCCGTATCGCCATGGGCCGCTGCATCCAGCACTTCGTGCTGTCCGGCGCATTGATCGCAGCGCCCCTGACTGCCTTCGCGCAGTCGAACGCGCTGCCGATGCCGCTGGAAAGCGAGGACCCGGAGAAGCCTCTGGAGATCGTGGCCGACACCACCTGGACCGGTGCGGAGATCCAGGCGCAGGCCAAGGACTTCAGCCGGCTCGAGGCCGGTCACTTCGCTTACGACGCGAGCAAGGGTCCGGTGACCCTGCTCGTCGACTACGCCGCGACGCGACCAGACGGCGATGCGGAAGGCGAGGCGCTGATCGATGTCGGCATCGAATGCCCCGAGGCGCGCGAGCCCTGCGCGATCCCGATCACGCTGGGGGTCATCGGCATCCGCACCGCCTACATGGGCGAAAGCGTGGTCAACGTCGGCAGCGCGCCGCAGGCGGCGTGGGTCGGCCGCGAGGGGCATGCCTACAGCTTTCCGGACAAGACCCTTGTGGAAGTACGGCTCGCGTTGCAGGACCGCAAAAACCTCGATCCAAAGGCGGTCCGCGCACGCCTGTTCTATGGCGAGTACGACCGCGACGCCCTGCCGGGCCAGCAGACCCGGTTGGGTACGGTGCTGAAAGTCGCCATCGTGCTCAGCGTGCTGCTCGCACTGTTCCTGTGGTGGATGCGCCGGGACTGATCGGCGGCAACACCGCCGGGGCGGAGACGCCCGCCCCGACGGCTTCGTCTTTCAGTCGCTGTGTCGCAGTTACGGCATCCGTGAGCGGCAGGGTCGCTGCGCGTCGTTGGGCTTCGGGGATCGCATTGGGGGCGGGTGGCCGCCTCTTTTCACAACGCGGCTACTTGCTGCCGACGGCCAACCTCAGACTTCCGTGATCGAGATTACTTGATGTCGATCATAAAATCAGCCGAACCACGACCGGACGCCCAATACGTTGTCCAGCGAAATCAATACCTTGCGTTCAGCGCAGCTGGCTGTCCTTGCTGCCGCGGCGGTTGTAGCCGCTGTTCGTGGCGTCAGCCTTGTCGTGGGCATCCTGGCAATTCACGCACAGGCGCACGCCCGGCACGGCCTTGCGCCGCGCCTCTGGAATGTCCGCGTCGCAGTCTTCGCAGCGGGTCAGCCCGGGCCCTTGCGGCAACCGGCTGCGCACGCGCTGGATACCGTCCTTGACGGTGGCATCGATCTGGTCCTGCACGGCACCATCGCCTGCCCATCCGGTCGCCATGGTCGCCTCCGAAACATCAACAGGAATACGAATATAAACGCGGTCGCGTGATAACGCCGGCCTGGCAACGCAGCAATGCCCGGATCACTCCTTGTCGAAGTTGATCCGCACGTCCTTCACGGTGCTGGAGACCAGCACGATGGATACCCGTGGCCTGAGCAGGCGGCGCTTCACCAGCACGTCCTCGCCATCGTCCAATTCGGCATCGACCCAGCGGCCGGCCTGGCGGTCGATCGCGGTCTTGACCTTGCGCGCGACCCGGTTCTCGCCGTCGTTGCGTTCGATCTCGACCCGTACCCGCACCGCTTCGCGTCCCTTCGGCACGATCTCGAACACCATTTCCCCGGCGGATTCGGCCGCGCCGCTGAACTCAAGCCGCCATTTGTTGGATTCGGAGGCGAACACCGGAGCACTGGCGCACACGGCGATCAACAGGACGGCACAGGAACGCAAAGCTCGCATCGTGGGATTCTCCTGGAATACGCGATGCGGAGGGCATCGCAGGCCCGGCGATGATAACGGGGTCCGCCCGTGTATCGTTCCATGGCGGCAGCGTGGTCATGCCATGGTCAGGGCAGCGGAAGACTACGCCGGCATGTCGATTCAGCAACCTCTGGTTCGTCTCACAACCATCCCCGGTCGATTCAGGAGCGCGCCATGTCCCTTCAGCTTTACGCCCATCCGTTTTCATCGTATTCGCAGAAAGTGCTGATCGCGCTGTACGAGAACGGCACGCCATTCGAGTTTCGTATCCTCGACGGCGAAGACGGTCCTGAAAACACGCGTAGACTCGCCTCCCTGTGGCCGATCCGTCGCTTCCCGGTACTGCTGGACGGCCCACGGATGGTGGTCGAGGCCAGCACCATCGTCGAATATCTCGGCCTGCGCTTTCCCGGGCCGGTACGTCTGATCCCCGAAGACGCCGAAGCCGCGCTGGAAGTGCGCATGCTCGACCGCTTCTTCGACAACTATGTCTCCACGCCGCAGCAGAAGGTCGTCTTCGACAGCCTCCAACCGCAAGCCGCGCGCGACGCGCATGGCGTGTCCGAAGCGCGTGCGATGCTGGAAAAGGCCTACGCCTGGCTCGACACGCGCATGCGCGATCGCGAATGGGCGGTGGGCGAACACTTCAGCCTTGCGGATTGCGGCGCCGCGCCTTTCCTCTTCTACGCCGACTGGACCCACGCCATCGATGCGTCGTTCGCGAACGTCCACGCGTATCGCCAGCGTCTGCTCGCGCGGCCCTCGGTGGTCCGCGCCGTCGACGAGGCGCGGCCTTATCGTGGGTATTTTCCGCTGGGTGCGCCGGATCGCGACTGAGCTTCCCGACGGCTCAAGCCGCCGCCATCCGCACCCGTGGCGTCAGCGCCACGTTCAGGCTGTCGCTCATCAGCTGCACTTCGGTGTCCTGGATCATCGCGGTCAGGCGCATGCCGCGCTGCAGGTGACCGACGATCTCGTCGATCGCTTTGGGATCCAGATCGATCACGGTGAGATTGTCGAAGCGCGACAGGCTGGCTGAAATCTTGTTCCACCACACCTCGGCGGCATGGCCGCCGTAATTCACCACGACGACCTGCTCCGCGCGCGCGCAGGCTTTGCGGATGCGGCTTTCATCGGGCTGGCCGAGTTCGATCCAGCGCTGGATGTCGCCGACGTAATCGCGCCGCCACAGATCCGGTTCGCTATCGTCGCTCAGGCCGCGGCCGAATTCCAGACGCTCGTCGGCGTACAGCGCGAACGCCAGCAATCGCACCATCAGCCGCACGTCGGTTTCGGACGGATGCTGGGCCAGGGTCAGGTTGTGCTGGGCGTAGTAATGCCGGTCCATGTCGCTGACCTGCAGCTCGACCTTGACCACGGTGGATTTGGGCGACATGCCGGTGCCTGACGGGAAAGGGTCAGGGATTGTAGGCGCTCCGCCGGTTCAGCGCTGCAGCAATGCCAGCGTGGTGTAGTGCGGCATCATCCGTTCCGGCGCGCCCGGCTCCGGCGGCCTGCGCAACCGCTTGCGCAGATTGGCGTCGACGCGCTGGCGCAGCAC
>JBAQRU010000249.1:0-15355 GCA_049296025.1 Lysobacteraceae bacterium | reverse complement strand
GCGGCGACGCGCGCAGCGAAACCGAGCGCTTCGGACCATTGCGGCGCGGCGCCGTTGTCGCGCGCGATCGCATAGGCGGCGCGGGCATAAGGGCGTGCGAGGGTGAGAGCCTGGCTCATCGGTCGATTCGTCCGGTCAGAGCTGGGCGGCGAGTTCGTCGATCAGCGCCTTGTGGGCGTTGGCATCGATCTCGCGCCTGAGCAGCTTTTCGGCACCGCTCACGGCCAGGGCGGACACCTGCTTGCGCAGATCTTCCTTGGCGCGGTTGGCGGCGGCGGCGATGTCGGCCTCGGCCAGCGCTTTCTGCCGGTTGGCTTCGGCGACGGCGTCGTTCTTGGCCTGATCGACGATCTGGTTCGCGCGCTGGTGGGCCTGATCGATGATCTCGTTGGCCTTGGTGCGGGCGAGCTTCAGCTCTTCGTTGACCTTTTCCTCGGCCTGGGCGAGGTTTTTCTGCGCGTTGTCGGCTGCGGCGAGGCCTTCAGCGATCTTCTGCTGACGCTCTTCGATCGCCTTCATCAACGGCGGCCAGATGAACTTGACGGTGAACCAGATGAGGATCGCGAACGAGATCATCTGGCCCAGCAAGGTGATATTCGGATTCATGACGTGCCCTGAGGAAGCGTGTCCTGCGAATCGGCGCATGCCTCGGCGTCGAGCCGGGGCATGCGCGAACGATGGTGCGGACCGCTCCTGCGGGCCGCACCCGTGCCGATCAGCCGGCGACCTGCTGCAGCGCGGCGAGCAGCGGGTTCGCGAACGCGAACATCATGGCCACGCCGACGCCGATCAGGAACGCCGCGTCGATCAGGCCGGCGAGCAGGAACATGCGGCCGGACAGCATCGGCACGAGTTCCGGCTGACGGGCGGCGGATTCGAGGAACTTCGAACCCATGATGCCGATGCCGAGCGCGGCGCCGAGCGCGCCGAGACCGACGATGAGGCCGATGGCGATGGCGGTGAAGCCCTGGACGTTGGCGATGAATTCCATGATGAACTCCGGATTGCTGGATGAAAGGATGAGTCGGAAAGGATGAAACGGAAACTCAGTGGTGCTCGTGCGCCATCGCCAGATAGACGACGGTGAGCACCATGAAGATGAAGGCCTGCAGCAGGATGATCAGGATGTGGAAGATCGCCCAGCCGGCGTGGACGAACACGCCCGGCACGAAGGTGGCCCACGACGCGAACAGGCCTGCGATCAGCATGAACAGCAACTCGCCCGCGTACATGTTGCCGAACAGTCGCATGCCGAGACTGACCGGCTTGGACAGGTACTCGACGAGATTGAGGAAGAGATTGAACGGGGCCAGGATGATGGCCATCACACCATGGCCATGGAACGGCGCGGTGAACAGTTCCTTGGTGAAACCCCAGCCGCCCTTCGCCTTTATCGAGTAGAAGATGATCAGCAGGAACACGGTGATCGACATGCCGAAGGTGGTGTTGACGTCGGCGGTCGGGACCACGCGGAGGAAAGTGTGGTGGGCGGTTTCCTCGCCGGCGACCTTGGCGATGATCCAGCCCGGCAGGTCCAGCGGCAGCAGGTCCATCGTGTTCATGAACACGACCCAGACGAAGATGGTCAGCGCCAGCGGCGCAATGAAACGGCGGTCGCCGTGGAATGCATCCTTGACTTGGCCGTCGACGAATTCGACCAGCAGCTCGACGAAGGCCTGGCCCTTGGACGGGACGCCGGAAGTGGCCTTGCGCGCCTGCGACCACAACAAGAGGCAGGCAAGCAGGCCGAGCGCCAGCGAAATCACCCAGGAATCGAGATGGAAGCCGTAACCGGCCACATCGACCTTGTTATGGGTCAGGTGGTGGACGATGTATTCGGTCAGTCCACCGCTGCTTTTTTCGGCACTCACGCTGTCGCCCTCAAATCCACGGTTCCGTCGCGAGGATGTTCGCGACGATCAATCCCAACGACCCGGTCGACCCGGACACGCCTACTCTCGGCGCAGTCCATCTCTCGCGGTGAACAACAACGCCGATGCAGCCATGGCCGCTCCGGCGAGCACCGGCAGCGCCGGCAGTTTCCAGACGGCGATCGCGAGCAACAGCCCCGCAACCACCACGATCCATTTCGCCGCCAACCCCAGCAGCAAACGGCCGAACGCGGCTTCCGCGCCGACCACACCCCCCGAGAACGCCCCCCAGGCGGCCAAAGCGCTGCCCAGGGTCATCGCGGCGCCTCCGACCAGCCCACCGAGCGCAGCTTGCGCACCGAACGACAGGCAGACCAGTGCGGCGAGCAGCGTGGCGACGGCCTGCATCAGCACCGTACGTCGCGCCAGCCGACGGCCCGCAGCGACAGAATTCAGCACGCGGCATCCGAGGTAGTGGCAGAAGCGTCGGGGCGGCCGGCCCAAGACATGCTTGTGATCGAAAACCGCCCCGCGAAGCCGAAAAAGTATAACAGTCCGCTGTTTTCCGGGGCAACCTCGACGATGGTCGGGCGCTGGCCTCAATTATTCGACTCAACCGATTGTTTTTTCGGACTTTTTCCACTCGAAAACGAGCTTGCGACGGCAAGGGGACGCTACTCAATGCCCAAGAGGCGATGTTGTCGGCAACGCCCGCAGGAACTTCCGTCACGGGCCACAGTCTGTCATCCCGTCCTGTACGACTCTCCTTCGCCGACCCTCGGCGGCTGTAATGCAGGCAACCGAAGCCCCGGCCCCAAGCCGGGGCTTCGTCTTGTCTGTGCGGCAGAGACGGCGTCAGCCCGGCAAGGCGCGATGCGCAGCAGCTTCCGCCGCATGCAGGCCCTCGACCGGACCCGGCATGCGCATCACCTCTTCTTCGGAATGTACAAATCCGGCTACTTGGCCTTCTTGGGCAAGTAAAGATCGGTAATCGTGCCGTCGAACACTTCCGCCGCCATGCCGACCGATTCGCTGAGCGTGGGATGCGGATGGATGGTGTGGCCGATGTCGGCGACCTCGCAGCCCATCTCGATCGCGAGGCCGACTTCGGCGATCAGGTCGCCCGCATGCACGCCGACGATGCCGGCACCGATGATGCGATGACTGGTTTCGTCGAAGATCAGTTTGGTGAAGCCTTCGGTGCGTCCGATGCCGATGGCGCGGCCCGATGCCGCCCACGGGAATTTGCCGACGCCGATCTTCAGGCCCTTGGCTTTCGCTTCGGTTTCGGTGATGCCGACCCAGGCGATTTCCGGATCGGTGTAGGCCACCGACGGAATCACCCGCGCAACCCACTCTTTCTTCTCGCCTGCAGCGACTTCCGCAGCGAGTTTGCCCTCATGCGTGGCTTTGTGCGCGAGCATCGGTTGGCCGATGATGTCGCCGATCGCGAAGATATGCGGCACGTTGGTGCGCATCTGCCGATCCACGTTGATGAAGCCGCGCTCGGTGACCGCGACGCCCGCTTTGCCGGCGTCGAGCTTGTTGCCGTTCGGGGTGCGGCCGACGGCCACGAGTACGCGGTCGTAGGTGTCGTTCGCCGGAATGCTGGCGCCGTCGAAGCCGCAGACGATGCCGGCCTTGGTCGCCTTGGCTTCAGTCACTTTCGTTTTCAGATGAATCGCGACGCCCTGCTTCTTCAGGCGATCGGCGAGCGGCTTGATCAGGTCGGTGTCGGCGCCGGGCATGATCTGGTCCATGAACTCGACCACGGTCACCGCGCTGCCGAGCGCGCGATACACCGTCGCCATTTCCAGACCGATGATGCCGCCGCCGACGACCAGCAGCGTCTTCGGAATATCTTTCAATTCGAGCGCGTCGGTCGAATCCATCACCCGCGGGTCGTCCCACGGGAACGCGGGCAGCTTCACCGGCTGCGAACCGGCGGCGATGATGCACTGCTCGAAGCGGATCAACTGGGTGCCTGCGTCGCCTTGCACTTCGATCTCGTTCGACGACACGAACCTGCCGCTACCCTGCACCACGCGCACCTTGCGCTGCTTGGACATGCCGGCGAGACCCTTGGTGAGCTGACCGACGACTTTCTCCTTGTAGCCGCGCAGCGCATCGAGGCCGATCTTCGGCGCGCCGAAGTCGATGCCGTAATCCTTCGCATGCGCGGCTTCGTCGATGACGTTGGCCGCGTGCAGCAACGCCTTCGACGGAATGCAGCCGACGTTCAAGCACACACCGCCGAGCGCGGCGTAGCGTTCGACCAGCACGGTGTCGAGGCCAAGATCGGCGCTGCGGAACGCGGCGGTGTAGCCGCCGGGGCCGGCGCCGAGCACGAGCATGCGGCATTCGATGTCGGCTTTGCGGCCGGAGGATCCGGCAGCGGCCGGCGCGGGCGCGGGTGGAGATGCGGCTGCGGGAACGGCAGCGGGCATCGGGGCTGAAGCCGCTCCCACAGGAGCAGCGCTTTCGGCGGTCTCGACGATGGCGATCACGCTGCCTTCGGACACGCCATCGCCCAGCTTCACCTTGATCTCTTTCACCACGCCCGCAGTGGACGACGGCACTTCCATCGTCGCCTTGTCGGATTCCAGCGTGACCAGGCCCTGATCCTTGGCGACGGTCTCACCGACCTTCACCAGAATCTCGATCACCGGGATCTTGTCGAAGTCGCCGATGTCGGGGACTTTTACTTCCACTGTCGTCGTCATCATCGTTCCCCGGTCACAGCAACACGCGGCGCATATCGGCGAGCAGTTGCGCCAGATATGCGGTGAAGCGCGCGGCGGAGGCGCCGTCGATCACGCGATGGTCGTAGGACAGCGACAGCGGCAGGATCAGGCGCGGTGCGAACTGCTGGCCGTCCCACACCGGTTTGATCGCCGATTTCGATACGCCGAGGATCGCGACTTCCGGCGCGTTGACGATCGGCGTGAAGCCGGTGCCGCCGATGCCGCCGAGCGAGCTGATCGAGAAACAACCGCCGCTCATCTCCGCAGGGCCGAGTTTGCCGTCGCGGGCTTTCTTCGCGAGCTCGCCGGTTTCCCGCGCGATCTGGATCACGCCCTTCCTGTCGACATCGCGCACCACCGGCACCACAAGGCCGTTTGGCGTATCGGCGGCGAAGCCGATGTGGAAATACTTTTTCAGCACCAGCGTGCCGCCATCGGCGTCGAGCGAAGCGTTGAAGTCGGGATACTTCTGCATCGCCGAGACGACCGCTTTCATCAGGAACGCCAGCATGGTCAGCTTGATGCCTGCCTTCTCGTTTTCCTTGTTGAGTGCGACGCGCAGGTCTTCCAGATCGGTGATATCGGCATCGTCGTGCTGGGTGACGTGCGGGATCATCGCCCAGTTGCGCGCGAGGTTGGCGCCGGAGATTTTCTTGATCCGCGACAGTTCGCGGGTTTCGATGTCGCCGAATTTGGCGAAGTCGACTTTCGGCCAGGGAAGCAGGTTCAATCCTCCGCCCATCGGCGCTGAAGCCCCTCCTGCGACAGCGCCGCCCTGTAGCGCGGATTTCACGAACTGCTGCACGTCTTCCTTGCTGATGCGTCCGCCGCGTGCGCTGCCGGAGACGCGGGCCAGATCGACGCCGAGCTCGCGCGCGAACAGGCGCACGGCGGGGCTGGCATAAGGCACCTTGTCGGGCAGCACGGCGTCGGCGTCGAAGCGTACCGGCGGCAGGCCTGCACCCATCGGGGCGCTCGCTGCGGCAACAGGTGCAGTAGGTGGCGGCGCTGCAGCAGGCGTGGGCGCGGCTGCGACCGGAGGCGGTGCTGCGGGTGTGGGTGCAACTGCGGGTGCCGGTGTCGCGGCGGCGGACGCTGCTGCATCGGCCACTTCGATGGCTGCTTCAATGATCGCGACCACGCTGCCTTCGGAAACGTTGTCGCCGAGTTTGACCTTGAGTTCGCGGACCGTGCCGGCGAACGGCGCGGGCACTTCCATCGTCGCCTTGTCCGACTCCAGCGTCACCAGCCCCTGATCCTTGGCGACGGTGTCGCCGACGGCGACCAGAATCTCGATGACCGGGATACCGGTGAAATCGCCGATGTCGGGAACGAGGGCTTCCTTCATATCTGTCATGTGCGGGCCTTGGTGGTCGCGCCTGCGCCGGGCGGCGATGGCATCGGGCTATTGTGGCCGCGGATGGGCCGCACGCCAACCACGACGCACGGTCCGGGCGCATCGACCGGCCTGCGTGGAAGCAGAAAACGTATTCAGCACGCGGCCATACTGCGGCGCACGTCGCCGGTTCGACTCAACCCGCGATGCCACACCTTCACCGGCGCCGCGTCATCGTGCGTCGCAGCGCCACTCGAAGTCCGGAAACGACAAAGCCCGGCATGGCGCCGGGCTTTGCGGGCTTCGCGAATGCAGGAACGGCTCAATCGCCGACCACGCGCAGACCGAACACCAGCGAAGCGCTGCTGACGTACTGGACGCTGCCGCTCACGTTCAAGCGGATCGTGGTCGGGCTGGCGAAGAAATCGTCGGCCTGGGACGGGGTCAGGCCATAGTTCTGGATCAGCGATTTGTGGCTGATGAAACCGGCCATGCAGATCGTGGAATCGCGGGTGCGCTCGTTGAGGGTCACGAGGGGTTCCAGCGATGTCTCGAACCGTTCCGACGAGGTCATCGAGGTCAACAACTGGCCGCCGAACGGCGCGCCGGTGGTCGGGTCGATCAGCGACGGATCCGACAGCACCGGATTTTCGATGGTCAGGGTCGGGCTGTAGCGGAAGCGGCCGGTCACGCGGGACGCGGTGGGGTTGTGGTAGGTCAGGGTCAGCACCGGCGAGAACCAGTAGCAGAGCAGCGAATTCGAGGCATATTTCGGCAGCTTGATGCGCGCCGCATCGTTGAAGCTGAAAGACGTGTAGGCGCCGGGCGTCGGATCGATCTTCTCGCAGTATTCGTCGGGCGAGGTCGGCTTCGGGCACGAAGGCTGGAGATTGATGAACGCGCTGGCGAGACCGAGCCAGCGCACATTGCGGCCGAAGCTGTCGACGTCGTAGACCTCGTCCTCGGTCACCGGATAGATCGGGTCGGCGAGTTTCGCCGTGACCTGCGCGCGCCTGGCGGTGGTCTGCGCGCCGAGCTGGCTGGCGCGCTGGCTCAGCACGCGCTGCTTGGCGGTCACGGGCAGATCGGCGGACACGCCGCGAATGGCGTCGTCGCGCAGCAGGATACTTTTCTGCGCATAGGCGGCGACCGAGGCGAGGGCGGCGACGGCCAGGCTCAAACCGAGGATGTGCTTGCGTTGCATGGGGCGTGGCTCCGTGAAAATGGGGTGACAACCGGAACAGAACGCAGGACCAGTGCGACAGAGGACAACGGGCAACACTGCGAAACCATTACGAATCCGTGCCGAATCAGGGATGCTCGGCCTCCAGATGGACGCGCTCGCGCCGCAGCAGATACAGGCCGCTGAGCACGATGATCGCCGCGCCGACCCAGGTCATGCCGTCGGGCAGCACGCCCCACAGGCTGAAATCCAGCAGCACGCCCCAGAGCAGGGCGCTGTATTCCAGCGGCGCAATCAACGAAGCCTCGCCCTGACGGAACGCCTCGGTGATGGTGTATTGGCCAAGCGCACCGGCAATGCCCACGCCCGCGATCAGCCACAGATCCGTGCCGCGGATCGGCACCCACTGCGGCAATGCCAGCAGGCCGGCGCCCAGCGCCATCGATACCAGCAGCCAGACCACGATCGCCTGACTGCTGTCGGTCCGGGCCAACACCCGCACCGTGATCGCGGAGATCGCATAGCCGAACGCCGCCAGCAGCACCGCCAGCCCGGCAAGACTGCCGATGCCTTCGCCGGTGGGACGCAGCACCACCATGACGCCGAGGAAGCCGACCACGATCGCGGCCCAGCGTCGCGGCCCGACGCGTTCGCCCAGGATCGGCACCGACAGCGCGGTGATCAGCAGCGGCGCGATGAAGAAGATCGTGTAGGCGGTGGACAGCGGCAAGGTGCGCAGGGCGTAGACGAAAGGCGCCATCATCAGGATGCCGAGCACTGCACGCAGCAGATGCAGCGGCCAGCTCACCCGGAACAGACTGCGCGCGCCCACCGTCGCCAATACCCAGGCCAGGACGAACGGCAGCGAGGCACCGCCGCGCAGCGCCGCCACCTGCATCGGCGGATAGTGCGCCGACAGCAGCTTCAAGCCGGCGTCCATCAATGAGAACAGGCCGACGGCGGCAAGCATGAACAGGGCTGCGCGCCAGCGGTGCGCGCCAGCGGGCCCGGAGGCGTGAGGGGATGTCATGCCTGCAGGATGAAGGCAGTCGCCACCCAACGCCAGCATCACGGTGCGGCAGGATGTTTCGCCGGAGTGACCTGCGGGCGCCTACTTTCACGTGTCTGCTGTTGATCGCGCGCGTAGCGTGCTCGACGCACTGGTCGGCTTGGGCATTGATCCGGCACGACTTCAGTCCAAGGGCTTCGGCCAGGACAAACCGCTGGCCGACAACGCCAGCGGCGGCGATCGGGCCAAGAACCGCCGCGTCGAGCTGGTGAAGCTGTGATGCGGCACGAATGGTGAACATTTCGACCAAAGTCGCCGGGGCTCGACAGCCATCAAGCGCGTGTGACCCACTGCGCGCCGGGATGTCGATTCAGACGTTTTAGTGCAAGCTTGCACCCCTCTGCACGAGGAATCGCCATGTCGTCGAACGCCGCCCTGCGCCTGCTCTGTCTGTCTTTGCTGGGCGCGTTCTGTCTGGCCGCCTGCGATCGTGGCGGCCCTGCAGCCGGCAGCGCGGGATCGGGATCGGCCGCCGAGACCGCTCCCGCCGGGCCGGCGAATGTCCCCCCCCCCACGCAGCCCGACTTCGATCCGGCCACCGTGCCGGAGAGCACCGCGACCCTGCCGCCGTTTCCGTTCTTCAAGGCGCCCGACGGCCAGGAAAGCGTCCTCGGCGACCGCGACCGCAATGCCGACTTCGATCGCGAGCACATGATCGCAGGCAACAAGATCGTCGCGATCGAGGGCAAGGTCGCGCGCAGCATGTACTCGCTGGACGCGACCGACCTGCGGCGCTACACCGCGATCGCCTTTCAGCGCAATTACGAGAACGCGATCCTCGCGCTGGGCGGCGTCAAGATCAGCAAGACCGCATACACCGACGCAGCCGTCGATGCCTTCGGCGGGCGCGAACTCCTCGACAAGCATTACCACGGCACCTGCGCGGGCATCGACTGCGACAACAACACCTATCTGCTCCGCCAGGGCAACAAGGAATACTGGGTGCAGGTCAGCACCGGCGCGATTCCGCTGCACGGCTACATCGTGGTGCTGCAGCGCGAGGGCATGAAGCAATCGGTCGGTTTCCTCGACGCTTCGGCGATGAAGAAGGCCATCGACGCCCATGGTCGGGTCGCACTGCATATCAACTTCGATGTCGACAAAGCGACTCTCCGCCCGGATGCCCAGCCCCTGCTGGAAGAGATCAACAAAATGCTCAACGCCGACCCGGCGCTGAAGCTGTCGATCGAAGGCCACACCGACAACAACGGCACCGCGACGCACAACCAGGAACTGTCGACTGCCCGCGCACGCAGCGTGCTCGGTGCGCTGATCGGCCTGGGCATCGACCCTTCGCGATTGCAGTCGAGAGGCTTCGGTCAGGGTCAGCCGATCGCCGACAACGGCAGCGAGGCCGGCCGCACGAAGAATCGCCGGGTGGAGCTGGTGAGGCAGTGACGGTGAGGCAGTGACATCGCGTGCCGCACGCAGCCATGTCCCGGGCGGCGCGCACGACGCGGGCGGCATCGGTTAATCTGCGCACACCGCCGCCAGCCACGCCGCCGACCCTGCCGCCATGCCCTCTTTCGATATCGTCTCCGAAGTCGACCTGCACGAACTGACCAACGCCGTCGATCAGGCCAGCCGCGAACTGACCACGCGCTTCGATTTCAAGGGTGTGGATGCGACCTTCGCCCTCGAAGACGGCACCGTCGCGCTCACCGCGCCCAGCGAATTCCAGCTGCAGCAGATGCAGGACATCCTGCGGCTGCGGATGATCGCGCGGAAGATCGATGCCCGCTGCCTCGACGCTGGCGACATCGACACCAATCTCGCTGGCGCACGCCAGAAGATCAAAGTACAGCAGGGCATCGAACGCGAACTGGCGAAAAAAATCCAGTCAGCGCTCAAGGACGCCAAACTGAAAGTCGACACCCAGATCAACGGCGACAAACTGCGCGTCAACGGCAAGAAGCGCGATGATCTGCAGGCGGCGATGGCGCTGCTGCGCGGCATGGAATTCGAGCGCCCGCTGCAGTTCGACAATTTCCGCGACTGAATCGATGAACGACCCGCTTCAACCCGGCGCAAGCGAGCCTGTCGAAATCGCCGCCACGCGCCTCTGGCTGGAGCGCGCGGTGATCGGCCTGAATCTCTGCCCGTTCGCCAAAGCCGTGTACGTCAAACAGCAGGTACGGTTCGTGCTGAGCGACGCCGAGCTGGCGGAAGACCTGCTGGAAGAGCTCGCCGAAGAACTGCTGCGTCTGCGCGACACCCCGTCCGACCAGACCGACACCACGCTGCTCGTGCATCCGCGGGTGCTGACCGATTTTCTCGACTACAACGATTTCCTCGATCGTGTCGACGCGCTGATCGAAGCGCTGGAACTCGACGGCGAACTGCAGGTCGCCAGTTTCCACCCCGATTACCGCTTCGCGGACACCGACGCCGACGACCCGGGCAACTGCACCAATCGTGCGCCCTACCCCACACTGCATCTGCTGCGCGAAGCGAGCCTCGACAAAGCGATCGCCGCGTATCCGGAAGCGGACGTCATCGTGGAGCGCAATCTGGATACGATGGCCAAGTTGGGGATCGAAGGTTTCCGCAAACTTCTGCAATCTTGAAGACGCTTCCGAAGCGACGCATCGAACCGCAAGCATCACCTTTGCATGGCATGCCGGATGGCTGTCCATCGCGTGGATGCGACCGCGAAATACGAACGGGCGCTTGACCGCCGGCTCTTTACCGCAAGCTCTTGACGGCGAGCCCTCAACGCTTGCGCTGCGGCAGACTGCAGGCGCTGTAGAAAATTTCACAGTCGTCGGTTTTCTTGCCGCATCGTTCGAGCGCGACGCCGGACGCGTGTTCGATCGACTCGGCGCTCTGAACGACATAACTGGCAGCACCCCACGCCACCACAGCACACTGGTCGTGGTACGAAAACACTTTGCATTGCGAACCGCCGCCGGTGTCCCGGCATGCTTTGATGGCCTGCGATTCGGCTTTGCGCCGACTCGCCATATCGGTCGACGTACCCACGCCCCCACCGCTGGCCGTGGAACCGATCGCGATCGCACCCCAGCGACTGACCCATTGCTGCTCGATAGCGGCCGGACCGGTCGTCTGGCCATCGTCGGGGATGGCCATGCAGTCGCTGCTGCTTTCGACCGGAATTTTCCACGGCTCGTAACCGGCGGGGCAACCATTCTCCGCGTTCGCGTGCAGGCTGAGCCCCGAAAATAGGACCAGCAGTATCCACCGGAATGTCATCTCATCAGCCCTCATGGCGCGGCAATGGCCCGGCCTTGATTTCGTCGGCATTCGGCGCGGCTTTCGCAAGGATCGGGGCGTTGGCCGGAGTATGGCTATTGCCCCCCGGGCGCGGTTGGTCGTGCTCCATCCGGTTCATATTCTGGTTAGCGGGGGAAGACGGCGATGGCCCGGCTCCAGCGGGGGCATAGTTCGTGGACGTATGCTGGTGATCGCTTTTATGCATACGACCGCCACCGGCCAGCATGAACGCATTGGACGCTGTGAACTGCCCCAGCGTTCCCTGGAAAAAGTTCGCTGCCATCGGCGGCACGGTCACGATCAGCATGGTCATCACCAAGCCCAGACCGCCCTGCTGCAGGGCCATGCTGCTGATGCCCTCGGTATTGGTGCCCAGGAAGTTGCCGACCCAGAACGATGCCGCCACGGCCAGCACCACATCCAGCGCAAGACTGACCATCACGCCCAAAACGCCCAGCGAGAACATGGTGCCAATGCCGAACAACAGCCATTTGTTGAACAGCGCCTTGGTCGCATCGAACAGAAGGCAGAGGATGAAAATCGGCCCCAGCCCCACGAACAGCGCCATCGCGATCCGGTTCAACATCAACAGCGTGCCGCCGACCAGTGCGGGGCCGGCGATGCCGACTCCGGTGAAAAGCTGGGCGCGGGATTTCGCCGCTGCGATGGTTTCGTCGCCGCTGACCTGAAGCGCGTCGATACTCAGCATCGCCAATTGCATGTAACCGAGGCTTTTGTCGATCGCACCATAAGGATTTCCCGTACGGTGGCCGGTGACGGTATGGTAGATCGCATTCATCATGTCGTCGGACATGATTTTGACGATCGATGAACCGCCGGCCGCCATGGTGGTCGCCGCACCGACGATCAACGCGGCACGCAGCGAATCCATCACCAACGCCATCATCGATTCCTGACTCTTGCCGGACAGGATCCGGAAGCCTTTGAACAGTATCCACACTGTCATCAGCGACAACGCCACGGCGCCGGCCAACGACATCGTGCGGCCGAGCAATCCCTCCATGAACCGGTCGATCCGGTAATTGACGAACTCTTTTATCTCGTAGAAGAAGAAAAGATTTCCAAGATCGTCGATGGGGCTCGCCGCCAGCGCGCCGCGCAACGGGTCAAGCCGCCCAAGCAGCCCCGTCAGCAATTGCATGCCATCAACGATCATCGCAGGCGCGTTGCTATCCATAGATCAGTGGCCAAGTAGTGCAGCGCGCTTGTGCGGTGCGCCGATCGCCCGCTTCGGTCAACGACATTCAATCTGCTTTTCTTTGCTCTCCCAGCAATCCGCTTTTTTTCGCTCGTCGAGTATTTTTTTCAACACGAGCCCCTGAACGACTCCGCTGAGAATTTCCGGCTGCTTCCCGTTCAGGGCACGATTGGCCAAACGCTGCTGGTATCTGTTCAACTGAGCGATGTAGCTGTCGTACGCGACGATCATCGCCTGCCAATTGTCGAGATCCATCTTGCTGTTCTGATGATAGCGGTCGATATCGTAACTAAGAGCCTGCAATTTGCCCTGCTCACTACCGACGCTGGCGCGACGATCATCAAGTGTTTTCAGTTCGTCCTGCCGGCTGCGCAGGTTTCTCAGGAAGCGCACGGTTTCGTTGTATTTGAGATTTTCGGCGCGGACAAGGCGCTTACATATTTCCAGCTGCTGATCCAGGATTTCCTGGTTTGCATCCGGCTGGAACAGATTCGAGATGACGCCCAGCGGGCCATCGCCGCCCTTTTTACGGCAGGCATCTTCCAAGCCGTAATCGGGATCGACATAAGGGAGGCTGTCTTTTTCCGAACTCAGCTTGGCAGGATTGAAACTCAGACCGCCCAGGCTGATGAGCTGCTGCTTGTACTGCCTGGCAGTCGCTTCCCAGCGTTTCGCCTGTTCTGCGAATTCCGCAACCTGTTTGGCGATCGCGGCCGGATCGATCACGACATCGAACGCAGCGACCGTATGACCGTAGATCAGCGTACACATCAGAGCGCTGACCATCGCTGTTTTTTTCAAAAGCGGCAGTCGATCCGGGGAATTTTCGACGCGGGGAAAAGACGGTTTCCTTGATTGCATGGGACACTTCCTTGTCGTGCGGTCGATGAAAAACTGTCCGATGACGATATGCGTCAGCGGCGGTTTTTATTACAGCTCCATAGCAGTCATAGGTAACGATATCGATATTGCAAAGTCAAGTGAGAATATCGTTAATTTTCTGGCGGGCACGATTGTCAAAGGCGCAGCCGACAGCGACACCAATCGCGATCGATTCCTGCTATCGATCGCCTCAACGGATCGCGAAGCGAGCGAAGTATTTCAGACAGCTGCTTCGAATAGACGACCGGTTTCTTCCTTGCCCAACACACGCCACTCGCCCGAGGGCAGATCGGCCAGCCTCGCGCCGCCCACCGACACACGATGCAGCGCCTCGACGTGGTTGCCGGCGGCCGCGAACATCCGCCGCACCTGGTGATAGCGGCCTTCGTGCAGGGTCAGGCGTGCGCGCTGCGGCGCCAGCACTTCCATCCCGGCGGGCAGCAGCGGTTTCTGCTCGGATTCCAGCATCAGCGTGCCGCTGGCGAACAGCGCGGCCTCGTCGCCGCGCAGCGGATTCGCCAGCGTGGCTTCATAGACTTTCGGCAATGCCGACTTCGGCGAAATGATCCGGTGCAACAGCGCGCCGTCGTCGGTCATCAGCAGCAGGCCGCTGGTCTCGCGATCGAGCCGGCCGACGCTGGACAGCACCGGATCGCGCAAACGGAAGCGCGGCGGCAGCAGATCGTAGATCAGCCGGCCCTTGTCCTTGGTCGAACACACATGGCCGGGCGGCTTGTGCAGCATCAGCAGCAAGCCCTGCGGTGGATCGAGCGGTTCGCCGTCGACGCGGATCGTTTCGTGCGTGGCATGCACGCCGAGTTCATCGTCGGTGTACAGCACCTCGCCGTCGGCATCGGTGATGCGGCCTTCGCGGAACAGCACCGTCACCTGTTTGCGGCTGCCATAGCCGAGGTTCGCAATGAGCTTCAACAGTTTCATGCGTTGCCGCGCCATGCGCGCGCTTCAGCTGCGCGACTGGGTACGCGACGTTTGCGCGCGGGTGTCGGCGTTGCGGGCTGCGGCGTCGCAGCGGCGCCCTTGATCGCTTCGATGATCTTGAATCCCTGCTGCTGGGTGACGATGCGCACGCTGCCGAAATTCACGTCGAGCTCCAGTTCGTAGGGCAGATTGCGGTTCGCGACCAGCCACAGGCGTCCGCCGGGCACCAGCGCCGCAGCCGCAGCGGCGATGAAGGCGCGGCCGATATCGGGACGCGCGGCGCCCTGCTGCGCATGGAACGGCGGATTGGTGACGATCACGTCGTACTGTTCGGACAATCCAAGCGCCACGTCCTGCCAGAGGAAACGCAGCGGCAGCCGCGCGGCGGCATCGGCGAGATTGCGCTTCGCCAGATCGAGCGCGCGCGCTTCGGCCTCGTACACATCCAGCGACGCGATGCCGGGACAGCGCTGCAGCAGTTCGGCCGACAGATAGCCGTAACCGGCGCCGAGGTCGGCGGCACGGCCACGAAGATCCGCAGGCAGATGTTCGGCCAGCAGCTGCGATGCGGGATCGATGCGATCCCATGCGAACACGCCGGGCCGGCTCATGAAGCGTCCGCCGAGGATCGGGCGCTCTGCATCCAGCGTCGACCATTGGGCGAGCAAGGCGGCATCGATTCTGGTGTCGTCGCGCCGCACCCAGAACACGCGGCAGTGATGCTTGGTGAGATTGCCGTCGAGCCCGCACAGCCGCTTGAAATCGCCTTCGCCGGATTTGGCGCCCTCGTCGTTGGCGATGCAGGCCACGACGATGCCGCCCGGCGCGCAGCGCTGCAGCGCCTGCGCGAACAGCGCGCGGGCCTCGTCGCGCTGACG
>JBAQRU010000248.1:0-35586 GCA_049296025.1 Lysobacteraceae bacterium | reverse complement strand
GTTTCTGGGTATCCGACACTGCGAAATCAAAGCCTTCGCCCAGCAAACGGCCGGTATCGCCGACCTGGCCGCCGGATTCAGCGTAGAACGGGGTACGATCAAGGATCACGATGGCGTTGTCGCCTGCAGCGATCGCGTTGATTTGCTTACCATCCTTAAGGATCGCAACGACTTCAAGGCCAGCGGCTTCGAGATGGTCGTAGCCAAGGAATCCGGTGGGCGATAGTTGAGCGATCAGTTCGGCCGGCAGCATAGCGCCGCCGCCGAACTTGCCGGCCGCCTTACCCTTCTCGCGCTGTTGCTCCATTGCTATATCAAAGCCAACACCATCGAACTTGTAACCCTGCTCCCGACAAATATCCTCAGTCAGATCACGCGGAAATCCGTAAGTGTCATACAGGTTAAAAGCTACATCACCAAGCAAATATTTATGCTGAGCAACGTCCGCCAAAGTCAAAAACAGTAGTTCGACTTTTAGAGACGAGTCGTCTCGACAAGAGCTCCTTAGATTTTCACGAACATTTATAGGCGCATCCACCGCCACAAAAATGAGCTTCTTAAAAGACTCCATACCATCTTCATTCAACGCATGTAGACGAAATCTAATCTGCTGCAACTGCTGAATAGGATTTTGATTATCAGCGACTATAACTGCAATATTTCCATCGGGAGACTCAACAAGCCCATCTAAAAAATAGCCCGAAGAAGAACTGACAGAACCTCTGTAACTGTTCCCCCAGCCAAACATTTGATCGAGAAATCGCATAACAGGCACGCGCGGATGCAGAGCGTGTGCCACAAGCGACATGCCTCTAACCAAGAGTGAACTGAATCTCTCCTCCTCGCTACGAATCACTTTTTGGACATGCGCGCGAGCTATGCCGAGCTCTGGGTAGGCTTCCCCCATAACTTCATTCAAGACCCTAACCATCTCATAGAGAAACGGCTCTTTCATACCCAGCATCCAACCATGCCTCAGCGCACGACGAATGATCCGCCGCAACACATAGCCGCGCCCCTCATTGCTCGGCAGCACGCCATCGACAATCAGGAAGCTGCACGCACGGGTGTGATCGGCGATCACGCGCAGCGATTTATGTTCGAGATCGAGCGTGCCCGTAATCTCGGACGCAGCCTTGATCAGATGCTGGAACAGGTCGATCTCGTAGTTGCTGTGCACGTGCTGCAGCACGGCGGCGATGCGCTCCAGGCCCATGCCGGTGTCCACGCACGGCGCCGGCAGCGGCAGCAGGGTGCCGTCGGGCTGGCGGTCGAACTGCATGAACACGTTGTTCCAGATCTCGATATAGCGGTCACCGTCTTCGTCGGGAGAGCCCGGCGGGCCGCCGGCGATGTGCGCGCCGTGGTCGTAGAAGATCTCGGTGCAGGGGCCGCAGGGGCCGGTGTCGGCCATCTGCCAGAAATTGTCGGACGCATATGGCGCGCCCTTGTTGTCGCCGATGCGGATGATCCGGTCGGCCGGCAGTCCGATCTCGTTGTGCCAGATGCCGAAGGCTTCGTCGTCGGTGTGATAGATCGTGACCAGCAGCTTGTCTTTCGGCAGTTGCCAGACGACGGTCAGCAGTTCCCATGCATAGGCGATGGCGTCGCGCTTGAAGTAGTCGCCGAAACTGAAGTTACCCAGCATTTCGAAAAAGGTGTGGTGACGCGCGGTGTAGCCGACCTGGTCGAGATCGTTGTGCTTGCCGCCGGCGCGCACACAGCGCTGGCTGGACGCTGCGCGGGTGTAGCTGCGCTTTTCGGCGCCCAGGAACACGTCCTTGAACTGGACCATGCCTGCATTGGTGAACAGCAGGGTCGGGTCATTGCCCGGCACCAGCGGGCTCGATGGCACCACGGTGTGGCCTTTCGAGCGGAAGAATTCGAGGAAGTCCTGACGGATCTTTGACGTGGGGCGAGCGGCTGTGGTTTTCATGGCATCGTTGGGGTGACGGGCGCAGTCCGCGCGCCGCAGGCACGGCAATCTGCCGGCGCGGAATCGAGCGAACAACCCAAGAGTGGCTAGATTAACAGGCGGAGGGCTGTCGAGGCCGGGCGGTGGGCCACGAAACCAATACTTCTGTCATCCCGGGCGTAGCGAGGGACCTGTTTTTCGACGAGAACACATGAACAACGAAAAGCAGGTCCCTCGCTGCGCCCGGGATGGCAATCGGGGGGCTCAATCATCGTCATCGTCCAATCGCACCGCAGCGCGGACCTGATCGCCGGAAAACCCGCGACGGAGCAGAAAATCGGCGGCCTTGCGCTGGATCGCGCGGTCGTCGAGGCGTCCGGGAAACCGGCGGCGGGCCAGATCGCGGGCGTTTTCGGTCCAGTCGCCGTCGTAGGCGTCCATCGCGGCGGTGACGATGTCGCGATCCAGACCGTGGGTGCCCAGCTCGGCGCGAATCCGCAGCGGGCCATAGCCGTTGCTGGCGCGACTGCGGACCAGCAGTTCGGCGAAGCGGGCGTCGTCCTGCCAGCCTTCAGCGGTCATCCGCGCCACCGCAGCCTTGGCGTCGTCCGCCTCCACGCCGCGCGCGGTCAGCTTGCGGGTCAGCTCTTTGCGCGAATGCTCGCGGCGGACCAATAGTCCCAGCGCGCGCTGGGCAGGCGTGAGTTCCGGGCGACGGCGCTTGCCCGCGGTTGCTACCGGGGCGGTGGACGGCTCGTCATCGTCAAGCGGCGGTTCGATCTCGTGCATGACAGGATTTTAGGCGACGAAGGTCAGAGCGGCAGCCAGTTCCCCTCACGCAGCAAGAACAGCCGGTCGGTCAGCGCATAAGTCGCTTCGCCGCGCATCTTCGCGGCCAGGTGCTTCAACTGCGCGACCGCATCGGGATTGGCTGAATCGGCGAACAGCAACAGGTCTCGCGCGGGCACGGCGGCGACAGGTTCACCGCGCAGCTTTTCGCGCTCGCGTTCCCATAGATCAGCGAACAGCAACAGCGAGGCTTCATAGTTGCCGTCGGCGGTGATCATATTGACCAGATCGCCACGATGGACCTCGATGCCCGGCAACAAACCGCGCAGGTTGCGCACCGCCAACGCGCGCAGGTCTTCGCGCTGCACACCGAGACTTTCCAGTTCGTCCGGGCTGAGATACGCGATATTGCTCGGCGTATCGACAGCGTAGACCACGACGAGCGCATCGTTGATGTCTTCGTACACGTTCTCTTGGGCTTTTCCGCTTCCCATCCGCCGCATCGACAGACGGATCTCCTCCAGCCAACCGCGATCCTTGACGATCGGGATGATCGCGTCGCGACTGCGCTTGAGACCCGTCGCCGCTTCGGCGAAGGAACGCACGAAGCGATCGATCACATCGCTGCGGTTGCGCGCGGACTCGCCCTGATACGTCTGATAGGCGTTGTCGAGGAACGCGCGATTGCCGTCGTCCCCGCTCATGTTGATCGCAAGCTCCAACGCGTCCACGACCTTCACATCGAGTTGCGGGGCGGCCAGACGCACGCGCCGCGCGACTTCTTTGGTGAAGTCATCGGGATTCATCGGTGGTTCGGCGGCGCGACCACCGAACAGCAAGCGTACCGCAGCGAAGAAACCTGTCATCGACGACTCTGCCGTATCAGTGGTAATCGTGGTCAGTCTGCGGCGGCGCTCAACGCGTCCGCAAGTCGCTCGACCGCGACCACCTCCATGCCTTTGTAGGAACCGGCTTTCGGTGCGTTGGCTTTGGAGACGATGGCGCGCTTGAACCCGTGGGTCGCCGCTTCTTTCAGGCGCTCTTCGCCGTTCGGCACCGGGCGGATTTCGCCCGACAGCCCGACTTCGCCGAACGCGATGGTCTTCTCCGCCAGCGGCCGGTCGCGCAACGACGACAGCACCGCCAGCAGCACCGGCAGATCGGCGGCGGTTTCCTGCACGCGGATGCCGCCGACCACGTTCACGAACACGTCCTGGTCGCCGATCATGATCCCGCCGTGGCGATGCAGCACCGCCAGCAGCATCGCGAGGCGGTTCTGTTCGAGACCGACCGCGACCCGGCGCGGATTCGACAGCGGCGAGGAATCCACCAGCGCCTGTACTTCCACCATCAGCGGGCGTGTGCCCTCGCGGGTGACCATCACGCAGCTGCCCGGCTGCGGCGTGCTGCCGCCGGAAAGAAAAATCGCCGATGGATTCGGCACTTCGCGCAGGCCCTTGTCGCCCATCGCGAACACGCCCAGCTCATTGACCGCGCCGAAGCGGTTCTTGAACGCGCGCAGCACCCGGAAGCGGCTGCCACTGTCGCCCTCGAAATACAGCACGGCATCGACCATGTGTTCGAGCACGCGCGGACCGGCAATGCCGCCCTCTTTCGTCACGTGGCCGACGAGGAAGATCGCGGTACCGGTTTCCTTCGCGTAACGCACGAGACGCGCGGCGCTCTCGCGCACCTGGCTGACCGAGCCCGGCGCTGCGGTCAGCGACTCGGTCCACAGCGTCTGCACCGAATC
The DNA here is from genome assembly GCA_049296025.1 of Lysobacteraceae bacterium. Taxonomy (GTDB): domain Bacteria; phylum Pseudomonadota; class Gammaproteobacteria; order Xanthomonadales; family Xanthomonadaceae; genus Lysobacter_I. Next base: position 31,129 of record JBAQRU010000248.1, on the reverse strand, counting down.
GGCGACCAGCAGCTTCGGCCGCATCTGCGAGGCCTGTTCGAGGATGCGCTCGACCCCGGTTTCGGCCAGCGCGCTCAGGCCATCGAGCGGCAACCCGAGCCGGGAGGCGCGCCCCGCCACCTGCGCCAGCGATTCCTCGCCGGTGACGTACAGCGCCGGCAACCGCCCGGCCATGCCCGCCAGCGCCTGCAGCAGCAGCGTGGACTTGCCGATGCCCGGGTCGCCGCCGATCAGGATCACCGCCCCCTCGACCAGCCCGCCACCCAGGACACGGTCGAACTCGCCGATGCCGGTGCTGGTGCGCGCATCCTCGTGATGCAGCACGTCCTTCAGCGGCGTGACCTTGGGCGGGTCGACCTTGCCGGCCCAACTGCTGCGGCGCGCAGCCGGCGACGCTGCCGAGGCGGCGGATTCCAGCACGATCTGGGTCAGCGTATTCCACGCCCCGCACTCGCCGCACTGCCCCTGCCACTTGCTGGATTCGGCCCCGCATTCGCTGCAGACGAAGGCGGTGCGGGCTTTGCCGGCGTTTTTTGAAGCGGGTTTGCTCATGGGAACAGAGATACGTGGGGAAGCAGTGGCTAATGTAACCGGCCGCGTCGCATCCGATGAGACTCTGGATCCGGCACAAAAAACCCGGCCTGCATCGCTGCAGGCCGGGCCTTGTCATCCACGGGACGTCACGCGATCAGAACTTCGCCTTGAACTCCACGCCCCAGGTGCGCGGCTCGTTGAGGAAACCGGTGAGGTTGTTGAAGTCGATGCCGCCGACGATGGCTTCTTCATTGGTGATGTTGCGGCCGAGCAGCGCAACTTCATAATCGCCGCTGTTCCAGGCGTAGCCCAGACGCAGACCGCCTTCCAGCAGAGAGGCCCCGGTGAACTCGGTCGACTCGTAAAGGAAGAAATTGACTTCGCTGCGATACGCCCAGTCGGTGTACGCGAAGAACTCGCCGTGACTGGTCGGGATGCCATAGCGCGCGGTGACGTTGTAGACGTTCCTCGGCGCCTGCGGCAGCGTGTTGCCGTCGATGCGGAAGGTGCCGGCCACGGTGCCCGCAGGGTCGTTGACCTGACAGCCGCCGCCGCAGCCGAACACGGTGAGGTTCTTGTCCTGGATCTCGGTGTCGTTGTAGCTGGCGCCGAAGGTGACGAACAGGTTGTCGGTCAGCCACGCCTGCACATCCAGCTCGGCACCCTGGCCGATGGTCTTGTCGGCATTGACCAGCGTGGCGATGTTGCTGGCGCCGCCGACGGCGGTGAGCTGCTGATCGTTCACGGTGTAGCGGAACAGCGCGAAGCCCAGACGCAGGCGGTTGTCCCACAGCTGCGTCTTCACGCCGGCTTCCCACGACAGCACGGTTTCGGTGTCGGCGACGGTGACCAGCTGGCTGGATGGCAACGTCGCGTCGGCGAACATCAAACGTCCCTGCACGCTCGGCGCGCGGAAACCGCGGGCCACGCGGCCGTAGACATTCACGTCGTCGTTGATTGCGTAGACCGCGCTGAGATCCCAACTGACATCGGTGTCGCTGGGGCTGACCTTGATCGGCGCGATCGGCGGACCGAACGGGCCGACGACGCGCTCGGCGGTGAAGTCTTTCTGGTCGTCGGTGTAGCGCAGGCCGCCGCGCAGCTTGAATGTCTCCGTGACATCGAAATCGCCGGAGGCGAACACCGCCCATGCGGTGTTGTCCTGGCGCTGGATGGCGTAGCCGTTCTGCGGGCCGCCGAAACCGTCGTAGGAAAAGCTGTCCACGTCGATCGATTCGTCGAACCAGAACAACCCCGCCTGCCAGTCGAAGCGGCCCCACTCGTTCGATTCGAGGCGGAATTCCTGGCTCAGCTGGCGATGATCCGGCAGGCCATCGGCGGATTCCGCCGGGAACAGCGACGTACCGATCGGGCCGGTCGGGAAGGCATACACCGAGCCGCCGTCGATATCGCCACGACTGAAGGTTTCGACGCTTTCGTAGCCGGTGATCGAGTACAGGCTGACGCGACCGAGATCCCAGCGCATGCGCAGGTTGGCGCCGAACTGGTCGAGGGTCTGCTCGTTGCGGCCGTCGATCGAGACGCGGTCGCGCGAGAAACCGCTGTTCAGATCGTTGCTGCCCGGACGGATGAGGCCAGCGCGGAACAGACGCGCCGTGCCGTCGAGTTTGCGCATGTGGACGTTGGCCAGCGCTTCGAAGGTGTCGCTGGGCTGGAACAGCACCTGCAGGCGCGCGGCCGTTTCCTTGTAGCCTTCGAGATCGTCGCCCGGGCCGTTGGCGACGTTGTCCACCCAGTCGTCGCGGCGTTCGTGCAGCACCGAGAGGCGCGCCGAGACGGTTTCGCTCAGGCCGCCGGTGACCGCGCCTTCGACATTGATGGTGTTGTATTTGCCGTAGCCGATCCGGGCGTGACCACCGAATTCCTGCTCCGGGCGGGCGGATTCGAATTTGATCACGCCCGCAGGCGAGTTGCGGCCGAACAGCGTGCCCTGCGGGCCGCGGGCCATTTCGATCTGATCCAGATCGAACAGCGGGAAGCCCTTGAGGATTGGATTTTCCTGGACCACGCCGTCGTACACCAGCGACACCGGCTGGGAGGCGTTGAGATCGAAGTCGGTGTTGCCAAGACCGCGGATATAGAAGCGCGGGAAGGCGCGGCCGAACGAGGATTCGATATTGAGGCTCGGCAACCGGCCCGACAGCAGGCGGATATCGTCGCCACCGGAGGTCAGCACTTCGAGTTTTTCGCGATCGATGGTGGTGATCGCCATCGGCACGTCCTGGATGTTCTCGGCGCGGCGCTGTGCGGTCACGGTGATGGCATCGAGTTCCGGTGCGCCGGGTTCGACAGCCTCCTGGGCCATGGCCGGCAGGGCGAACAGGATGGCGGCGGCCAAGCCACCGATACGCAACGCGCGGCGGCCGTGACGATGGGAATGAGTCATGACATGGAATCCTGAGGAAGGGGGAAGAACGAGAAGAGGCGATGCGCGGTTTGGCGGAAGGCGCCGAAAGCCGTCGGAAAATTGTAAACAATTCGTCAATTCAGTGTGTTACAGACCCTGTTCAGCACCCTGTCGCGCTTGCAACATGCCTTTCGTCATGGGCCGGAAGCGCGCCCATCCGCTACCCTGAGCGCTGCAATTCCGCACGCCCCCCTCGCTGAGGACCGCCCATGAATCGCCCGCTCGCCTGCGCTGTCGCGCTGGCCATCGCCACCGGCCTCGCCGGCTGCGCTATTACACCGCCCGCCTACGCCGACAACGACAAGACCGCCATGCCCGCACCCGCCGCCCAGGACAATCCCTTTTTCGCAGAAAGCACGTTGCCGCTGAAGTACCCCGCGTTCGACAAGATCAAGGACAGCGACTTCGGCCCGGCATTCGACCGTGGCATGGTGGACCAGCTGAAGGAAGTCGAGGCCATCGCCAACAACGCCGAGCCGGCCACGTTCGACAACACCATCGTCGCACTGGAGAAATCCGGCCAGGTGCTGGGCCGCGCGGCCACCGTGTTCTTCAACCTCACCGGCGCCGATACCAACGACACCCGCGAGAAGCTGCAGGGCGACTATGCCGCCAAGCTGTCGGCGCACGGCGATGCCATTTCGCTGAACCCGAAGCTGTTCGCGCGGATCAAGTCGCTGCACGATCAGCGCCAATCGCTCGGCCTGAACGCCGAAGGCGTACGCCTGATCGAACGCTACTACACCGATTTCGTACGCGCCGGCGCCAATCTGACCGAGGCCCAGAAAGCGCGGATCAAGGACATCAACTCCGAACTCGCGACGCTGGGCACCAAGTTCAACCAGAACGTGCTTGCTGAAGTGAACGCAGCGGCGGTCGTGGTCGACACGAAAGCGGAACTCGCCGGCCTGTCCGATGGCCAGATCGCAGCCGCTGCTGAAGCCGCCAAGACGCGCAAGCTCGAAGGCAAGTACGTCATCGCCCTGCTCAACACCACCGGCCAGCCGACGCTGACCCAGCTCGAAAACCGTGCCCTGCGCGAGCGCGTCTACAAGGCGTCGATCGGGCGCGGCAGCCACGGCGGCGAATTCGACAACACCGCCATCGTGTCACAGGTGCTCAAGCTGCGCGCCGAGCGCGCCAAGATCATGGGCCACCCCAACCACGCGGCTTATGTGCTCGAGGATGAAACCGCGCGCAATCCGCAGGCGGTCAACGCGATGATGGCGAAACTGGCACCGCCGGCCGTCGCCAACGCCAAGCGCGAAGCCGTCGATATGCAGGCAGTGATCGACGCCGAGCAGAAAACCAAGGGACAGCCGACCTTCAAGCTGGAACCGTGGGACTGGGCGTTCTACGCCGAGAAGGTGCGCCAGGCGCGCTACAACTTCGACGAATCGCAGCTCAAGCCCTACTTCGAAATGAAGAACGTGCTGGAGAACGGCGTGTTCTTCGCCGCAGGCCAGCTCTACGGACTGAAGTTCAAACAGCGCACCGATCTGCCGGTCTACCACGCCGACGTCACCGTCTACGACGTGTACGACGCCGACGGCAAACAGTTGGCGATCTTCATCGCCGACATGTACGCGCGCCCGTCCAAGCGCGGCGGCGCGTGGATGAGCGAATACGTGTCGCAGTCGGGCCTGACCGGCAACCTGCCGGTGGTCGCCAACCATCTCAACATCCCGAAGCCGCCGGCCGGCGAACCGACGCTGATGACCTGGGACGAAGTGACCACCATGTTCCACGAGTTCGGCCATGCGCTGCACGGCATGTTCTCCGACGTGCAGTACCCGCGTTTCTCCGGCACCAACGTGCCGCGCGATTTCGTGGAATACCCGTCGCAGGTCAACGAGATGTGGGCCGATTGGCCGGAAGTGCTGGCCAACTATGCCAAGCACTACCAGACCGGCGCGCCGATGCCGAAGGCACTGCTCGACAAGGTGCTGGCGGCATCGAAGTTCAACCAGGGATTCACCACCACCGAGTACCTGGGTGCGGCGATGCTCGACCAGACCTATCACCAGCTCAGCGCCGACCAGGTGCCGGCCGGCAAGGACCTGATCGCGTTCGAAGCAGCGGCGCTGAAAAAGAATGGCACCGACTTCTACGCAGTGCCGCCGCGTTACCGCACGACCTACTTCAGCCACATCATGGGCGGCTATTCGGCGGGCTACTACGCGTATATCTGGTCGGAAGTGCTGGATGCCGAAAGCGTGGAGTGGTTCAAGGAGAACGGCGGCCTCAGCCGCAAGAACGGCGACTGGTTCCGCGCCAAGCTGCTCAGCCGCGGCGGTTCGGAAGACGCGATCACCACCTTCAAGCAGTTCCGCGGCCGCGAACCGCAGATCGAGCCGCTGCTGAAGCGTCGCGGTCTGACCACGCACTGATTCGCCTCGATACCGTGTTCCCGACATCGCCCGGCTTGCCCGGGCGATGTCGTTTCCGGCACCCGCCCATCGCAGACTTGGCCTATCCTTGATCGATGTCGTCTTCGCTTCGAGCATCGGACACCGCATCAATCACAGCGGATGCGCATGCCTTGCGCACATGGCTCGATCGCCACGCCCGCGTGTTCGTGCTCACCGGCGCTGGCGTCAGCACCGCATCGGGCATTCCCGACTATCGCGACACCGATGGTGCGTGGAAACGAACGCCGCCGGTGACGTACCAGGCGTTGATCGGCGATCCCGCCACGTATCGCCGCTATTGGGCGCGCAGCTACGTCGGCTGGCCAAGCTTCTCGACCGCAGCCCCGAACGCGAGCCATCGCGCACTGACGGCATTCGAGCAGACCGGCCACATCACTGCATTGGTCACCCAGAACGTCGACACCCTGCACCAGCGAGCCGGCAGTCGGGCTGTCATCGATCTGCACGGACGACTCGACCGCGTCGCCTGTCTCGGCTGCGGTGACGAACAAGCGCGAACGGAACTGCAGGCGCGCATGACCGCCGCAAACGCCGGCTGGCAACCCCGCGATGCGACAGTCGCGCCGGATGGCGATGCCGACATCGATACTGCTGCGGTCCTGAAGTTCGACCCGCCGTACTGCACGCTCTGCGGCGGCATGCTCAAGCCGGACGTGGTGTTCTTCGGCGAAAACGTGCCTCGTCCGCGCTACGCGCAGGCGGTGGCGGCGCTGGAAGCGGCGGATGCGATGCTGGTCGTCGGCTCATCGCTGATGGTGTATTCCGGCTTCCGCTTCGCGCGGATGGCGCACGAGCGTGGCGCGCCCTTGGCAATCCTCAATCGCGGGCAGACGCGCGCGGACACCTTGGTCGATCTGAAACTGGAAAACGACTGCGGCGCGGTACTTGCCGCCTTGTTCACCAGCGATTGAGCGGCACCGGCATTTATTGCGTTGGCGGCACGGTCTGGGTCGGAGCGGCATCGGCCACCGTGGCTGGATTCACCACCACGAACATGCCGCGATACGCAGGCGCCAGATGCGGCATCAGTACCGAGGTCGGCACTTCGACCGTGCGCACACCATCGACGTAGGGGCCGACTTGGTACGGCGGAAACACGAAGCGAAGGCCCATCAGCTTGTCGCCCTCGGGCGCGAGCACTGGCTCGAACGCTGCGAACGTGGCAGCCGCCGGTTCGGTGCCAGCATCGATCATCTTGCCGACCGAACGCATGACATCGGCACGCTCTTCCGGCGGCAGTTCGTCGGCATCGACGCGCTGCGACAACGCGGCGTGGAGCTGTTCGCGGGTGTAATCGGAAATGGCGCCCCAACTGCGCGAATCGACGAACAGGCTGTCGGAGGCCAGCAGCGCGTTCTGTTGCGGCAACCACACGAAGCGCGCGACCAGCGGCGTGCCGTGGGCACCGCCGGTAAAACTGCTGCCGTCGGCAGCCACCGCAACGACCTCGGGCGTCTCCGCGACAAGCGTGAAATTCAAGGTCAGGTCATAGGGCCCATTCTGCTTGGCGGAATCGTCGGCGGCGACCGCTTTCAAAAGCTCGGCGCGCGCGCTGTCCGCATAGCTGCGCAGCGCCTGCGCGAGGCCTGGATATTTGGCGGCCTGTTTGGGGTAACTGATGCCGATGATGTAGCGGGCGTCGTTTTCGATCACATCCTTCAGCTCGACCGGCGCAGGTTGCGCCTGTGCGGCAACGGGCGCATCGGCCGGTGCCTGCGTGTCGGACGCGGCGTCCTTTTTCTGGTCGCAAGCGGCTAGCAGGAGTGCGGCGCTCAGCGCGGCCGCAAGCGGAAAACGGATCGCTTTGGACATGACGTAACTCATGGGGATGCGGTGCCTACCATGGCGACAACAGGACAGTCAGGATACCGGATGATGTCGGCGGACCGAAGATCGGAGGCGTCGCTCGACGGCGGAATCCATCGACGGAATACCCGTCCATCAAAATTCCAGGCAACAAAAAACCCCGGACGCGAACGCCCGGGGCCTCGTGTACAAGCGGGGGATTAGACCGCCTGGACCTCATCAGCCTGCAGGCCTTTCTGGCCCTGCACGACCTTGAAGGTGACCTTCTGGCCTTCCTGCAGCGACTTGAAGCCGTTGCCCTGGATCGAACGGAAGTGGACGAAGAGGTCCTGGCCGCTTTCCGGGGTGATGAAGCCAAAACCCTTGGCATCGTTGAACCACTTGACGGTGCCGCTCTGACGATCTGACATGTTGCGTTACTCCTGGAGAATTGATCTGGTGATGGATACGGGGCCTATTGGCCGGGACCGCATCCGGTGAAACAATTAAGAAAGCCCCAAGCGCAAGCGCCCGAGGCCGTGTGTCGTATGTACGGTATCAGAGCGCCTGGACTTCGTCGGCCTGCAGGCCTTTCTGGCCCTGCACAACCTTGAAGGTGACCTGTTGGCCTTCCTTCAGCGACTTGAAGCCGTTGCCCTGGATGGAACGGAAGTGGACGAACAGATCCTGGCCGCTTTCCGGGGTGATGAAGCCATAGCCCTTGGCATCGTTGAACCACTTGACGGTGCCACTCTGACGATCGGACATGGTGTGTTACTCCTCTTGAACATAAACAGTTGGTGGATACACGAAGCCTTGCGGCGCCGCGACTGTCTAGCCAGGGGTAACGCGAACGATGAGCGGATCGTCTGGGCTTGACCGAGTGTAACCCCGTCGAGAACGCCTTCAGAAAGGAATTCGGGACGGGCCGCTGCCGGCTTGCAACCTTGGATCTACCGCATCGGGCCACGATGTACCGTGATCCCGCTTGGAACAGTGCGCCCACCATACACCACATCACCGCTATTTTGGGAAGCGGGGGGAACGAAGTTTTTGAGCCGGGCGGATAAGCGGCAGCACCGCAACGCCGACGCCAGGCTGAACTTGCCTGAATACAGTGGATTCTCGAGCATCACGGCACCCAACATCGCCCGTGTCAGCGGGTCGCGGGCATGCGACCCAGCAGGTCATCGCTGATCAGCGTCCGGTTGAAAGCTGACACATTGCGGCAGATTCAACCTGCCAAGAGGAGGCCGAAATGGCTGGCACGGTTCATGCTTTAACATTCTTTGAAACACCCGTGCAGCGTTCCCAGCCCCACCGATAGCGACACCTTTCCCTGAGGAGTCCACATGCAACTCGATGCTCCCGCCGCCAACGTCAGCGACGACACCGTTGTCGAGCGGCTGTACGACCTCGCCCGCCAGGGCGACACTGCTACCCGCGAGTTCCAACTGCTGGATTACGTGATCCAGAAGCGCCTGCAGCAGACCTACGGCGGCGAGATCACCCGTACCGCCTACGCCGCTTGATGCCGCACCGTCCGGGTCAGCCCCCGCCGAAAGCGGGGCTGACCAGGCGACGCAGGAATTGACCAGCCAGTTCCGGTTGTTGCAACAACGTGAACATCATTCCGTAAAGCGCGCCCCACAGGTGCGCACTGTGATTGATGTTGTCGCCGCCGCGCTTTTCCATCCAGATGCTGTACCAGACGTACAAGCCGGCGAAGATGAAAGCCGGTATGGGAATCGGGATGAAGAACATATAGATCCCGCTCCATGGATCCAGCAGTATCGAGGCGAACAGGACCGCCGAAACCGCACCGGACGCACCGAGACTGCGATAACTCGCATCGTGCCGGTGCTTGATGAAGGTCGGCAGGATCGCGACGACCACCGCGGACAGATAGAACAGCAGATAGCCGATCGGCGTGATGCGCGCGCTGAAGTAGCCCTCCATCATCTGGCCGAACGAATACAGCGTGATCATGTTGAAGATCAGATGCATCCCGTCTGCGTGGATGAAACCATGGGTCAGCAAACGGTCGTACTGCTGCTGGCGATCGATCGCCGGTGGCCACAGAATCAGGCGTTCCAGCAAACGCGGACGTTCCCAGGCCTGCCAGGACACCAGCACGGTCACTGCGATCAGCGCCAACGTGATGTAGCCGTTCATGCCTGCTCCCGATGAGATGACGCGCGCAGTCCAAACATCGCACAGGGATCAAGCCGCACCAAATCAAGCCGCACGGTAGTAGTCCTGCAACGGATAACGCCTGGCGTAGGCGGCGAAGATCAGCGCTGCCACGAACGCGAATCCGGCGAAGAAGAACATCAGGAACGCATTCTCGCTCAACCCGGTACTCGCGATCTGCGCCATCGCGGTGTCGTTGCGCACCGCCGCGTTGGTCAGCAATACCCAGACATTGCCGAACGTGACCGACAGCATCCAGAAACTCATGATCACGCCCTTCATCCTCGGCGGGGATTGGCTGTACGCGAACTCCAGACCCGTGGCCGACACCAACACCTCGCCGAGGGTCAACAACGCGTATGGCAGGATCTGCCACGCCAGCGACACCGGATCGCCGCCATCGATCCACAGTTGGATCATGCCGGCGAATACCCACGCAAGGCCCGAAAAAGCGATTCCGAAGCCCATGCGACGCAGGGCAGTGACTTTGAAGCCAAATTTCGTCAAGAGCGGATACAACACGAGATTGTTGAACGGGATCAGGGCCATCACCAGCAGCGGATTCAGCGCCTGCATCTGTCCGGCTTCCTTGATCAGGAAGCTGGGCCACCACCACTGGTCGTGCGGCAGGATCATGGTCTTGCCCTGCAGCACCCAGGTCGATGCCTTCTGGTCGAACAACGACCAGAACGGGCTGACGATCGCAAAGATGATCAGAATCCGCAGCACCGCGCGTACGCCGTCGACCACTTCGTCTGAATGGGCACCGCGCGCATGATCCAGTTGCAGCGCGGTACCGACACCGCCGAACAGCAGAATGGCACCGAGCGCAAGACAGAACGAAATGACGAAGCCGAAATCCTTCGGCCACCAGACCGGCGACAGCCACCAACCCAGCAACATGCCGACAGCGATCAACACGCCGCTTGCGGCGACTACGCTACCCGCACCCGTCCGCCCAGCGTCGCCTCCACGTAGCGCGGTCATCACCACGCGCATGAATGCATCCGGATCGTGCGCGCTCGGAGGCATATTGACGTATTTGCGGCGGCCCATCCAGAAGATGATGGTCGCGATGAACATCAATACGCCTGGCACGCCGAAGGCCACCGCCGGACCGTAATCACGAAGCAGGATCGGCATCAGCAGCGATGCGAAGAACGAACCAAAATTGATCGTCCAATAGAAGGCGTCGTAGACGATCTTCGCCAGATGCTTGTTCGACTGCGTGAACTGATCGCCGACGAACGACGACACCAACGGCTTGATGCCCCCGGAACCGAGGGCGATCAGGAATAAGCCGGTATAAAAACCGGTGCGATTGCCTTCGAAGATCGCCAGACAGGCGTGGCCGACGCAATACAGCAGCGAGAGCCAGAAGATGGTGTTGTATTTGCCGAAGAAGCGATCCGACAGCCAGCCGCCGAGCAGCGGAAAGAAATACACGCCGATGACGAAGCTGTGGAAAACCTCTTTGGCCATGCCCTGGCGTTCGGCTTCGGGCAGGTAGGACAGGATCACGCTGCTGACCAGGAACTGCACCAGGATGTTGCGCATCCCGTAGAAACTGAAGCGCTCGCAGGCCTCGTTGCCGATGATGTAGGGAATCTGACGGGGCAGTTTTGCGCCGGAATCCGGCCTGCTGGCTTGTGTAGCGGTCGTCATGGATCAGCGCCTCGCCGGGAAATCGGGGCCGGCAGCAACCATCGCCGGAGTGATGCGGGTGTGAAGGCATGGCATATGCCTCCACGTCCGGCGCCGCTCAGATTGAGTGGGCGTTATCACACCCATTCGGTCAATCCTTCGCGCTCGTAAAGGGTCGTGAACGAAGGTCGTGCCTTCAGGCGCGATGCCAGCGCCGCCAGATGCGGCCATTCGATCGCCTGCTTCGGCATGTTCCGCGACCAGCGCATCAGCATCACGAGGTAGAAATCGGCGGCGGTCAGGCGATCGCCGAGCAGATGCGGGCCATGTTCGGCGAGATGCCGGTCGATGCGTTGCCACTGCGCCTCGATCCGAGGCTGCACACAATTCCGCACGGCTTCGGCATGAGGCTCGCCCGCAGGCTCATGCGGATACCACCACTGCCGGAACAGCGGCTGCACCATGTTGGCGAGATTGAACATCCATTGGGTGTAGTCGACGCGTTGCGGGTCCACCAACGTGGGCGCGAGCGCCGATACGGGGAACGCATCCGCCAGGTGCATCAACAGCGCAGCGGCTTCGTAGTGCGGCACGCCATCGATCACCAGCGTCGGCACCACGCCGTTCGGGTTCAGCGCCAGATATTCGGGCTGCTTCTGTGCACCGGCAGCCGTATCGACGAGCGCCAGCGTATGCGGCGCATCCAATTCGATCAGTATCCAGTGGACGACCAGACTGGCCGACCCCGGAGAGTAATAAAGGGTGTAGTGCGGTGCGCTCATGGTCACTCCCGTATCAAGACGCCAATACCAAGACGCCAATCTTCGCATGCCCTCCGAGGCGATCGCGCATGACCAACGACATGCCCGCCACGGGACCGACCGGGGCACAATGCCCGATTGCCTCCGAGCCTTTCCGCCATGCGCCCTGCCCTGTCGACCGTGTTGCCCCTGCTGATGCTCATGGCGGCCATCCCTGCCCACGCTGCTCCAGCGCTCACCACCGAAGCCGAACGCGGTGGATACGCGCGCACCGGTCGTTATGCCGAAGTGATCGCACTGTGCGATGCATTCGCGGGGCGCTACCCGGAGCGGGTGCGCTGCATCGATTTCGGCACCACGCCAGAAGGCCGACCGATGAAGGCTCTGATCGCCAGCAATCGCGGCGCGCTGACCGCCGACGCGGTGCGGAATGCTGGCCTTCCGATCGTACTGGTCCAGGGCGGGATCCACGCGGGCGAGATCGACGGCAAGGACGCGGGATTCCTTGCGCTGCGACAGATGCTGGAAGGACAAGCCGCGCGCAGCGCGCTCGACAAGGTCGTGTTGATCTTCGTGCCGGTGTTCAATATCGATGGACATGAACGCTTCGGCGCATGGAACCGCCCCAACCAGAACGGCCCGGCCGAAATGGGCTGGCGCGTCACCGCGCAGAACTACAACCTCAACCGGGACTACGCCAAGGCCGACACGCCGGAGATGCAGGCGATGCTGGCGCTGGTGAATGCCTGGGACCCGATCGCCACGATCGACCTGCACGTCACCGACGGCGCGAAATTCGAGCACGATGTGTCGATCCAGGTCGAACCGCTGCACGCAGGCGACGACGCTTTGCGCACGGCTGGCCTCGCACTGCGGGATGGCACGCTGACCGCGCTGCGCAAACAGGGATCGCTGCCGGTAGCGTTCTATCCCTCCTTCGTCGAAAACGACAACCCGGCATCGGGCTTCGTCGATGGCGTCGCGCCGCCGCGTTTCTCCACCGGCTATTTCCATCTGCGCAATCGCATCGCGATGCTGGTCGAAACGCATTCGTGGAAGGACTACCCGACCCGGGTCGGGATCACGCGCAACGCCGTGATCGCGGTGATGGAACTCGCGGCGAAACACGGCATGGACTGGCGCAGGACCGCGCTGGAAGCCGATGCTCGCGCAAAAGAACTCGGCGGCAGCATGGTTCCGCTGAGCTGGACCGCCAGCGACAAGGTCCGCACCATCGACTTCCGCGGCTACGCCTATACGCGCACGCTGTCGGAGGCGTCCGGCGCGCTGATGACGCGTTACGACGACAGCAAACCTCAAGTCTGGAAGGTCCCGCTGCGCGACGAAGTCGTGCCGGGTCTTGCCATCGTGGCACCGAAAGGCGGCTATCTCGTGCCAGCCGTCTACGCCGACATGGTCGCCGCCAGGCTGCGCACGCACGGGATCGCATACGAGCGGTTGGGCCAGGCGCTTCCGAAAGCGGAAGTCGAGATTTTCCGCGACGAAACGCCGACGTTCGCCGCCGCTTCTTCCGAGAGCCACCAGCGGCTCACGGTGGACGGCGAATGGAAAACCGAAAGCCGTGACATCGGCGCAGGCGCGCTGTTCGTCCCGATCGCGCAACCCAGGGCGCGGCTGGCGATGTCGCTGCTCGAACCGCTCGCGCCGGATTCGCTGCTCGCGTGGGGGCTGTTCAACAATGCCTTCGAGCAAAAGGAATACATGGAGGATTACGTCGCAGAGGACGTGGCCCGCGAGATGCTGGCGCGCGATCCTGCGTTGCGCGAGCGCTTCGAACGCAGGGTCAAGGAAGATCCAAAATTCGCCGCCGATCCGCAGGCGCGGCTGGAATTTTTCTATCGCCTGCACAGCGCATGGGATGAACGCTACGGGCTGTATCCGGTGATGCGAACGGGCGAAGCGCTGCGCTGAGAGACCGTCTCGACCATGTTCGTACCTGCAACTGCGGGAGGCGGCCTGCGCAGAACAACCGGACGCGGTCAGAACGGGCGCGGCAGCCCCAGCGTCGGCGCCAGAAACCAGTACGCGCCGAACAGCACCGCAATCCACCAGAACAGTTTGAAGACGAACTTCACTACCTTGATGGCGAAGTACGCTCCGACGATGGCCAACACCAGCCCGATCCAGCCCATCTCAGCCATGGTCGTAATCTCCTCTCGGTGAATCGGCGGATTCTGACCGGTTCGTGCCGGGAATGGGAGTCAGCGAGGGATCCAGCGCAATCCGTTCGTCGAATACGAAGCAGGCGCCCTCGTAACCTCGACCTCCGACCGCCTCGAAATAGCCGAGAATGCCGCCATCGAGCTGCAGGACATTATCCATTCCCTGCGCGCGCATCCACAGCGCGGCTTTCTCGCAGCGGATCCCGCCAGTGCAGAAACTGACGACAGTGGCATCGGCCAGCGCTTCGCGCTGCGCCAGCACGGCATCGGGCAATTCGGTGAAGTTGTCGATCGGCAGCACCATCGCATCCGCGAAAGTGCCGTACTCGACCTCTTCACGGTTGCGGGTATCGAGCAGCACCAACCGGCGACCGTTGTCGTCGGTGCCTTGGCCGATCCAACGCGCGAGCGACGCCGGCGAAACCGTCGGTGCGCGCCCGCCATCGGGCGAAGCATCGGACTGGCGGAAGCTGATGATCTCCGGCTTGATCTTCACCTTGAGCCGCGAGAACGGCACGTCGGCCGAAACGCTGGCCTTGGCGGTCATCTCCGCGAATCGCACGTCGTCCCGAAGCGCGTCGATGAAGCCGTCGATCGCTGCCGTTTCGCCCGCCAGAAAGAGATTGATGCCCTCCCGGGCCACCAGGATGGTGCCGCAGAGTCCATTCATCTCTGCGCGGACCCGCAGCCGCGCTGCGAGCGCATCAGGGTCCGCCACCGGAACGAAATGGTATGCGGCAATATTCTTGATCATGGCGGATTTGGGATTGGCCTGCTCGATCACGGTATCTGTCTTCATCTGCTGATTCTAAGCCTTCAGCGCCGCCTGGAGATTGCGCCGCGCCTGCGCTTCGAAGCGCTCGCGAAAAAACTCGCTGAGAAAAATACTGTCGGAGGCGAGCAGTTTTCTGAAGAACTTCCGGCGCTTGATGCGATACAGCCATCGCGGCACGGCGCTGTATTCCTCTGCGATCTCCCGGTCGTAAGCGGCGAACGCCTCCGGCGCCGCACCAAGAACGGCCATATCGCAATCCAGAAAGAGACGCGCATCTTCGCCCGCCTCTCCTGTGCCGGTATCTTCAACGCGCAGGCTGCCGTGATGGGCGGTCAACAGGATCAGGTCTGCGACGCGTCGCGAATCGATGCCCGGCTGCGGCCATCGGCGCTCGATGTGTTCAATGGCGAGATGGGCGGACGCGGCCTCATTATCGCTGCGACCGGGGACATACACAGCATCGTGGTACAGCACCGCCAACCACACTTCGTTCGGACAGTGCCATCCGTGTTCTGCGTCGACCTCACGGTAATGCGCAAGCACGTCCTGCACATGACCGAAATGGTGATACGCACGTGATGGCGCGGCGTATGCATGGCGCAACGATTGACACTGCGCGGCAGGAAGGATCAACGGGACATCGACCGCCGGTTTCAGCAGCGGATGCGCCGAAATCGGTGTCATTGCATGCCGCAGACAACGAGGAGCGACCTCAACCGCCGACCACGCTCAGCGTCGGCGTACGTTTCGGCGCTTTGTAATCAGCGGCGGTTTCCGCAGTGTAGGCGCAGACGCGATTTCGGCCTTCGTTCTTCGCGCGATACAGCATCTGATCGGCATGCGAGAGCAAGCGCGACAGGTCGTAACCGGACTGGGCTGTGGAACTGACGCCGAAGCTCGCGGTGACCACGAACGAGTAACCGCATTCGCGGGTGTCGATCTGGGCAAGCTGCGAACGGCAGTCTTCGGCAATGCGCGCCGCCGTGGGCAGATCAAGTCCGTGCAGCAGCACAGCGAATTCCTCGCCGCCGATACGGCCGAGATAGTCGATTTTGCGGCAGTGCGAAGAGCAGGTCTTGCCGACCTGTTTCAACACCCAGTCACCTGCGCCGTGGCCGTAAGTGTCGTTGATCGCCTTGAAGTGATCGAGATCGAACATGACCAGAGCCGCGGACTGACCGGCACGCGCGGCGTCGATCAGGGCGCGCTCGGATTTCTGCGTGAAGAAATGGCGGTTGCCAAGACCCGTCAACGTGTCGGTCTGCGCCAGACGCTGCAATTGGCTCTGGTGACGCTTGATCTGGATGGCCCAGAAGATGATGCCGGCAAGCAGGAGCATCAGGAAGACCATCGCAAGACGCGCTTTCTGGGCGCTTTCGCGCTCCAGCGTCTGTTGCCGGCGCACAAGCTCAAGATTCTTTTCCGCGAATTCGAGCTGTTCGGATTTCTGTTGTATCTGCTCGCGAAACATCGCGAAAACGACTTCGCGCGCCTTCACGTCACCAAGATAGGCCTTCTCGGCATGGGCATATTGCTTGTACAACGCCAGCGCCTGGTCCGTTTGACCACGGCGTTCGGCGATCTGGTAAAGCGTGCCGTAAGCCGTCACCAGCGCCTGTGTAGACTTGATCGCGTCGCCGAGCGCGACCGTCTCGCTCGCCTGTTTTTGCGCCTCGTCGAGATCGCCTTTCTTGAGTTTCAACTCACCGAGAAGCGAACGGACCTCCGCGATCAGGCGCGGGTAGTGCGTGGCCAGCACATCCGGGAGCGCGTCCTGTTCAAGCAGCGCGACCGCATCTTCCATGCGACCCAATTTCGCCAGTTCTCGCGCGCGCGTCGCGCGCAGCATGCTGGCCGCCATCAGTTCCGGCAATTTGAGGCAATCAGCCAAAGCCGAATCGAACGCATGACTGGAACCATCGAGCTTGCCGAGCACCTGCTGGGACTCGAGCTTCACGCTGCTGGCAAAACATTTCACGCGCGGCGCTGGAGATCCGCGAAGGACTTCATCGGCGTATCTCAAACCCAACGAATATTGACCCATCTGGTTGTAGAACATCGCGGCGGCACCGATCCCATCTTGCCGGATGCTCTTGGCCTTGACTTCGTCGCGCATTTCCAGATTGCTGTGCACATAGGGCAGGCCCGCGCTGAAATCACGGCTGATCGCGGTCAGATTGGCGATGAGACTGCCTGTGCGAAATTTCAGATCGACGTCGGAGACCTGTCCGTAGAGCTTCGTCGATTGTTTGACGCCTTCGGCGAAACGATCCTGATAGATCGTGGAGAAGGCCTGCAGGTAGCGGAGCTTTTGCGATTCAAGCTTGCTCGCTTCGGACTTCCGCTTGTCGAGGTCGGCGATGATTTCCAAAAAGCGCTTGGGGTTGGAGCTGCGCACGCTGTCGGCTTCGGCAAGAAGATCGCCGAAGCGGGACGCGCCATGAGCGGTCATGGCCGATGCCATGGACAGAAACGCAATTACCAATGTCAGGAGCATCCTCTGCACAACTCACCCCAAGCCTAGTTTCCGTGTGGATTACGCCGAAAGGTCATTCCGCTTTCGGTTCTTCTTCCGACGATTCTTCTTCCTGATCCGGCGCCTTCCTCTCTTCCTCTTCAGACGGACTGAAAACGAGGCAAAGCAATGTGTCCCGGCCGTTTAGCTGACCACCAAGCTTGTTGGCGTCCCCTCTGAGCAAACTGTCGCGTTGGTTTTCATCTGCATTCAACGCCGTAACTGCCGCTTGGTAATCTGAGATGGACATCCGCGCCATGCTGGCATTGGCCCCCATCGATTCAAGAAACCGAATCACATTCGACATTACAACTCCCCATTATCTAATAGATGTAGACGTGGTTCAGGCGGTTTTATGGCCATCACCCTGAGCTTTCATACAGGTCCGTGTTGATTTCGGCCCTGGTTTCCGGGCTTATCCCCAAGCCCAATCCGACGCTAATCCATTGACATCAGTCAGCAGGCTAAGTCAGTAGATCAAAAATATCAACAACTTCAATAAGATGCCGCATCGATCTCGGCGATTCTGGCCAGTATGGCCTCATTGCGGATCATGGGTCGGGCCGGGGGCACCACGAGGGTGCTTTGCGGGCTGAGCGTCGCATCCACGAGAGCCGACAGCGGCAGGCGCTCCATCCGGGGGGCGGAGATCGGCAGGGTGGCGGCTTCGTAGACGACGACTTCATGCCCGGGCGGGTATCCCTCCTCCGCCAGGAGTTCCAGTAAAAGCTGGCGATAGGCCGCCCCGGTCGTGAACCGTGACACCGAGCGGTCGCCGACCACGCCGATCTGCCACAGCACCAGATAAGCGGTCGGATCCAGGCGGCGACGGTAGAACAGCAGTTGGCTGGCTTCGTAGTGCTGGCAGCCGTAGGTACCCGGGTCGATACCGAGGTCGGCGTAGAGGCAGTCCTCGGCTGAAATGCCGGCGTGCATCTCGGCGGAAAAGCCTTCGGCCCGAGCCTGGGCGATGGTGTGGTGCGGCACCTGGGCGAAAACGCCGGGGTGGCCGTAGAACACGCCGCAGACCCGGTGGCCGGCACGCACTTCGGCGAGCATCGCATCGATCATTTCGCGATAGCTGCGGGTACGGCGCTTCCCCTCGGCGTAGTACGGCTGCAGGCTGCGCATGTCCGGACGCATCTCCTGCAGCCACAGCTCGACGATGGCGTCGGAGACCAGGCCGAAAACGACATCGGCATGTTCGATCTCGCTGCGCGAGCGCGGGCTGACGTGCGCGCCGAGCATCATGCCGAGGCCGACGGCCGCATAGCTGCCTTTCGTGGGTTGCATCTCGGCTCCGGGCACAGGTTCAATCATCGATGGTGTGGGTTGGATCCACGAGAGGCAAGCCGGGCACGCCAGGCGTCCGCCGTCATCCGCCAGCCGACGCTCCCGGGGGTGGCGATCTCGAACGGTTCGAACCCCAAGTGTTCCACCAGGCGTCCGGCACCGACATTCCCTGCCGCATGCCGGCCCGTGATCTCGTCGATCCCCAGCCGCCAGCGCTGCGACAGCGCACCCTCGACCACACCTTCCAGCGACTGCATGCCGGCGCCGCTATGCTGCGCCCGCGGCAGCAGCATCAACCCCAATTCGCCGCGGGTAGGCACGACCGCGTCGCGCACCAGCGCCGCCAAACCGAGCGTCTGCCCTGTCCGCTGGTGCGAGAGATGCCAGTAGCGCGCGCGTGCAGACGGATTGGCGTTGTGCCTCAGCGCCTTGGCGAACATGTCGGCAGCGGCATCCGCGCTCATGGTTTCGGCGATATGCCGCATCACCGAAGCATCGGCATACAACCCCACGTACAGATCGACATCGCCCTCGGCCACCAGTCGTCCACGGACACGGGGCGTCTCGAAAGTCCAATCGATCCGATCCAACGGCATCACGGGAACTCCACGCGACCGTTGGGCGCCAGGCTCCGGGGATCGGGCCACAGACCGTCGCCCGCAGAATGGATATCGACCCTCATGGGCAACGACCAGAAGGTAGTGGTCGGAGCTTTTTTCTGCATCATCGGCTCACCGGGGCGCTGTGCGTCTGCGCGCGAACCATAACAGGCCGGCCGCCGGGTTGAGCCCCCGCATCGGCCTCACTACACTGCGTCGATCGCGTGCCGACGGCACGCTGGCCGGGGGAGCCGATGCATCCGTTGCTGATTCTGTCCGCGATCCTGCAGATCGGGTGCGTGGTGCATGTGGTGCGCACCGGGCGGCCGATGTACTGGATCTTTCTGCTGTTCATCGGTTCCTACATCGCGATCGCGGCCTATCTGATTGCGGAAGTACTGCCGGGGCTGGGGCAAAGCCGGACCGCCAGGCGTGCCCTGCGCGGGGCACAGGACCGCATCGATCCCGAGCGGCGAAAACGCGAGGCCACGCGCCAGCTCGATGTGGCCGACACCCTCGACAACCGCCGCCGGCTGGCCCAGGAAAGCTTCAACAGCGGCGACTACCAGCAGGCCGCGGAATTGTTTCGCTCGGGCCTGCGCGGCCTGTACGCGACCGATCCGGAACTGATGCTCGGCCTGGCGCGGTCGCAGTTCGCCCTCAATCTCAACGCCGACGCACGACAGACACTGGATGAGCTGATCGCCGCCAACCCGGATTTCCGGTCCGACAGCGGTCACCTGCTCTACGCGCGCTGCCTGGAAGCCCTGGGGGATATCCCGGCGGCGATCCACGAATACGAGGCGCTGGTGGACGGCTTTACCGGCGAGGAGGCCCGCGTGCGCTTCGGCCTGCTGCTCAAGCGCGAAGGCCGGGCGGCGCAGGCGTCCGAAGTCTTCAATACAGTGTTGAAGCGGTCGCGGGTGGCGCCGAAGTATTACCAGCGCGAACAGCGCGAATGGATCGACATCGCCACTCGCGAAGCCAAGTGAGCCGGGAAGCCGGGCCGACGATCGCCGCTCACCCGCATCGCCAGCCGTTAGCATGAAGGCATGCATCCCGCGCCGCCCATCCGTCTGATCGCCCCGGGCACGCCGTCGGCCGTGCTGGTCGCCTACAGCGGCGGGATGGATTCGACCGTGCTGCTGCATCTGCTGGCGAGCGACACCGCAATCCGCGCGCATGGTTTGCGCGCGCTTCATGTCCACCACGGACTGCAGCCCGACGCCGACCGCTGGGCGGAGCATTGCCTTCGGGTCTGCGACGATCTGGGTATCGACTGCGACATCGTGCGGATCACGGTCGAACGCGACAGCGGCCTGGGCCCCGAAGCAGCGGCGCGGCATGCGCGGCGCGAAGTGTTCGCACACACCTTGCGAACGGGAGAGACGCTGGCACTGGCCCAGCATCGCGACGATCAGGCCGAGACCTTCCTGCTGCGCGCCCTGCGTGCCTCCGGCCCGGATGGTCTGGCCTCGATGCGGCCATGGCGGCCTTTCGCCGCCGGCTGGATGTGGCGGCCGCTGCTCGACACGCCGCGTGCGGCGTTGTTGTCCCATGCGCGGGCGCAGTCGCTGGCCTGGATCGAAGACCCCAGCAACGCCGACACTGCGCTCGATCGCAATTTCCTGCGTCATCATGTGCTGCCGATGCTGCGCGAACGCTGGCCCAGCGCGGATGCCGCGTTCGCGCGCGCCGCGACGTTGGCTGCGCAGAGCAGTGCGCTGTTGGGCGAACAGGATGCCCGGATGCTCGCCGCAGTTCGCGATGGCAGCGGCGCGGCATTGTCCGTACCTGCCCTGCTGGGCTTATCCGCCGCGCAACGTGCCCGGGTGTTGCGGCACTGGGTCGCGAGTCTGGACTGGCCACCGCTACCGGCGAGTGGCGTCGCAAGCATCGATGCCGATGTGCTCGGCATCGAAGCCGATCGCTCCGCCCGCGACCGCATGCCGGGCTTCGCCTGGCACAGTGTGGAAATCCGGCGCTGGCGCGATGCGCTGTACGCGATCGAGACCGGGCGCGAACTCGATCCGGACTGGTCCTGCCGCTGGGACGGATCCGCGTCGCTGACATTGCCCAATGGCGACACCCTGCAATTGGCTGGCGCCTCCGGCTTCACATCCCCCCTGCTTGTGCATGCACGGCGCGGCGGCGAACGCATCCTGCTGCCGGATCGCGGCGAACACCATCACACGCTCAAGCACATCCTGCAGGAACAGGGCATCCCGCCCTGGGAACGTGCGCGCATGCCGCTGATCAGCACCGGCGAACACGGCATCCTGCTCGCCGTGGCCGACCGTCTGCGTTCGACCGGTTTCGAGCACTGGATGCAGTCGCAGGGCGCCCGGCTGGCATGGACGCAGCGACCGGCCCCTGTCGGCTGAAACCACGAAGGCTTACACTCGCGCCATGGCCAAAAAGACTGCGACCGACACCGCTGCGGACCCGTCCCGGATCGACTCGCCTGTGGCGAACTTCGAGCAGTCGCTGGATGCGCTCGAACATCTGGTCGAGAAGATGGAACAAGGCCAGATGAGCCTGGAAGATTCCCTCGCCGCCTACGAACGCGGCGTCGGCCTCTACCGCCGCTGCCAGCAGGCGCTGGAGCAGGCCGAACTGCGCGTTCGCCTGCTCAGCGACCCGGAACAGCCCGATACGGCCGAACCCTTCGGCGATACCGCCAGCGATCATGTCTGATCCGCTGTCGGCGGATTCCATCACGACCCGCGCCTCGACCTTCGAAAACACCGCCTTCGCAAACTGGCGGCAACGCGTCGACGCCGCGCTGGAACGCGCACTGCTCGACCACACCCTTCCCGAGTCGCGACTGCGGGCCGCGATGCGCCACGCCACGCTGCTCGGCGGCAAACGCATGCGCCCGATGCTGGCCTACGCCACCGGCGATCTGCTCGGCGCCGACGTCGCCGCGCTCGACGCACCCGCCAGCGCGGTTGAACTGATCCATGCCTATTCGCTCGTTCACGACGATCTGCCGGCGATGGACGACGACGCCCTGCGTCGCGGCCAGCCGACGGTGCATGTCGCTTTCGACGAAGCGACCGCCATCCTCGCTGGCGACGCACTGCAGTCGCTGGCGTTCCAGCAACTCGCTGACGCACCGCTGCCGGCCGATGCGCGGATCGCGATGGTGCGCGAACTGGCCATCGCCAGCGGCGCCGTCGGCATGTGCGGTGGCCAGGCATTCGATATCGATGCGACCGGTCGCGGCGGCGACATTTCGCTGGAGGAACTGCAGCGGCTGCATGCGCTGAAAACCGGCGCGCTGCTGCGTTGCGCGGTGCGCCTGGGCGCGATCGCGGGCCACGCCGACAACACTGCATGCGCTGCGCTCGACCGCTACGCCGAAGCCCTCGGACTGGCGTTCCAGATCCGCGACGATCTGCTCGACATCGAAAGCGACAGCGCGACGCTGGGCAAAACCGCCGGAAAGGATCTCGCCCAGAACAAGGCGACCTTTCCGGCATTGATGGGCATCGATGCTTCGCGCGCGAAACTCGCGGAACTCGCCGACGTCATGCACACGGCGCTGACGCCCTTCGGTGATGGGGCCGCGCTGCTCGCCGCGCTCGCGCGGCAGGTCATCGCACGACAGCACTGAAACCCGGCGGGCCGGTCGCCGCAGGGAAAATTGCGCCACCCTGCGGCATGACGTGCGGACTCAGAACAACCGGATCGTCAGCGGATACCGATACGTCTCGCCGTCGTAGGCCTTGACTGCGGCGACGATGGTCAGCACCACCCATGCGATCGCCAGCGCGATCCACAGCGGCACCGCGATCAGCAGCCCGAGACCCAGCGTGAACACGACCAGCACGATACTGGCGACTGCGTAAAGGAACATGCTGACGTTGAAGTTCAGCGCTTCCTTCGCGTGCGCGACGGCGAAGCTGGAACGGTCGCGCACCAGCAGCCACACCACCAGCGCACCCACCGCGCCAGCGATACCAGCGAACCACGACGTCGCGAAAGCGGCGACCAGCGCGGCAAGATGCGCGCCTGCGGCCCAGTTGCGGTCGCTGGAGGCGATATCCGAAACATTGCCAGCGGTGTTCAGGGTGTCGTTCATGGCCGAATCCTCCCAAAGCGGACCTTTGGAATGCGCGTCCGGAACCGTCCGGCGCAAGCACAAGATGAGGCATCCGCAGGCGTAAACAAGCCAACGAAAGACATACTCGCGCGGCAACGTGGACGCACGACGACCAACTCAACCGTGCAACAAGCCTTCCAGCGGGCGGACGGCACGGCTGTCGGGGAATATCCGCGTTTCCAGCGCCGATTCCGGCACCGCCAGATGCCCGGCGAGCAGTCCCTTGAACAGCGCGCGCATATCGGTGGTCGGACGCAGATCGCGGCCTTCGAGCAGCGCACCGGCAGTGAGCCCGGGCCAATCGCCGCCGACCCGCCCGCCGCGCACCGCACCACCCGCGAGCAGCGATACGCCGCCGACGCCATGATCGGTGCCGCCACTGCCGTTGGTCGCCACGGTGCGGCCGAATTCGGTCACCACCACCACCGCCGTGCGGTTCCATTCGTCGGCAAGGCCTTCGCGGATCGCACGCAGGCCGGCATCGAGTTCGGCGAACTTGCGATCGAGCGCGAGCTGCTGGCCGCGATGGGTATCCCAGCCGCTGTCCTCGACGAAGGCGATGCGCGCGGCATCCGGGCCGCGCATGCGTTTGGCCGCCGCCGCCATCGCATCGGGCAAACGGAACGCACCGCGCGCGTTCTTGCCCTGCGCGTCGCCCATCTCAGTCGAAGCAAGCTCGATCGCATCCGCGAACACCGGCGCGAGTCGCGCATCCGCCGCATAGAGTGGCTGCAGTTGCTGCATCAGCGCATCGGGCAAGTCGCGCGACAGCGGCGGCGACCAGAGCCCGGCGCGCTCCGAACCGCGCATCGCCAGCGGCATGACCTGGGCGATGGCGACGCCCTCGGACGCAGCCATGCTCTGGATACAGCGCCCGATCCAGCCGTCGCGCGCGCCACCGGGCGCTGCGGTGCCGTTCTCCAGACAATCCTGCGCATCGAAATGCGAGCGCCGCTGGTACGGCGGCGCCACCGCGACCAGCGGCAGCAATGCTTTCTCGCGATAAAGCTGGTGCGCGAAAACCATTTTCGGATGCAGGCCGAAGCCGCCGTCCAGCGTCAACGCATCGCGCACCGCGAGTTCGCCGCGCGCGCGCAGGTAGTCTGCATCGTCGCGCGGCGGCAGCAGATGCAGGCCGTCCATCGCGCCGCGCAGCAGCACCACCACCAGGCGCGTCTGTCCGCCCGATGCCGCAGGCGACAGACCGGGCCAAAGCGTGAGCACGGCGGTGCCGCCAAGCGCGGCGAGGAATCGGCGACGGGTGATCGAGGACATCGTCATCACACTCTCCACTGGAAGGCAGGACTGGAAAACAGCACCGCGAACCCTTCCTGCGGCGAGCCGGCGCGGCGCAGCAGTTCCGCGAACGGCCCCTGCACCACGTCAGCGCCGAGGACATCGGCCGCAAGCTCGATCGGCTTACCTGTCGTCGCGAGTTGTTCCGCGAGTACGCCAGAGGCCTGCACGCGCTTGCGCAGTGCATCGCCGCTCGCCCAATCGGCGGCGGTATCGGGAAAGCCTGCCGGCGAACGCGGCGTGAAAGTCGGCTGGCCGAGCTGCTGCAGCAGACGCATCAGGATCAGCGGCCGGCGATCGATCCGCATTCCGCCGGCACGCATCGCCGAGACCACGAAATCTTCGGGCGTCTTGAATTTGCGCGCATCGGCGGACCACGCGGCATCGTCGTCGATCATCGCGCGGTACAGCGCCGGCAGCGATCCGTCGCTGCGTAGAAACGCCGTCGCCATGCGCTCGACCAGCGCCGCCGAAGGCGTATCGGAAACGAAGTGCCGCGCGAGTTTCAGACTGAGATGCCGCGCGGTCGCCGGATGCACGGCCAGGTCGCGCAGGATCGCGTGCCCCTGCGCCTCGCCGCCTTCTGCATAACGTTTTCCGAGCACGCTGCGCGCGCCGGGTTCGTGCGCACCGGGCCGAAAGACGAACGCCGATCCTCCCGCCTTCTGCATGTCGCGACGCAGCGGCGTGCCCCAGCCGGTGATCGCTTTCGCCAGTTCGATCACGTCCTGCTGCGCGTAACCGCCATCGACGCCCAGCGTGTGCAGTTCGAGGATTTCGCGCGCCAGGTTCTCGTTGAGGCCGAGCTTGCGCTTGGCGTCGCGGCGTTCGGCGCGCTGCGCCAGCATCGAGTCGTCGCCGACCGATGCGGCATTGTCGAGGTACAGCAGCATGCCCGGATGGGTTTCCACTGCGGCCAGCAGTTCGGGAAAGCGGCCCAGCACGTGCGGACGGATCGCCTCGCGCTCCATCGGTGCGGCGAGCAGGCGAGCGCTGTTCTTGTCGATCGAGATCGCGAAATGGTTCGACCAGAAGTGGACGAGGCGTTCGACGAACGGCGTCGTCGTGGTCGCGGCGATCCGGTAGCGCAGCGTGAGATCGGCCGTCGCATCGCGGCGGAGCGCCTGCTGCAGCGGCGTGCGTTCGATGTCGTTGCCGGCAGGGTTGGTCCGCATCTCTTGCACCATCGCGGCGTCAGCAGCTTTGTCCGGTCCCTTGCCGGCTTCGTTGCGCGCACGACGGCGCTGCTGGCGGTATTCGGTCTGGCGCTGGATGATTTCGAGACTGTCGGGCAGGTTCGCGAAAGCCGAGATGTCGGGTTTGGCCCGCAATTGCGCCTGCAGCCATCCGCGTGCGTCGCCCGCCTGGGCGAGCTCGCCGGGCATTGCGCCCAGACCGAAACGGTTGACGGCTGCGGTGGCTGCTGAATTCGTCATGTCGAGCGCCTGTATCCGGAAGACCTCATCGCAAACGCCTGCAAGGGACCGTTGGTTGACGTCGGTGGCGCAGAAAAGCAAAAGCCCCGACGCGACGAGCGCGCCGGGGCTTTTGCGATGATCGCTGGATCGAACGGTTACTTGATCAGACGGATCGCGAACGGATAGCGATACGCTTCGCCCTGATGCGCCTTCA
Source organism: Lysobacteraceae bacterium (assembly GCA_049296025.1). Taxonomy (GTDB): domain Bacteria; phylum Pseudomonadota; class Gammaproteobacteria; order Xanthomonadales; family Xanthomonadaceae; genus Lysobacter_I. Next base: position 4,951 of record JBAQRU010000248.1, on the reverse strand, counting down.
CTCCGGCAATGATGCTCAACACCACGCAGGCGACCCAAGCCGCCATGTTGATCAGTGCGCCGATCAGGATGATGCTCAGCACGATGCCGATCACATAGACAAAGAGCAATGTGATCTGGAAATTCAGCGCTTCCTTCGCCTGATCGTTGATGAAGCCCTTGTCGGCCTGATCCTTGTTGATCAGCCAGATGATCAACGGGACGATGAAGCCGAGGACGATACCCGACAGATGCGTGATCAGCGCAAGCGTCTTCTGGTCTTCGGAGGGCGCCCCGGACGGTGCCGGCGGCGGTGCGGTGAATTCGTTCCCATCGGTCATTTTTGATTCCCCATTACGTTCGTGATGATGCGTTCGGTGGCACGGAAGCCCGCGACGCGGGCAGGCTCTAGCATACACAAACGTCAAAATCCGCCGGCGACGGTCATCCGCCCGAGCAGCACAGACCCCATCCGGATATACGATCGGGGATCGACGTCCGTACCGATGGCCTCGATATTCCCGAGCATTTCCCGGAGATTTCCGGCGATGGTGATGCTGTCGACGGGATAGGCGATCTCGCCGTTCTCGACGTAGAAGCCCGCCGCACCGCGCGAATAGTCGCCGGTGATGGCATTGACGCCCTGCCCCATCAGTTCGGTCACCAACAGCCCGGTGCCCATGCCGCGGATCAGGTCCTGCAGACCGCCGGCATTGGCGGCGACATCGAGGTTGTACACGCCGCCCGCATTGGCGGTGGTTTGCAGGCCGAGCCTGCGCGCGGAATAGCTGCCGAGCATGTAGCGCTGCAGGATTCCGTCGCGCACCAGGTCGGATTCGCGGGTGGCGACCCCCTCTGCGTCGAACGCGCTGGACCTCAGGCCGCGCATCAGGAACGGCTGCTCGCGGATCGCGCACCAGTCGGGCAGCACTGCGGTACCGACGCTGTCGAGCAGAAAGCTGGCGCGGCGATAGAGCGCGCTGCCGGAGATGGCATTGATCAGGTGCCCGACCAGCGAGCGCGCGACTTCGGCCTGGAACAGCACCGGCATTTCGCCCGTGGCGAGCGAACGCGGGTCCATCCGCGCCAACACGCGCTCGGCGGCGCGGCGGCCGATCGCCCCCGTCGATTCCAGGTCCTCGCGGGCCAGCCCTGAGCTGTACCAGTAGTCGCGCTGCATCGCATCGCCTTCGCCGGCGATCAACGCACAGCTGATGCTGTAGTAGGTATTGCGGTCGCGGCCCAGAAAGCCGTGCGAATTGGCGTAAACACCGACCGATTCTCCACCGGAGACCGAAGCCCCGTCGGAGTTGGCGATGCGCGGATCGGCCTCGCGACCGGCGGCTTCGCAGGCCAGCGCCAGATCCACCGCTTCATCGGCGTCCAGCGTCGATGGATGCCAGCTGTCGAACTCGCGCAGGTCGGTCGCCATCAGCCCGGCTTCGGCCAGGCCCGAGGCCGGGTCGTCTTCGGTATGCCGGGCGATGGCGCAGGCCTGGGCCACGGTGGCTTCGAGGCTCTCCGGGCGCAGATCGGCGGTCGTGGCGCTGCCCTTGCGCTGGCCGAAGTACACGGTGACGCCGATGGAGCGGTCGCGGGTGGACTCCACGCTCTCCACCGCGCCCATCCGCACATTGACGTTGAGGCCCCGGTCTTCATCGCAGCTGACCTCGGCCTGGGTCGCGCCCTGCGCGCGCGCGCGGGCCAGCAGGTCGCGGGCAAGATCGGACAGGCGGTCGAGTCTGGCTTGGCTGTCGTCGTGTCCGGTGGTCACCGGGGAGGAAGCGATCGCGTTCAATGCATTATCCTGTCGCCATGAGAGGCAAAGATTTCGAAACCGGTGAATTCCTGTCCCCGAGCCGCAGCCAACAGCGGCGCGAGGCTCTGGAAGTGCTTGAGCTGGCCCGGCAGCTGTCCGGACTGACCGCGCAACAGATCGCCCGTCTGCCGGTGCCCGAGCGTCTGATTCCGCATATCGACGAGACCCGGCGGATCCCGTCGCACGGCGCGCACAAGCGCCAGCTGCAGTTTCTGGCGAAGCAGATGCGTCGGGAAGACGACGAAACCCTGGAAGCGATCCGCGATGCGCTCGATTCCAGCGGCGAATCGGCGCGCCTGGAAACCGCGATGCTCCACCGCGCCGAGGCCTGGCGCGACCGGCTCATGGCCGACGGCGATGCTGCGCTGACCGAGCTGCTGGACGAATACCCGCATGCCGACCGCCAGCATCTGCGCCAGCTCGCGCGCAACGCGCACGAGGAAAAGCTGCGCAACAAACCGCCGCATGCGTTCCGCGAACTGTTCCGCGAGTTGCGGGAGTTGCTGGCGGACAAGACTTCCGAAGACGCCGAAGACAGCGCCGCACTGGACGACAGCAACGACGCCTGAGCGGCGCAGGTCTCCGGACCACGGCCGGATCACGTCTTCGTCCCGCCCACGGTGAGCTGATCGATCAGCAGCGAGGGTTGGCCGACACCGACCGGCACGCTCTGCCCATCCTTGCCGCAGACGCCGACACCGTCGTCCAGCGCCAGGTCATGGCCGATCATCTTCACCCGCTGCATGGTCTCGGGCCCATTGCCGATCAGCGTCGCGCCTTTCACCGGCGCGGTGACGCGGCCATCCTCGATCATGTACGCCTCGGTCGCCGAGAACACGTATTTGCCGCTGGTGATGTCGACCTGACCGCCGCCGAAATTCACCGCGTACAGGCCGCGCTTGACCGAACGGATCATGTCCTCGGGCGAATCCTGGCCGGCGCGCATGTAAGTGTTGGTCATTCGCGGCATCACCAGATGCGCGAAGGATTCGCGACGGCCGTTGCCGGTAACGGGCATGCCCATCAGCCGCGCATTGAGGGTGTCCTGCATGTACCCGGTGAGGATGCCGTCCTCGATCAGCGTCGTGCAGTTCGTCGGCGTACCTTCATCATCGATGTTCAGCGAACCCCGTCGACCCGGCAGCGTGCCGTCGTCGACGATGGTCACGCCCGGCGATGCCACGCGCTGGCCCATGCGACCCGCATACGTCGACGTGCCCTTGCGGTTGAAATCGCCTTCCAGACCATGGCCGACCGCTTCGTGCAGCAGCACGCCCGGCCAACCGCTGCCCAGCACCACAGGCATGGTGCCAGCGGGCGCGTCGATCGCTTCCAGATTCACCAGCGCCTGGCGCAGCGCTTCGCGCGCGAAGCGCTCGGGCTTGTCGCCGCCGAAGAGTTCTTCGTAGGAATAGCGTCCACCAAAGCCGGTGCTGGCCGATTCGCGGCGGCCGTTCTGCTCCACGATCACCTGCACGTTCATGCGCACCAGCGGCCGGATGTCGCCAGCGACGACGCCGTCGCTGCGCGCGACCAGGATCGTATCGACCACGCCGCTGAGCGAGACCACGACCTGTTGCACGCGCGGATCGGCAGCGCGCAGCAGACGGTCGACGCGACGCATGGCATCGAGTTTTTCGGCATTCGCATGCGCGTCGATCGGATCGAGCGCCGGATACAGCGTCGCCGACGCCCGCGCACCCGTCGTGATCAACGGTGACGGTGTGCGGGTGTCGCCATCGCGCGCGATGGCGCGTGCGGAACGCGCAGCCACCAGCAGCGCGTCGGACTGGATTTCATCGGAATAGGCGAAGCCGGTCTTTTCACCGGAAATCGCGCGTACGCCAACGCCCTGGTCGATGGAATGCACGCCGTCCTTGACGATGCCGTCCTCGATCATCCAACTCTCGCGACGCGAGTGCTGGAAATACAGATCGCCGAAGTCGATGCCCGGGCCGAGCAGCAGACCGAAAGCGCGTTCGAGACCGGCATGGTCCAGCCCGGCGGGTGCGAGCAGGCGCGCTTCGGACAATTGCAGCATCTGGGGCATGGGGGTTCCGTAGGGGTTCGGCGATGGGTTGGCGGGCGGCTTTCTACAGTCCGTCAGGAATGGTGACGGACACTGATGCGATCAAGGCCTGATGCGGTCAAGGTCGGCCGCCGGTCACGGTGGAAGCGCCGCGCGCGGAGGTGTTCGGGCGTTCAACCACTTCGACCTTCGGATCTTTCCACGGGCCGGTGACGCGATAGTTCTTCGCCGTGGCCTGACCGAGCGGCTTCTGCAGCACCGCATTGGCGACCGCGCCAACCGCCGCGCCGACCGGACCACCGGCGATCGCACCGACGGCGGTCAGCAGATTGCCGGCTTTGGGCAGTACCTCGATGGTCTGGTCGAAGGTCTGCGTGCGCAGATTGGCCGCACCCCGGATATTGATGCGCGCCGACGGCCCGTCGATGGCCAGATCGTCGCTGCGCGCGCTGCCTCCGCCGAAGTGCACGGTACCGGCCAGCTTGTTGAACGCGAAACCTTTCGAGAAGAAGTCGCGGAAATCGAGGGTCAGGCGTTTCGGCAACTGCGCGATGCTGAGCAGACCCAGCACGCGCCCGGTGCCGCCGGGTTCGACTTCGACCAGACGGCCGCCCTTGACGTCGAGCTTCAGCGTGCCGTCGAGCGTGGCCATCTGGAACGCCATCGGGCTGCCGGTCCATGCCGCATCGAAACGCGCATCGCCCTTGCCGCCCTCGATACGTCCGCCGATGCCCAGATCGGTCAACAGCGCACCGAAATCCTCGCTGGCGAGGGTCGCCGACAAGCGCGTGCGCGCGGCAGCGCCGCGTCCGCTCCAGTCGCCGGAGAGATCGATCCGCCGCTTCGATGCGCGGGTCTGCAGTTGCTGGATTTCCATGCCGGTCGCGGTGGCGCGCGAACGGAATTGGGTCTCGCCGAACGCCGCATCGACGATCCGCAGATCGTCCACGCGCAGATTCATCGCCGGGATGTTCGCCGGATTGATTTCACCGTTGCTGTTCCGGCTGCCGTTCGCAGCGACGACATTGTTCGTCGAAGGCGCTGCCGATGCGCCCGCGCTGCGCCAATGGAGCCGCTGAAGACGTCCAGCGACGGTGCCGCCCGCGGCATCCGGCACCAGCAGCG
>JBAQRU010000247.1:0-12773 GCA_049296025.1 Lysobacteraceae bacterium | reverse complement strand
ATCTGGGGCACCCGCAACGTGCTGGACGCCTGCCGCAAGCATGCGACTTCGCGGCTGGTGTACGTCAGTTCGATGAGCGTGTTCGACCACGCCGGTCGCCGCAACGGCGAAGTGCTGACCGAAGACTACCGCTTCGAACCGCATCCACAGCTGCGCGGCGCGTACACGCAAACCAAGCTCACCGCCGAGCGGATGGTTGCCGATGCGATCGCGAAGGAACGATTGCCGGCGGTGATTCTGCGCCCCGGCCAGATCTTCGGACCCGGCGCCGAACAGGTCACGCCGAACGGCACCATCGCGTTGGCCGGGCGCTGGATCGCGATCGGCGACGGCTCCATACCGCTGCCGCTGGTCTACCGCGACGATGTCGTCGATGCGCTGCTGCTGGCGGCGGAATCGCCGCAGGCGGTGGGCCGCATCTTCAACCTGGTCGATACCGATTCGGTGGACCGCAGCGAATACCTGAAACGCTGCAAGCGCAGGCTGGGCGACAAACTCAAGCTGATGTGGATGCCGCAGTGGGTGTTCATGAGCCTGGCGATCGGCGTGGAACTGCTGGGCAAGGTGCTCAAGCGCGACGTGCCGCTGACCCGTTATCGCGTACGGTCGCTGCGTCCGCTGACCCATTTCGATACCAGCGCAGCGCGGGATGCGCTGGGATGGACGCCGAAGATCGGCGTGCGCAAGGGCCTGGACATCACTTTCGGCGAAGGCTGACTTGCATCGAAGCCGTGCAGGAGCGGCTTCAGCCGCGAGCTTGGCAGATCATGGGCGCTGGTGGATCTGGATTGCGATGATCGATGCGGCCCAGAGATCGCGGTCTTCGCGGCTGAAGCCGCTCCTACATGGCCGCTTCTTTCCGCCTGCGCCAGCCATCGCGCAGGCGGCGCATCGCCGGCCGTTCCACGCCGTAGGTGAGCGCAATGGCCAATACGAGGACGACAACAGCGACGATCGCCACGGCGGCGTGGCTCGGAACGCCCGCCGCTTCCAGACGGTGGATGAGCGCGAACCCGATGGCCTGATGCAGCAGGTACAGGGAGTAGGAAATGCCGCCGAAAAACACGAACGGCGCCTTGCGCAGCCAGCGCAGGCGCCCGGTCACGAACAGCGCGAAGATCGCGGAACACACGATGCCGGCGGCCAGATACACCGGGGCGTAGCACATGCCGATCGACACCAGCGACAGCGCGATCAGGAGCAGATTCGATCGCAGCGCATCGGGGCGGCTGTGGATACGATAAAACAGGATACCGAGCGCGAAGAACGGAATATGCCGCAGGATCAACAGTTCGCGCAGGATGTACGAGAAATGCACGTGATGCTGTTCGGTCCGCGCGTAGAGGATCGCGATGGCCAGCCAGGCCACGATGATCCAGTCGATGCGCTTGAGCTGTCCGAGCATGAACCAGAACAGCATCTGCGCGTAGAAGAACAGTTCGACCTCCAGCGTCCAGTACGAACCATCGAGATGCTCGAAGCCCAGCACGTCCTGCAGCATCGTGATGTTGGCCGCGAGATGTCCCGGTGGAATCCGCTGCTCCGGCATGCCGACCGTGTAGATCACGGCTGCGGTGATCGCGATCGCGGCCCAGTAGGCCGGGAACAGCCGCGAGAAGCGCGAGACGATGAAATCCATCGCCGTCCGCGTGCGTTCCAGGGTCATGAAAATCACGAAACCGCTGATCAGGAAAAACAGATGGACACCATAATTACCTGCGGGAAAACCGAAGCCCAGTGGCTGCAGGTGGCCCTGCTCCTGCTGATAGAACGTGGTGTAATGGAACACGACCACGCTGATCGCGGCGAGTCCGCGCAGGGCGTCGAGTTCGCCCACGCGCGCATTTCGCCCATCAGTGATCCGCCCGGCATCTCCGTGCTCCACAGTTTCCCTCCGATATGAAATCCCCAAACCAACAACGAATTTCCCCGCGGGCAAAGGACAGCGCCGCCTGGGCGACCGGACAACCGCGTCCGCGTATCGTTTGCTGAGCCGCCGCCTATGCGCATCCTGATCGTCACCTCGCAGTTTCCCATCGCCGGCGAGCCCAACCGTGGCCGGCCGATCCATCAGACCGTGCGCGAACTGTCGAAACTCGCCGATGTGCGCGTGCTCAGTCCGGTCGCCAGCTATCCGCGCTGGGCGAAACCGCGCAGCTATCTGTTCCGCGCCGCGGATGCCGCGCACACGGTGCCGGGCTGCGATGTGCGCTACATCGATTACCCGGCGCTGCCGATGGTCAGCCGTCCGTTCAACGGTTGGCTGTGCGCGCGCACCCTGCATGCGCCGCTGCGCGAATTCATGCCGGACGTGGTGCTGTCCTACTGGCTGTATCCCGATGCCTTCGGTGCGATGCACGCCGCACGCCGCGCGGGTCTGCCGCTGGTGGTCGGCGCGCGCGGCTCGGATCTGCGCGTGCGCGACGCCATCAGCAAACGCCTGACCCGCCCGGTGCTGCACGCCGCACAGCGCATCCTCGTGGTCAGCGAAGACCTGGGCCGGGTCGCGGCGCGCGATTACGATGCCGATCCTGCGCGCATCCGCGCCATCCCCAACGGCTGCGATGCGACGATCTTCCACCCGCAGTCGCGCGCCGATGCCCGCGCCGCACTCGGTATCGATGCGGACGCCGAACTCGTGGTCTATGTTGGGCGACTGGTGCCCGAAAAAGGCCTGCGCGAACTGCTCGATGCGATGGCAGCGCTGGCGCCGCAGCGACCGAAGCTGCAACTGGCGCTGATCGGCGACGGCCCGATCCGTGCGGAGCTCGATGCGCGCATCGCCGCCGATCCCACGCTGCGCGTGCGCCTGCCCGGCGCGCAGGGCCCGCACGAAGTCGCGCGCTGGATGGCGGCCTCCGATCTGGTGACCCTGCCCAGCTATTCCGAAGGCCATCCGAACGTGCTGGTCGAAGCGCTGGCCTGCGGTCGCCCGGTGGTGGCGACGCCGGTCGGCGGTATTCCCGAAGTCGTGGATACCGATTGCGGACTGCTGGTGCCGGCGCGCGATCCTGCCGCTTTGGCCGACGGTCTGCGCGACGCGCTCGACCGGCGATGGCACGAGGACGCACTGTCGCGCCGGTTCTCGCGCGGCTGGGATGCGGTCGCGGCGGATACACTGCGTGCCTGCGAAGAGGCGTTGACCGCCGCCACGCAGCGCTAGTCGGGAAGGGCCGACTGGAAGCCGTGGCTGACGCACGGTCCTTTTTGCGTTGATCCGACTATTGGCCCACAACCGGTCCACGGCCGCGTTGCTGTAACAGGGGAAATCACGACGTGTGCGGAATCGCGGGGTTCAGCGGGCAGGATGTGTGCGCCGAGATGGCGCATCCACTGCTTCGGCGCATGATCCACACCCTCGCCCATCGCGGGCCCGACGGCTACGGCTATCACGCCGAAGACAGCGTCGGCCTTGCGCATGCGCGTCTGTCGATCATCGATCTGGCCACCGGCGACCAGCCGATCCGCAATCCGCGCGGCACGGTCTGGACCGTGTTCAACGGCGAAATCTTCAACTACCTCGAACTGCGGCGCGAACTCGAAGCCGAAGGTCGCGTGTTCTACACGAAGTCCGACACCGAAGTGATCGTGCATCTGTACGACCGCGACGGCGACCGCTTCGTCGAACACCTCAACGGCCAATTCGCGATCGCGCTGTGGGACAGCGAACGCCGCCGGCTGGTGCTGGCGCGCGACCGCGCCGGCATCCGTCCGCTGTTTCTCGCCCGCAACGGCGGCCGGATCTGGTTCGCGTCCGAAGCCAAGGCCCTGCTCGCGGTGTTGCCGCAGTGCGCGGTGCTCAATCCGCTGGCGTTGGCCGAAACCTTCAGCACCTGGTCGCCGATCGCACCGCACACGGTCTATCGCGGCATCGACAGCCTGCCGCCGGGACACACGCTCGCGATCGAGCACAACGGCCGCGAAACCCTGCGGCAATACTGGGACTGGACCTTTCCGGACGCCGCCGACACCTCGCCGTCGCGCTACCCGCTGAGCGTCGAAGCCGCGACCGCCGAACTGCGCGAGCTGTTGATCGACGCCGTGCGCCTGCAGCTGCGCGCCGACGTGCCGGTGGGCGCATATCTCAGCGGCGGGCTCGATTCCTCCGGGATCGTCGCGATGATTCGCGGCTTCACCGATACGCCGGTGCGCACGTTCTCGGTCGCGTTCGAGGACGGCGAGTTCGACGAGAGCGATTATCAGCAGGCGATGGTGCGGCATCTGCGCACCGACCACACCACGCTGCGCTGCACGCGCCGCGACATCGGCGACGCCTTCCCGCAGCTGATCCGTCACGCCGAAACACCGGTACTGCGCACCGCGCCGGTGCCGCTGATGCTGCTTGCCGGCAGCGTGCGCGAACACGGCTACAAGGTCGTGCTGACCGGCGAAGGCGCGGATGAAGTCTTCGGCGGCTACGACCTGTTCAAGGAAGCGAAAGTGCGCCGGTTCTGGGCGCGACAGCCGCAATCGACACTGCGCCCGCGCCTGCTCGAACGCCTGTACGGCTATCTGCCGAACTCGCCAGTGCGCAACCCTGCGTTCGCGCAGTCATTCTTCGGTCAGGGCATGGAACATCTTCAGCGGCCGATCTTCGCGCACGTCCCGCGCTGGACCACCTCGCAGCGCGCGCTCGGGCTGTTGTCGGCGGAGATGCGCGCGGAAGTCGGCGCCTTCAATCCGCTCGACGCCTTCGAGGCGACGCTGCCGGCGAATATCGGCGACTGGAGCCCGCTCGCGCGCGACCAGTACGTCGAAGCCAAATCGCTGCTCGCCGGGTATCTGCTGTCGTCGCAGGGCGACCGCGCGGCAATGGCGAACTCGATCGAAGGCCGCTTTCCGTATCTCGATCATCGCGTGATCGAATTCGCCAATCGGCTACCGCCCAGCTTCAAGATCCGGGGCATGACCGAAAAATACCTGCTGCGGCGCGCGCTGGCCGGCCTGCTGCCGGATGACATCGTCAACCGCACCAAACAACCCTATCGCGCGCCCGACAGCGCGAGTTTCTTCTTCGACGGCGCGCCGCTGGATTACGTGGCCGAGCTGCTGAGCGAAACGCGCATCCGCGCCGCCGGTTATTTCGACGCGCAGGCGGTCGGCCGACTGTTCGACAAATGCCGCGCCGGCCGTGCCACCGGCTTCGCCGATAACCAGGCGTTCGTCGGCGTGCTGTCGACGATGCTGATCGATGACGCTCTTCGCGATGCAGCGAAAACCACGCGCGAACCCGAAGTCGCCGGGCCCGGCGCCTGATCCTTTCACACTCGGAACGGAAGACACCACACCCATGCATTGGCGAATCAAGGGCCTTCTGCAGAAAACACTCGGCATGCTGCCGTGGGGCGAACCGCTGCATTACCAACTGCAGCGCAAGTTCGGCGGCATGCGCAACCCGCGACGCGAGATCCTGCTCAAGATCGACGATTGGGAGTTGATGGCGAAGCAACTGCATACCGTCGGCGCCGATATCCGCGACGCATGCCTGATGGAAGTCGGCAGCGGCTGGTATCCGGCGCTGCCGCTGGCGTGCTATCTCGGCGGCGCGGCGCGCGTGTACACCTGCGACCTCAACCGTCTGCTCAAACCGGACCTGATGCGCCTGTGCATCGGGATTCTGGGTGAAGCGCTGCCACGGATCGCGACGGCGTGTCAGGTGCCGCTCGCCGACGTGCAGTCGCGCTACCGGCGTCTGCTCGCTGCCGCCGATGCGGCCGACCCGGCGGATCTCAGCGATGGCGTGATCCAGTACCGCGCACCCGCCGATGCCGCCGATCCGGGGCTCGAAGACGGCGCGGTCGACATCATCTTCTCCAACAGCGTGCTCGAACACGTGCCGCCGGACGCCATCGACCGTCTGCATCGCGCCTCGCTGCGACTGCTGCGTCCTGGCGGCCTGATCTTCCATTCGGTGAACTGCGGCGATCACTACGCCTACGCCGATCCGAAGGTGCATCAGCTCAACTACCTGCGATTCACCGACCGGCAGTGGGCGTTCTGGAACAACGGTTTCCTCTACCAGAACCGGCTCCGCGCGCATCAACTCGTCGGCGCTGCGCGCGATGCGGGCTTCCAGATGCTGCTCGACACCTCGCACGCGCGTCCGCAGCGCCTGGAACAATTGCGGGCGATGACCGTGGCCCCGGAATTCGCTGGCATTCCCGAAGAAAAGCTGTGCATCACGACGGTGGATTTCATCGGACGAAAGCCAACACATTCATAGGGTGTGCCTTCGGCGCACCGGCTTTCGATCGGCATCCACGGCCATGGTGCGCTGGAAGCGCACCCTATCAAAGCGAAGCGGCAGACAAGCCACAATTTCCATAGGGCACGTCTTCGACGCACCGGCTTTCGATCGGCATTCACGACCATGGTGCGCTGGAAGCGCACCCTATGATCAGAGCGGATTCGCGGCGCGCTGTATCCGCAGCAGCTTGCCGTTTTCCTCGTCGGTCAACACATAGATCGCGCCGTCCGGGCCTTCGCGCACGTCACGGATGCGCTCTGCGCGATCGGTCAGCAGACGCTCTTCGTGGACGATGCGGTCGCCGTCCAGTTCGAGCCGGATCAGCGCGCTCTTGGCCAATGCGCCAATGAACAGGTTGCCCTTCCATTCCGGAAACGCCTTGCCGCTGTAGAACAGCATGCCGCTGAGCGCGGGCGACACCTCCCAGACATGGTGCGGCGGCTCCATTCCCGGCGCGGTTCTGCCGACCGAACCGCTCACCGGCAAACCGCTGTAATCCTTGCCAAAGGTCACCACCGGCCAACCGTAATTGCGGCCGGCCTGCGGGATATTGAGCTCGTCGCCGCCCATCGGCCCATGTTCGCTCGTCCACAGCCGGCGCGTCCCCGGATGCAGCGCAGCGCCCTGCATGTTGCGATGACCGTACGACCAGATCTCGGGGCGCGCGCCTGCGCGCTTCACGAACGGGTTGTCGTCGGGAATGCGGCCGTCCGGCCAGATCCGCACGAGTTTGCCCTGCAGTTTGTCGAGCGACTGCGCCGCTTCGGCGACACGGTTCTCGCCCTGGGTGACGAACAGATGCCCGGCATCGTCGAACACCAGCCGCGAGCCGACGTGGCTGCCGCTGGATAATTTTGGCTCCTGCCGATAGACCACTTCGACATTCAACAACGCATCGCCTTCCAGGCGTCCGCGCGCCACCGCAGTGCCGGCCTTGTTGCCGCGCAGGTTTGGTTCTGCGAACGAAAAATACACCCGTTTGTCGTCGGCGAACGTCGGCGACAGCGCCACGTCGAGCAGGCCCGCCTGGCCATCGATGAACATCTCCGGCAGTCCGACGATCGGCGCGGACACCGAACCGTCGACGTTGATCCTGCGCAGGCGCCCGGCGCGCTCGGTCGCCAGCATCCCGCCATCGGGCAGGAACGCCAGCGCCCACGGATGTTCCAGCCCGGCGACACGCTCGACCACCTCGAATTCGACCTTTTCCGAAGCGGCGCGCTGGGGTTTCGCGTCATCGACCATTCGCGGCGGTTCGGTCGGAGGCGGCGGCGCGCCGGGGTCGCATGCGGCCAGCGCCATCGACAGCAGCACCAGCGGCAAGCGCTTGAGGAAAAAGCGCGCATCCACAGTCGATCGGGAGGAAGTCATGTCGATATCCGGCATATGCGTGCGCTATCGATGGGTGGGTAGGAAGGCTATTCTATCCATGGGATCCCCTAGCGACCGGACTGCTCCGGGTCACCATCGCCACGCATCGGACCGCGACGCCACTCTGTGGCCGCCGCCGGGTCTTAATTGCGTTGAACGTTTCGACACGGGGACACATGCATGCAGCGGCAAAAACAGAGTCATCGGATCAAGCAATACATCCTCAAGAACTTCCTGTTCTCCAATGACGACAGCGCCATCGGCGATCAGGATTCCCTGGTCCGCGGCGGCATCCTCGACTCGACCGGCATCTATGAGCTCATCATGTTCATCGAAGAGGAGTTCAAGTTCACGATCGCGCCGGAAGAAATGACGCCGGACAACTTCGATACGCTCGAAGTCATCGACGCTTTCATCGACCGAAAACTGGCCGGATAGGCATCACGCCATGCCGTCGATCGCCGCACGGGTCGCCGATGTCGTCAGACGCCATCCGCAGCGCGTGGCGATCGTCGGCGACGATCGCCGCATCCGCTACGCAGAATTCTGGGACGAAGCGCGGCTTTTTGCGCGGGCACTACGCGTACGCGGTCTTCGTCCCGGCGAACGGGTGGCGATCCTCTTGCCGAACCGGATCGAAGCGGCAGTCGCCTGCTACGGCTGCTGGTTGGCCGGAGGCATCGCCGCGCCGCTGAACGTACAGGCCCGCTCACGCGATTTCGAAGCCTGGCTGCGACACTGCGATGCGCGCCATATCGTCTACGAACACAGCCACGGCGATGCCGTCGAAGCGATCTCGAAAATCGATGCATGCACTGGGCACGCGCCGATCGAGCGCTGGCCGATCGGCACGGACCGTCCGCTGTTTCCACAGGACATCGCATCTGCATCCGCAGGCGATATCGATATCGATGCGAACGCCATCGCGGCCGATGACGCCGCGCTCATCCTCTACACCTCGGGCACCACCGGCGCGCCCAAGGGCGTCACCCTGACCCACGGCAATCTGCTGGCCAATGCCAGCGCGGTGGTGCGCTATCTGGAACTGAGCGAGCGCGACAGCGTGCTGTCGATCCTCGCGTTCTATTACGCCTATGGCGCATCCGTGCTGCATACCCACCTGCTTTCCGGCGGCTGCGTGGTGCTTGCGCAGAATCTGCTGTTCCCGCACCTGCTGATGGATACCATCGCCCGCGAACGCATCACCGGCTTCTCGGGCGTGCCCTCGACGTATGCCCTGCTGCTGGAGCGGGTCAAACTGATCGATTACGACCTCTCGTCGCTGCGCTATCTCACCCAGGCAGGCGGTGCGATGAGCGCGATGCTGACCCGCCGGTTGCGCAATGCGCTGCCCGACGCGCGTCTGTTCGTGATGTACGGCCAGACCGAAGCCACCTCGCGACTGACCTGGCTGCCTCCCGAGCGTCTCGACGAGAAAATCGGTTCGGTGGGCATCCCGGTCGACGGCGTCGAACTGCGCATCGAATGCGAAGACGGCCGCGAAGCCGATCGATACGAAACCGGCGAAATCCGGGTGCGCGGCGCCAATGTCATGCGCGGCTATTGGAACAACCCCGACGCCAGCGCATCGGTGCTGCGCGACGGCTGGCTGCGCACCGGCGACATGGGCCATGTCGATGCCGATGGTTATCTCTACATCGACGGCCGCCGCAGCGACATGATCAAGACCGGCGCGCATCGCGTGCATCCGAACGATATCGAAGACGTGATCCACGAAATGCCCGGCGTCAGCGAGGTCGCCGTCGTCGGTATCGACGACAATGTTCTCGGCCAGGTGATCAAGGCGTTCATCGTCGCGCCGGGTCTGCCGCCGAACAGCGAAAACATGATCAAGGCGCACTGTCGGGAGCGTCTGGCCAGCTACAAGATTCCGCGCGAGATCGAGTTCGTCTCCGCCCTACCGCGCACCGCGTCCGGCAAGGTCCGCCGCGCCGCCCTTCTGGAGCCGCAAACCATCCCATGAACGCCCTCAATTCCGATACGCTCGACTGGAGCGCGCTCGACATCGACTACGAACAGGAAGCTGATCGCATCGCCGCGCGTCTGCGCGAGATCACCGCGCGGCAGTTGCATCGGCGCGGGCTGGTGGTCGCGATTTCCGGCGGCATCGACAGCTCCGCAAGCGTCGCGCTGGCGGTGCGCGCGCTCGGCCCGGAGCGCGTGTTCGGCCTGATCCTGCCGGAACGCGATTCCTCCGACGACAGCGCCGCACGCGCGACCATCCTCGCCGAGCACCTGGGGATCCGCACCGAAACCGTGGACATCGCCCCGGCGCTCGATGCCATCGGCTGCTATCGCGCCCGCGACGCGGCGGTGCGCAACGCGCTGCCCGAATACGGCGACGGCTGGAAATTCAAGATCGTCATCGACGGCGGCATCCAGGGGCGCTTCAACCGCTTCCGGCTGATCGCCGAATCGCCCGACGGCGCCCCGCACGAGCGCGATCTGGCGCTGCCCGATTATCTGACCATCGTCGCGGCCACCAATTTCAAGCAGCGCATCCGCAAGACGCTCGAATATTTCCACGCCGATCGCCTGAACTACGCGGTGGTCGGAACCCCCAACCGGCTGGAATACGATCAGGGTTTTTTCGTGAAGAACGGCGACGGCTCGGCCGACGTGAAGCCGATCGCGCACCTGTACAAATCCCAGGTCTACGGCATGGCCCGTCATCTCGGGTTGCCCGAACGCGTCTGCGCGGCGATCCCCACCACCGACACCTACAGCCTCCAGCAGGGCCAGGACGAATTCTATTTCGCACTGCCCTACCGGCAGATGGATCTGGCGTTGTACGCGCTCAATCATGGCTACGCGGCATCGGCGCTCGCGGCCGCGCTGGGGATCGACGAGACGCAGGCGCGGGCGATCTACGACGATATCGCCAACAAACGCCGGACGACGAAGTATCTGCATCTGCCGCCTGTGCTGGTAGCGGATGTCGCCGAGCTGCACGCGCAGGCGTGAGCGTACCGTCTTGACCGTCCAGTCAACGCCTCCGCAATACGCGACGCGCGAAGGCGACGCCACCATCGACCGCGAATCGGTGCTTGCGGTCTGGCGCGGCAATCTCGGTCGCGATGCGCGGATGACGGCCAAATACGACTGGTTCTATCACCGCGCACCGGCGGGTGCGCCTTTGCTGCAACTGCTGATGCATGCGGATACCGCAGCGCCGGTCGGCGTCTGCTCCGCCGGACGCCGACGGATGCTGCTCGACGGACGCGAAGCCCGCGCCGGGGTGATGGTCGACCTGGCGGTAACGCCCGAGCATCGCTCGCTCGGCCCGGCGCTGATCCTGCAGCAGGGTCTGTTCGCAGCGGGCCAACGCGAACTCGACCTGCTGTACTGTTTTCCCAATCCAAAAGCCACGCCGGTGTTCAAACGCATCGGCTACCGGCATCTCGCAGACATGGTGCGGCATGCGCGGGTGCTGCGGCATGCGGAGTACGTTCACCGCCGCTGGCCGGCTCTGCCGGCATGGCTGGCGTCGCCTCTCGGCGTACTCGTGGATCTCGGCCATCGCGTGCGCGATGCATGGCGCTGGCGCACCGGCTGTTCGCTTCGGGCGCAGTGGTCCGATCGCGTGCCCGACATCGCACCGCTCTGGGACGTTTCCCCGAAACCGCCGGCGTTGACCGCAGTGCGCGATGCGGCGCATCTGCGCTGGCGCTTCGACGATGCGCCTGTCGTGGACGATCTGAGTCCGTTCCGGCATCTGCAGTTGTTCGACGGCGCAACTCCGGTGGCGTGGTTCGCGACCCGCCTCGATGGCCATACCCTGCACATCCATGATTTCTGGTCGCGCGACGGCGCGCAGATCGCGCCGGACATGCTCGCGGCCCTGCTGTGCGCAGTGCGCAAAGCCGGTCATGCGGCGCTCTCGATCGAACTGGCGACGTCGGCCGAACGCCTGCAACCCTGGCTGGACGCGGGTTTCAGCGCACGCAGCAAGCGCCCGATCTTCGGGCATTGGGGTGCGAAGGATGAGGGCACGACGCCGTCGCTGCATCTCGTCTCTGCGGACGAGGATGAATAAGCGGCACATCAGCGCAAGGCGCAGCCCGCGCTCAGTCCGGACGCAATCGCCGCGATTCACGGCGGAACAGGTACCACGCGAGCCGTTCGGGACAGAAGCGGCCGTTGCGATCGACGATCGTGTCGGTCTCGTAGCCGGTACGGCCGAGCAGCCACGATGGCCGCGCACCCACCGCATTCAGTACTGGCACGCTGGTGAACAGCAGTTCGTAACCGGTCGCGCGCGCGCGCGCGGCGATCGCATCGTCGAACGCACCATGCGGGAAGGACATCGTCGCGCAGGCCGGCGTCGCCAAGCCCTCCGGCGCATCCAGCATCGCGGCCATCGCCGCACGCGCACCGCCGAGTTCGGCATCCAGATCATCGGCGCGCAGCAGCGGCGTGTGGGTTTTTCCATGCAGGCCCAGTTCGATCCCGCCTGCGCGCAGACGGGGCAGATCGGCGACATTGATCATGTGCTGCAGGCCGTCGTCGAGCTGACCGGCATGGCGCTCGAGTACTGCATTGCGTTGCGCCGACGGCATTTTTTCGAGTTGTGCGATCAGCTCGCGCGCACCGGCGATGCCATCGCGATGCACGGGCTCGCCGCCGTGATCGCGCATGGTCGCGACCAGCGCATCCAGCGTCAGCCTGCCCAACCGCCAGGCCGCGATGATCCGCTCCTGATAGAACGGCTGGCGCGCGCCCACGGCATCGGCCGCCACGAACATGACTGCGGGCAGACCGGCGCGCTGCAGCGCGGGCAGCGCGTAATCGACGTTGTCCAACCAGCCATCGTCGAAGGTGATCAGCAATGCACGGGAAGGCAACCCGGTGCCGTCGCGACGCGCGCGCAGCAGCGCATCCAGCGAAACCACGTGGTAGTGGCGCCGGAAAAACGCCAGAGAAGCGACGAACAGGTCTTCGTCGAGGCTGTAGTCCGGATCGCAGGATGCTGAACGCGGATCGCTGCTGCGCAGGGTGCGGTGGAACATCATCACCGTTAGACTGTCGGCATTGCGCGCGCGGTGATAGAGGCCGAGCGCGCCGCTGGCATACAGACATTTTCTGGCGAAATCCTTGAGCATGGCGCGTCCGACCGAAGCTTCCACCGTTGAAT
>JBAQRU010000246.1:0-40162 GCA_049296025.1 Lysobacteraceae bacterium | reverse complement strand
GATCAGCGGGTCGTCCGGCAATTCGCCGGGCGCCGCGATGCCCACGGCGCGATACACCGGCAACCCCATGGCTTCAAGCATGCCCCGCTGCAATGGGCTCCACGACGGATTCACGCGCCCTCCGCCTGCGATTTGCGCGCCATCCGCCGCGAGATCAGCGGCCCGAACACGGCGAAGGTCGCGAACACGAACAGCAGCACTTTCGGCGGATCGATCACCAGACCGATGATCGCGACCACGATCGCGAACAGCACGATGAACGGGATGCGGTCGCCGTGCGGACCCGGCTTGCCGCCCTTGAAGCTGGAGTAGCGGAAACCGCTGACCATCAGCAGACCCGCGATCACGGTCACCGCCAGTGCGGCATAGCGCAGGGATTCGCCGCTCAGACCGAGGTCGTGCATGGTCCAGACGAAACTGGCGACCAGCCCCGCCGCCGATGGACTGGGCAGGCCGATGAACCAGCGCTTGTCGACCGTCCCGACCTGGCTGTTGAAGCGCGCCAGCCGCAGCGCGGCGCAGGCGGCATACAGAAACGCGCCAAGCCAGCCGATCTTGCCCAGGGTCGTGCCGTCGAGCTTCATCGACGCCAGCGCCCAGTGATACATCACCAGCGACGGCGCCATGCCGAAGCTGATCAGGTCGGACAAGGAGTCGTACTGCACCCCGAACTCGCTCTGGGTATTGGTCATCCGCGCGACGCGGCCGTCGAGGCCGTCGAGCACCGCAGCGATGAAGATCGCCACGCAGGCAGCCTCGAACCGGCCCTGGGACGCGGCGATGATCGCGAAAAAGCCCGAAAACAGGGCCGCTGTGGTGAACAGGTTCGGCAGCAGATAGATGCCGCGGCGGCGTCGGGGCGCGGTGGGTGGCTCGGGTACGTTCATGTCCGCAGTGTAACGGCGCGCTGCACCGGACGTAACGTGCACGGGATCACACCACGGCCAACCAACGATGAGGCCCGGCTGACCTCCCGGCGGCGCAACGCTTGCGCCTGCCGCGCCGGGGTGCTGCAATCCCTGAGTCGTACACCCCCGCCAGCCGTTCTGCAGGTATCGCCATGCTTCGTGCGCTCCGTCCCCGTCTGATGACCAGCCTGATCGTCTCCGCCCTCGCCCTGGGTGTCGCCCCCGCGGCCATCGCGGGCGAGGTCTACCAGTGGAAGGACGCCAACGGCGTCACCCACTACTCGCAGACGCCGCCACCGCAGGGCAAGTTCCAGGCGCGGTCGATCCATCACCGCGAACGCGCCACCGACGACCCGGCCGCAGCCACCGACGCGCCGGCCGAGTCGCCGCAGTGCACCACCGCCCGCAAGAACATCGATCTGCTCATGAGCGGCGCAAGGCTGCAGATGGACAGCGACGGCGACGGCAAACCCGACCGCGACCTCAGCGACAGCGACCGCGAGAAACAGCTGCAGATCGCGCAGACCGTGTCCCGGGTGAACTGCAGCCCGAGCACAGCCAAGACGCCGTAATCTTCCGCACAGACCCTTGCTTGCATCGACTTCTTTCCTTACGCGAAGCGTAGGCAGTGACAGGAAAGTGGTTGGATTCGGGAAAAGCACCCCTCCCCAACCCGTCCGGCCCTCGCGTTAGCTCGGGCGCTCAGCGGGGCACGAATCAATGATTCGTAGCGCCCCGTTTCGCCCCCTTCGCTGTGCGAAAGGGAGGGAGATGGACCCACCGCAGGCTGACATCGGGCAAAATGCGGGGTTATCCCCACTCCTGTCCGAGTTCCGTCCATGCGCCTGTCGCAGTTCCATCTCCGCACCGAAAAGGAAACGCCCGCCGACGCCGAGATCGTCAGCCATCAGCTGATGCTCCGCGCGGGCATGCTGCGCAAGCTGGCCGCCGGCCTGTACACCTGGAGCCCGCTGGGGCTGCGCGTGCTGCGCAAGGTCGAGGGCATCGTGCGCGAGGAAATGAACCGTGCCGGCGCGATCGAACTGCAGATGCCGACGATCCAGCCGCGCGAATTGTGGGAGGAAACCGGGCGCTGGGAAAAATTCGGCGGCCAGTTGCTGAAGATCAGGGACCGCAAGGAGGCCGAATACTGCTACGGCCCCACCGCCGAGGAAGTGATCACTGATTTCGCGCGTCAGGAGATCAACAGCTACAAACAGCTGCCGGTGAATTTCTACAACATCCAGACCAAGTTCCGCGACGAGATCCGCCCGCGCTTCGGGGTGATGCGCGCGCGCGAATTCCTGATGAAGGACGCCTATTCGTTCCATATCGACGACGCATCGCTCGCCGATGAATACAAGAATATGTACGACGCGTATTCACGCATCTTCACCCGCCTTGGCCTGACCTTCCGCGCGGTCTTCGCCGATACCGGCGCGATCGGCGGCAGCGCCTCGCACGAATTCCACGTGCTGGCAGATTCCGGCGAAGACGCGATCGCCTTCTCCGATGGTTCGGATTACGCAGCGAATGTGGAGCTGGCTGAAGCGGTATCGCCGGGCGAACGCGCGGCGGCGACCGAAGCGATGCGCAAGGTCGAGACGCCGACGCAGAAGACCTGCGATGAAGTCGCGGCGTTGCTTGGATTTCCGCTGACGCGCACCGTGAAATCGGTGGCGATCATGACCGAAGGCGCGGACAAACCGCCGCAGTTCGTGCTCGCGCTGGTGCGCGGCGATCACATCGTCAACGAAATCAAACTGTCCAAACTGTCGGGCCTCGCCGAATACCGTCTCGCGACCGAAGCCGAGATTCTCGAACATCTCGGCAGCGAGCCGGGCTTTCTCGGCCCGGTCGATCCAAAGAAAACGATCCGCGTCATCGCCGACCGCAGCGTCGCCGCGATGCACGATTTCGTGGTCGGCGCGAACGAATCCGGTTATCACATCGTCGGCGTGAACTGGGGCCGAGATCTACCCGAAGCGGATGCCATCGCGGATATCCGCAACGTCGTCGTCGGCGATCCCTCGCCAGATAATCAGGGCACGCTGGGCATCGCGCGCGGCATCGAGGTCGGCCATGTGTTCGCGCTGGGCCGGAAATATTCCGAGGCGATGAAGTGCAGCGTGCTCGACGCCAACGGCAAGGCCGCGACGCCGACGATGGGCTGCTACGGCATCGGCGTGAGCCGGATCGTGGCCGCCGCGATCGAACAGAATCACGATGCCGCCGGGATTATCTGGCCGGAGACGATGGCGCCGTGGCAGGTCGCGGTCTGCATCATCAATCCGAAACAGGACGCGAATGTCGTCGCAGCCGCGCAGGCGCTGTACGACGAATTGAACGCCGCGGGCGTGGAAGCGGTGCTCGACGACCGCGGCCTGCGTCCGGGCCCGATGTTCGCCGACATCGAACTGATCGGCATTCCGCACCGCGTGGTGGTATCCGAGCGCGGCCTCGCTGCGGGCACATTCGAATATCGCGCGCGTCGCTCCAGTGAAGCGGAATCCCTGGATCGCGATACGCTGATGCAGCGACTGAATACCCGTCGATAGACCGGTATCGATCGATAATATCGTGCGATACTCCGACGACAACGCCACGGAATTCCCGTGGCGTTGTCGTTTTGAGAATTGAATTCAGCCCTGAATGCATGGATTCGATTATCATCGGCCGTCCCGCAACGTTGCGCGGATGATCCCCCCGTCCTACGGAGCACACATGGCAATCGATCTGAACGGTCTATCTTCAAAGGAGCTGAAGACTTTGGCGACCCAAATCAAGAAACAGCAAACGGCGCTGACCAAGCGCAAACCCATCGCTGGCGTACGCAAGAAACTCATCGCGCTGGCCAAGGCCGCTGGTTACAGCATCAACGAGCTGTTCGGCAGCGCCAAGTCGGCCCCGGCGAAAAAGGCTGGGAAGCCTGCGGCGAAGAAGGCCACTGGCAAAGCCGCGAAGAAAGCCACCAGGAAGACCACCAAAAAAGCTGTCAAGAAGGCAGCGAAGAAAACCACCAAGAAGGCGCGGACCGGCGCCAAGGTCGCGCCGAAATACCGCAATCCCGCCGACCCCAAGATCACCTGGACCGGTCGTGGCAGGCAGCCGCTGTGGTTCGCGGACCAGCTGAAGAAAGGCAAGAAAGCCGAAGAGCTGCTGATCAAGTAATCAGTGCTCGCGCTTCTGCTCAACACGACGCCGGCCTTGTGCCGGCGTTTTTTTGTTTGCGCAGGGACAGTGCGCAGGAAAGGCAATTCGTCCGTCGCCGGCGCAAACCCGGATCCGGCTCTTGATTCAATCGCCATGGCCTGGCCATATGAAAACTGGATCCCGGCCTGCGCCGGGACGGCGGTGCCCAGGATATTGCCTGCTGTCTGCGCTCTGCTCTTCGCCCAGCGCTCGAGAATCAGAGATTCCGCCGCGTCGGAATCAGAATATTGCCGAACAACAAACCCGCCACCAGCGCCAGCAGGATATTCAGCGCCGCGACCATCGCCGCCTGCCCTGCTTCCATGCTTTGGTGCTGCACCACCGCAAGCAATCCGCGCAGACTCGCGCTGCCCGGGACCAGCATGATGATGCCCGGCAGTCGCACCAACGCCCCCGGACGATTGAACCAGCGCGCGTACGCGTTGCCGGCGGCGGTCATGGCCAGCGCGGCGAGGAAAATGCCGACGGTGTTGTCCCAGGCGTCGCCAGCGATCTTCGAGATGAGATAACCCGTGGCCGCCGACAGCATCACCAGCGGATAGTCGCGGCGGCCGGCACGGAACAGCACCGCGAACGCGTACGTGCCGAGCAGCAGCGCCATGGCCTCCACCGCATCGGACTGCGGACGCAGCGCGCGGACCTGCGGCTCCATGCCGATCATGCCTGCGGCAGTCAACGCCACCATCATGCCGATCGCAAGCTTGAGGATGGTGGTCATCGCGCCTGCGAAACGGGCGGTTCCCGAGACCAGGTTCTGATTGGTGAGTTCATTGACCGCATTGGTCAACGACATGCCGGGCATCAGCACGATCAACGACGAAATGATGACCGTATTCAAATTCAAGGCGCCGACATAGGTCGCCACCAGCACCGCGATCATGCCCGCGAACATCGCCGCGATCGCATCGCTGGCTTCCTTGAGCTGCGGCCGGTCGCGGGTGGCCCAGTCCAGCACGCCCAGCAACAGACCGGTGACACCAGCCGTGGCAATGTCCAGCCACGGCAATCGCCACAGCCCCGCGACCGCAGCAGCGGACAGCCCGAATGCGAGGATCGCGATGGCCTTGCCGCGCCAACTGCCGGGGCCGTCGAGCGCGCGCAGCGCCGCATGGCCGGCTTCCAGATCCAGTTCGCCGGTCATCACCGCCTCGGCCACGCGATCCACTTCGCAGAGTTTGTACAGATCGGTTTCGCCCGGCGACAGGCGCACCACGCGCACGGTGTCGCGGCGACCGTGCCCGACTTCGCCGAACGACAGGATCATCCCGGTCGGGTTCGACCACGCGCCGCATTCCAGTCCCAATTTGGTCGAGACCGCCATCACCGCGCCCTCCAGACGGTGTGCGGTGGTGCCGTAGGCGTGCAGGCGACCGGCGAGTTCGACCACGAAATCGACGCGCGCGTCGTGGTCGTGACGCTGCAGGGCGGCATTCATGGATGGCCCCGGTCCGGCATTGGCGCGTGGTCCGCCTCGATCCGCCGTGCCAGTACCGCCGCGAAACGCTCGGCGGCATCCGGTTCGGACGTGAAGAACAGCGAGGGCTCGGTCAATTCCAATTCCAGCAATCGAGGCTTGCCATCGCTGTCGCGGATCAGATCGATACGGGCGTAGAGCGGTGGCGCATCGCCGCGTGACCGCAGTGCGGCAAGCACCGCTTCGGCCAATCGCAGTTCATCGGCATCCGGCGCGCGCGTGGCGATGGCATCGGCAAGCTGCGTGTGGTCGACCGGCGCCTCGTTCGGTCGCAGCAGTGCGGCTTTGCGCAATGCATGACTGAAACATCCGTCGAAATACAGCAGCGCGGTTTCGCCGCAGGTATCCACCGCATCGAGATACGGCTGCAGCATCGCGCTGCGACCGGCGTCGAGGAGGCGGCCGAGATGGTTGGCGGCGGCGAACTCCTGCTCGCGCCGGTAACGCTGGGTATCGCGCGAACCCGCGCTCACCGTCGGCTTCACCACGAACTCCGCAGCCTCCGGGAACGCATCAAGGAACGCCTGCAGCGCCGGCAGCGGATCGGCATCGGGTTCGACGAAGCGCGTCGGCACCACCGGAATGGCGGACGCTTCGAGGTCGGCGAGATAGTGCTTGTCGGTGTTCCAGCGCAGGATCGGCAGCGGGTTGTACAACCGGGCGACACGGTCGACCCGTTCGCACCAGCGCAGGAATTCCGGCAACCGGGTGTGATAGTCCCAGGGCGAACGCAGCACGACCGCGTCGTAGCGGGCCCAGGAAACGGTGAAATCGTCCCAGGCGCGGACTTCGGCACAGACACCAAGACGTTCGCAGGCCGCGAGCAGCAGCGGCATGTCGTCGTCGAGGGCGGCGGACGCGATGGCGGTGACGAAGGCGATACGGGGCATCCCGCCAGTTTAGCCGGCCCCGGTCCGTACGGTCGGGAATGCGGCCGGAGCATGTCCGGACATGCCCCAAAGTACGGTGTCCCGGCAGGGAGGCGAGCCGGTAGACTTGCCGACTCTACGGATCTCCCCCCGCGTCAGGAGTGTCTCGCATGCATCGCACGGTGTCGGCATGAGCAACAGCAAAGTCTTTCCCAACGCGGCCGAAGCGCTGCGCGGCCTCGTCGCCGACGACCAGACCCTCGCGGTCGGCGGTTTCGGCCTCTGCGGTATTCCCGAGGCGCTGATCGCCGCACTGCGCGATTCGGGCGCGAAAGGCCTGACTGCGATCTCCAACAACGCCGGTGTCGATGGTTTCGGCCTGGGCATGCTGCTGGAGACCCGCCAGATCAGGAAAATGATCTCGTCCTACGTCGGCGAGAACAAGGAATTCGAGCGCCAGTTCCTTTCCGGCGAACTGGAACTCGAATTCAACCCGCAAGGCACGCTGGCCGAGCGCCTGCGCGCGGGCGGCGCCGGTATTCCGGCGTTCTTCGTGCGCACCGGCTACGGCACGGTGGTGGCGGACGGCAAGGAAACCCGCCAGTTCGACGGTCACTGGTATGTGATGGAAACCGCGCTGAAAGCCGACGTCTCGCTGGTCAAGGCATGGATGGCCGACAAGGCCGGCAACCTGGTGTTCCGCAAGACCGCGCGCAATTTCAATCCGGCGGTGGCGATGGCCGGCAAGGTCTGCGTGGCCGAGGTCGAGCATCTGGTCGAGGTCGGCGACATCGATCCCGATCACGTCCACCTGCCCGGCATCTACGTGGACCGCATCGTGGTCAATCCGACCCCCGAGAAGCGCATCGAACAGCGCACCGTGCGAGGAGAAAAATAATGGCCTGGACCCGCGAACAGATGGCGCAGCGCGCAGCGCTGGAACTCGGCGACGGCGCCTACGTCAACCTCGGCATCGGCTTGCCGACGCTGGTGGCCAACTACATTCCCGACGGCATGGACGTGTGGCTGCAGAGCGAGAACGGCCTGCTCGGCATCGGCCCGTTCCCGACCGAAGCGGAGGTCGACGCCGACCTCATCAACGCCGGCAAGCAGACCGTCACCGCGCGTCAGGGCGCCAGCTACTTCGGCAGCCACGATTCGTTCGCGATGATCCGCGGCGGTCATATCGATCTGGCCATCCTCGGCGCGATGCAGGTCACGCACAAAGGCGACCTCGCGAACTGGATGGTGCCCGGCAAGATGGTCAAGGGCATGGGCGGCGCGATGGACCTCGTCGCCGGCGTGAAGCGTGTCGTGGTGCTGATGGAGCACACCGCGAAAGGCGGCGAACACAAGATCCTGCCCGAATGCACCCTGCCGCTGACCGGCGTGGGCGTGGTCGACCGGATCATCACCGATCTGGCCGTATTCGACGTGACCCCGGACGGCCTGAAACTGGCCGAGCGCGCGCCCGGCGTGAGCCTTGAAGAGCTTCGCGAAAAGACCGGAGTGCCGTTCGCGGCTTGAGTGATCTGTCATCCCGAGCCGAAGGCGAGGGACCTGCTGTTGCTTTTGAGCCACAAGAAAAAAAGCAGGTCCTTCCCCGGCGACGCCGGGTTCGGGATGACGGAAGGTGGCCTTACAATGCCCCCATGCTCCCCGACCCCACCCCACTCGCCAATCAGCTGCTGATCGCACTGCCCTCGCTGGCGGATCCGAACTTTTCCCGCACCGTTTCGCTGATCTGCCAGCACGATGTCGAAGGCGCGATGGGACTGGTGATCAATCGCCCGTCCGAATACACCCTCGGCGAAGTCTTCGAGCAGATGGGCATCGCCACCGAAGACGCCGATCTGCGCGAACGCCAGGTGCTGGCCGGCGGGCCGGTGCACCCGGAACGCGGCTTCGTGCTGCACGACGGCGACCGGCGCTGGGATTCGACGCTCGAAATCGTCGCAGGGCTTTATGTCACCACCTCGCGCGATGTGCTCGAAGCGCTCGCCCAAGGCGTCGGTCCGGCGCACTCGACCGTGGTGCTCGGCTGCGCAGGCTGGGGCGCGGGCCAACTCGAACAGGAACTGGTCGACAACGCCTGGCTTATCGCCCAGAGCGACCCCGACGTGTTGTTCTCGCTGCCGCTGGACGCGCGCTGGCAGGCGGCTGCGGGCCGGATCGGCGTAGACCTGATGCGCATGACGGATTACAGCGGCCACGCATGAACGACGCGCCGCGCATCGACGACACGCCATCGGACAGCATGCGGTCGAACGGCCCGCCGTCGGACGGCACGTTGCTGGGCTTCGATGTCGGCGCCCGCCGCATCGGGGTCGCGGTCGGCAGCGGTTTCGGCCTCGGCGCGCGTGCGTTGGCGGTGGTCGATGTGCACGACGACAGGATCGACTGGCCGGCGATCGAACGTCTTTACCGCGAGTGGCGGCCGACCGGCTTCATCGTCGGCGATCCGATGACCCTCGACGGCGGCGATCAGCCGATCCGCGAACGCGCACGCAGCTTCGCGCGCACCCTGCGCACGAAATTCTCGCTGCCCGTCGCGATGATCGACGAACGCAACAGCTCGCAGGAAGCCGCGCGACGCTTCGCCGACGACCGCGCCGAAGGCAAGCGCAAGCGCCGCGATGCCGAACTGCTGGATGCCGTCGCCGCCGCCGTGATTCTCGAACGCTGGTTTGCAGCACCGCAGGACGCCACCTTACTTGAGGAGTGATCGACACCATGATGACCCCGCTGCACAACTCTCCCCCCGATACCACCGGCTACAAGTCCGAACTGCAGACCGACCCGCAGGGCGTACTGCACCATCTGCTCACGCTGGACGGTCTGTCGCGCGCAACGATGGTCCGCCTGATGGACCGCGCACAGCAGTTCATCGATGGCGAAGAAGCGCCTGATGCGCTGAACGGCATCGCGATTTGCACCCTGTTCTTCGAGCCCTCGACGCGGACCCGGCTGAGCTTCCAGCGCGCGGCGCAGCGGCTCGGCGCGGACGTATTGAATTTCGACGCCGCCACCTCGTCCACCACCAAGGGCGAAAGCGCGCGCGACACGCTG
This sequence comes from Lysobacteraceae bacterium, assembly GCA_049296025.1. Lineage (GTDB taxonomy): Bacteria > Pseudomonadota > Gammaproteobacteria > Xanthomonadales > Xanthomonadaceae > Lysobacter_I. Next base: position 30,629 of record JBAQRU010000246.1, on the reverse strand, counting down.
AAGAATATCGAAGCGATGGGCGTGCGCGGTTTCGTGATCCGCCATCATGAGGACGGTGCACTGAATGCGCTGGCGGCCTCCACCGACAGCAAGACCCGCATCATCAACGCCGGCGACGGCCGCAGCGCGCATCCCACCCAGGGCCTGCTCGACATGCTGACCCTGCGCCAGGCCAAGCACGTGGATTTTTCGACGCTGAAGATCGCGATCGTCGGCGACCTGCTGCACTCCCGCGTCGCGCGTTCCGATCTGCATGCACTGCGCATCCTCGGCGCCACCGACATCCGCGTCTGCGGCCCCACCGCGCTGCTGCCGCCGGTGGAAGACGGAGGCGGCACGCTGCACGGCTGTCTCGTCACCCAGGATCTGGACGAGGCGATCGAAGGCGTCGACGTGGTGATGATGCTGCGCCTGCAGCGCGAACGGATGGAACAGGGCCTGATCACATCGCTGGACGACTATCACCGCGATTACGGCCTCACCGATGCCCGGCTCAAGCGCGCCGCGTCCGATGCGGTGGTGATGCATCCCGGCCCGATCAATCGCGGCGTGGAGATCGACAACATCGTCGCCGACGGCCCGCAGTCGTTGATCCTCAAACAGGTCGCGAACGGAGTCGCCGTGCGGATGGCGGTGTTGGAGACGCTGTTGGGCGCCTGAAGCAGTCCGGAATCCTGAAGCAAGCTGGAACCCTGAAGTAGGCTGGGCTGAAAAGCCCAGCACACCACAACGCTCGCATCCAAAGAACGCTGGGCTTTTCAGCCCAGCCTACGCAGGGATTTTTTCAGCCCGGTTTTTCAACCCGGGGTGCTGTGCAGACGATATGCACGCTGCGTCGCTGGCCTACTCGGAAACGCATGCCGCACGATCCGCCAGATCACCTGCCCGAATTGCTTCGGCAGCGAGCCGGTGTTGTAGTGCTGGCCGTAACGCGCGCAGATGTCGCGCACTTCGACGGCCATCGCGGCGTAGCGGTTCGCGGGCACATCGGGATAGAAGTGATGCTCGATCTGATGACTGAGATTGCCGGACATCAGATTCATCCACCTTCCGCCGGTGAGATTGGATGATCCGCGCAGTTGGCGCAGGTACCAGCGGCCGCGCGACTCGTTGACGACGGATTCCTTCGAGAAGGTTTCCACATCCGCGGTGAAGTGTCCGCAGAAGATGATGGTGTAGGTCCACACATTGCGGATCACGTTGGCCACGGCATTGCCCAGCAGCACCGGCAGGAAGAACGGGCCGGCCAGCAGCGGATACAGCACGTAATCCTTCAACACCTGGCGCGCCATCTTGCGGCCGACCGGGCGGAACTGTTCGCGCATTTTCGCGAAGCGGGTCTTCCCCGCGAACCAGCGGCCGATGCGCAGGTTCTGGATCGCCACGCCCCATTCGAACAGCAGCGCGAAGATCACCGCGACCACCGGCTGCGCGAGATAGAACGGCTTCCAGCGCTGTTCGGGGAAAATCCGCAGCAGGCCGTAGCCGATGTCGTCGTCCATGCCGCGGACATTGGTCCACGTGTGATGGCGGTAATTGTGGGTCTTGCGCCAGTTGTCGCCGGTGCCGGCGATATCCCATTCGTAGGTCTTGCCATCGAGATGCGGATCGCGCATCCAGTCGTACTGGCCATGGATCACGTTGTGGCCCAGCTCCATGTTTTCGAGGATTTTCGAAAACGCGAGCAGCAGCGTGCCGACGATGCAAAGCGGCCACAGGGCGGGATGCACGAATGCACCGACCACCGCACCCAGCCACAGCAGCAGGCGTCCCGCGACACCGGTCCAGCGCACCGCCGCGACGATCGCGCGGATGTAATCGGCGTCGCGTTGGCCGAGCGTCGCGACGGTATGCGCGCGCACGGCGTCGAGTTCGCGGCCGAAGCTTTCGAGTTCGTCGGCGGTGAGTTTGCGGTTTTCTATTCTGGGAGTCATGGTGCGGCTACTCGTCGAGTTCGTTACAGATCGAGAATGAGATCGCTGCGGGCGCTGTTCACGCACAGACGCAGCGCGGATACCGGCTCGTGTTCGACATCGCCGGTCTGCAGGTGACGGGTAGTGCCTGCGCGCTTGCCGCAGGCGCAGGTGTTGCAGATGCCCATGCGGCAGCCGGAAGCGGGTTTCAGTCCGGCGGCTTCGAGCGCGGTCAGCAGGGATTCGCCGCGCGGCACGGTCAGCACACGATTGCTCGCGGCGAGCGTCAGCTGCACGCTGCCGCCTTCGATATCGGCATCCACTTGCGGCGGCGGTGTGAACGCTTCGGCGTGGAACGCGACCGCGCGTTCGGCGGCCAGCGCGCGCGCGGCTGCGACGAAGCCGTCGGGGCCGCAGGCGAACACACGGCGTTGATGCAGGTCGGGGGCGAATGCCGACAGCAGCGACGTATCAATGCGCCCATGACGGCAATCGGCGGCATCGGCATCGCGCGTCAGCACGACATCGACCCGGAAATTCGGCTGGCGCGCGGCCAGTGCGCGGAGTTCTTCGACGAAGCACAGTTCGCTGCGGGTTCGCGCCCAGTAGACCAATGCGATCGGCATCGGCATGCCCTGCGCGGCCTGGGCGCGGATCATCGCCATCATCGGCGTGATGCCGCTGCCGGCGGCGAGGAACAGCCAGGCGCCTTCGGCGCGCTCCGGCAAGGTCATCTCGCCGAACGCCGGGCCCAGCGTGAGCACATCGCCCGGCTTCGCGACGTGGCAGAGATGCTGGCTGAGCCGGCCGCCGGGGATCGCTTTCACGGTGATCGCGATGCGGCCGTCGGCGCGCGGGGCGTCGCTCAGGCTGTAGCTGCGGGTGACGCGGGTGCCGTCGATCTCGGCGGAGACATTCAGATGTTGCCCTGCCCGGAACCCGCGCCAGTGGCGGTTGGGTTGCAGCAGCAGCGTGCAGGTATCGCTGGATTCCGGGGTCCGGGCCACGATCCGCGCCAATGGGCGGTCCAGGGACCAGGTCGAATTCAATCGGGAGGCCCAGAAATCGAAAGCATCCGGGGCCAACAGGACACGCCCCAGGCGTTTGAGCAGATGACGGCGGGGGGCGATGCGAGGGGTGGCGGCAGCGTTCATGACCGCCACTATACAGATGAGAGGACGATTGTCTATACAGATGTATATTTCTGACGAGGCTATGATGCGGCATCCCGGCTTCCGATGCGCGCCTACCCGTGACCCAACCGCTTTCCGACGCCGACAGCCTCGACCTCAATGCCGGGCGCAAGACTTCGATCTCCCGGGAGGATCTGCTCGCGGCGGCGCTTCGCCTGATCGGACCGCACCGCAGCGTATCGAGCCTCAGCCTGCGCGAAGTGGCGCGCGAAGCCGGCATCGCACCCAATAGCTTCTATCGCCAGTTCCGCGACATGGACGAGCTGGCGGTCGCACTGATCGATGTCGCCGGGCGCTCGCTGCGCAAGATCATCGGCGCCGCGCGGCATCGCGTGGCGACCCAGCGCGGCATCGTCCGCGGCTCGGTCGAAACCTTCATGGAGCAGCTGCGCGCCGACGACAAACTGCTGCACGTACTGCTGCGCGAAGGCACCGTGGGCTCGGATGCGTTCAAGCAGGCGGTTGATCGCGAGTTGATGTTCTTCGAGGAAGAATTGCGCACCGACCTGGTGCGGCTCGCCGCCGCCGAAGGCGCGGTCATGCACGAACCGGCGCTGGTGTCGAAAGCCATCACCCGCCTGGTATTCGCGATGGGCGCGATGGCAATGGACCTGCCGCCCGAGCGCGACCGCGAACTGGTCGATCAGATCAGCACGATGGTGACGATGATCATCACCGGCGCGCGCGCGATCGCGGCGAAGCAGAAGCCTGCTGCGGACTGAACGCGCCGGGTACTGCTAAGCGGTACCCGGCGCATGATGCGGATCGTCCGAGGCATCGTCGCAAGCAACGACTTCAGCATCCAAATGGCGTGGAACAGGCCGAAACCCCGCGGTTGCGGTCGACGACCTTCCGGTTCGAGCCGTCCGGCCACGAGAAAACCAGTTCGTTGCCAGGCTGACCATTCGTGTTCAGCACCTGCACAGCCGACCAGTAACGCGCCGACGCCATCGTGTATTTGCGGACTTGGTGGAGACGGTCGTCGATGACCACGGCGTTGGTAGATGGACCCGTGCCCTGATACACCATGTAAACCTCATTGCCGGCCATACCGTCGAGTTCGCTCACGGATGCTCCGCTCCAGTAGTTCGGTTCGCCGGCGGAGTATTTGCGGACGCGTCGTGCGGTATCGTCGATGACGACCAGATTGGTGCCGAAACTGGTGCTGGAATAGAAGAAATAGATCTCCTTGCCTGCGGCGCCATTGAGGTTCGAATCGTTGGCGATGGCCCAAGTACCGGGTTCGGCATTGCTGTAGGCGCGTTTGGTCTTGCGCGTGTCGTCGACGATGATGACGTTCGTGGACAGCGATGTGCCGGTGTAGAGGAAATACAACTCCATGCCCGCGTTCGTCGCGTCGGTATTCGCAGGTTTCGCGAAACCCCAGCCCGGCGGGACAACGAATATCGAATTCGGCTTTCCACCGCCATGCGTGATAGTGACCACGCCGGTGGCGGAATTCGTGTAGGCGTAATCCGTCGCGATGCCGTCGCCGTTGTAGTCGAGCGGTCCGAGTTGCGCATGCGCTGCTGAAGCGAAGCCGATACTCGCAATCAGTGCAATGATCATGAAGCTGGATTTGAACAGACGGCGCTGCACGCAAGCGTTTGACAACGCGGATGAGAACAGGGAAACGAGTTTTGACGAAGATCTTTTCACGACACGCTCCTTATGACATGATTTGTGAAAACCGCAAAAAACACCGTATGAAAACGGTTACATATGCATAAAGGCCCTAACTTTGGATGTCAAGGACGAGAAACGAAAGCGGACTTGCGTCAAGAAACGACCGGCACGAAAAAAGCATTGAAACCGTTTCTGTAACGTGATTTGCCGCGATGTAACTATTTGAGAAAACGTCTATTTCCGATGCGACAGAAACGTTCGCGACGCAGATGCAGGCGTTTCAGAAACGCTTCTGCAAGCAGCCGAAAAAGAAGGCCGTGCGCGGATGTTCGCGCTCCTGCGGATACATCGCAGGAGGGATCAGGCATTTCCAGTTGGTCTGCGCGCGGATGTCTCAGAGGGGCAAAAAAAGTCTCCTCAGACCGTACTGGCCGCACGGATCCCGGTTCGATGAGCGTTCGCAAAAAAACTTCGGCTTTATCGCTTCCGCTGCGAAAACAACCACGTCCACAATGCCGGCGTCTGCGAATACGCCGGGTCCCAACTGTTGTGGTTGGCGTCTGGAAATTCGGTATACCGCGCGTCGCCGCCCGCAGCGCGGAAGGCGGCATCGATCAGACGGTCCTCGCGCGGCGGCACGACATCGTCCTTCGCGCCGTGGAAAATCCACACCGGCACGTGCTTCAAACGCTGCGCCAGTGCGACCGGCGGATCGACTTCATCGCGCAGCGGCGTGACCGTGAGATCGCGCTCCTCACGCGGCGCGGTCAGTCCGCCGCAGACCGGCACCAGCGCGGCGAAACGCTGCGGCTGCATCAGCGCGAGTTCCCAGGTGCCATAGCCGCCCATCGACATGCCGGTGAGATAAGTGCGCTCGCGATCGCCGCCGAATTCATCGGTGGCGGCATCGAGCGCAGCGAATGCGATCTCCGCTGCGACGCCTTTCCAATCGCTGCCGTCGGGCGCCTGCGGAAACACCACGATGGCCGGGAATACGTCCGCATGCGCGAGGAGATAAGGACCGACGCCGACGCGCGTGGGCTTTTCGCCATCGCTGCCGCGCTCGCCGGTGCCGTGCAGGAACAGCACGGTCGGCGCAGCGCCGTGACGATGGCGCGCAGCGGGCACGAAGACCTGATAGCGATACGCCTTGCCGTCGACGATCACGCTGCGCTCGACGAATGCGCCGGAAGACGGCCCTGTCGATACCGTCGCGCACGCAGCCAGCGTCATGGTCATCGCCAACGCGCCTGCGCAGACGACACTGCGGATCAGCGTACGAACACCCGATATTCCCATGGCTTCAGCTCCAGCGCGGTCGACGCGTCCAGTGTCGCGGATTTCCGGCTGAAATGCTCGGTGTAAACGCCGTGGTACAGGGTCTGCTCGAAGCGCACCTTCTGCGCCGTCGGCGACAGATTGAAGACCGCGAAGACTTTGCCGTTGGCATCCTGGCGGACGAAGCTGAGCACCTGCGCAAACTTGTCGTTGGGCACATGCACCATCATCGCGCCCCACTCGCCGTTCCACAGCGCGTTGGTCTTTTTCTTCAGCGCGGTCAGGTCCGCGTACAGCGCGCCGTTGGGATGCTTGCGCCACGCGATCGGATCCTTCTCGAAGAACTGCAACCGCTGCGGATTACCAGCTTCCTGACCGTTGTAGATCATCGGAATGCCATCGCCGACGAACGACAGCACCATCGCGGCCTGCAAGGCATCGCCGAACTGTTCGAAATGCTGCAACGTGATGCAGGGCTTCGGCAGATAGCGGTCTTCGACGGGAGATGTCATCGGATGGTTCGCCGAAGCGGTGGCGGTCATGACAGCGAGGCCGAGGGCCATCGCGAGCAGGGTAATCAGGCGCATACGGAACTCCATATTCGTCCGCAGGATGTCCGCCCGCGAGGATCGGAAGGTCAAACTGCAAACGATTGCATCACTGCGGCGAGCAACCCGCTCCTGCAGGAGCGACTTCAGTCGCGAAACTGGCCAAATCGCAACCGCGACATCGACCGCGATCTGAAACACCGCATGCTTCGCGACTGAAGTCGCTCCTACGACTAAGAGCCGCTACAACAAGATGATCGTCGCGAGCCCGAGGAAACTCAGGAACCCGACCACATCCGTCACCGTGGTGAGCACCACGCCGCCGGCCAGCGCGGGGTCGACGTTCATCCGTTTCAAGGTCAACGGCACCAGCACGCCCGCCAGCGCCGCCGCAACGAGATTGATCGCCATCGCCGCGCCGATCACCAGGCCGAGCTTGATATCGCGGAACCACAGCGTGGACACGATGCCGACCACGATCGCCCAGATGATGCCGTTGAGCAGACCCACCAGCACTTCCTTGCTGAGCAGCGCGCGCAGATTGCCGTGCGCGACCTGGCCCAGCGCGAGGCCGCGCACCATCAGCGTCAACGTCTGCGTACCGGCGACGCCGCCCATGCTGGCGACGATCGGCATCAGCACCGCAAGGGCGACGATCTGCTCCAGCGTGGCCTCGAAGCGGCCGATCACCCACGAGGCGAGAAACGCAGTGGCGAGATTGATGCCCAGCCAGATCGCTCGCCGCTTGGCCGCGCGCGGGACCGGGCTGAACAGATCTTCCTCTTCGTCCAGACCGGCGGCGCCGAGCGCCTGGTGTTCGGCCTGGTAACGGATGATGTCGACCACGTCGTCGATGGTGATGCGGCCGAGCAGCACGTTGTTGTCGTCGACCACCGGCGCGCTGATCCAGTCGTGGTCGGAGAACATCCGCGCCACTTCGTCGGCGGATTCATCGACGCCGATGGCGGGCTGTTCGTCGTCGATGAGCTGATTGATCGGCGTGCTGGCATCGCGGGTGAGCAGCGACTGCAGCGCGATCCGGCCCAGATACTGGTGACGGCGGCTGATGACGTACAGATGATCGGTGTGCTCCGGCAGCTCGCCGCGCAGCCGCAGGTAGCGCAGCACCACATCTACGGTGGTGTCGGCGCGCACCGTCACCACGTCCGGATTCATCAATCGGCCGGCGCTGTCCTCGTCGTAGGACAGCACCTGCTCCAGCCGCTCGCGGTTCTCGCGATCCATCGACTTGAGCACTTCGTCGATGACCGTATCGGGCAGGTCTTCGACCAGATCCGCGAGGTCGTCGATGTCGAGGTCTTCGACCGCCGCGACGATTTCGTCGGGATCCATGTCCGCGATCAGGCTTTCGCGCACGTCCTCGCCGACGTGGACCAGCACCTCGCCATCGTCCTCGGCATCGACCAGGCCCCAGACCACGCTGCGCTTGCCCGGCGGCAGCGATTCCAGCAGGTTGCCGATCTCGGCCGGCGACAGACTGTTGACCAGCCGGCGCACGGGACCCAGACGCCCGCTGTCCAGCGCGTCCGAAAGCAGACGCAGCTGGCGCGCGGTCTTGTCGTGGCGGATGGTCTCGGCCATTCGGTGCTCCGGTGGCGGTCATCGCACCGAAGGCGCGACAGGTCAGGTGTTCATGCCGCGATTATCGCCCCTCAAATTGCGGATGGACACCCCTGGCACGTCGAACGGTGGGCGGTATTGCCTGTACCACGGCATGGACTGCACACAAGCGCGCACCAGCCGTGGGCATCGCACATGCCAATATACCGCGCACCTGCCGCCGCTCAGTGGTCGCCGCAACGGTATCCCGAACGCCGTTGACGGTCTACGACGGCATCAACAGACTGGCTAAGGTATCAGGCGCAATGCTGATCGGAGCACGATGTGAGCACGGTGACGAAGAACCAGCATTACGTTCCTCAGTTCCTGCTGAGGAATTTCGCGACCCGCCATGGGCGAACACATCGCATCCACGTCTTCGACACAATCCGGAACGACCTGCGCTGCAATCAGAACGTCGCGGACGTATGCGCCCAGAACTACTTTTACGATAATGACAACTGGGTCGAAAACTTCCTCGAAACGAACGTCGAAACGCCGGCAGTCGCGGAGATCGCTGCGCTGTGCTCGGAAGGCCGCCAAGTGCCACATTTCCCGAGCAGAGCCATGGCACGCTTCATCACGGTGCAATGGGCAAGGACTGCGGAGGCCACGAGCCAGACACTGGCGGCGGCCAATGGTCTGATCGGGACTATGTCCCAGGAGTTGCTCCGGTTGAACGGCTTCGACGAGGCCGCCGCCCCACGCATCCGGTTGGTGCTGACCGATCCGAAACAGCATCACGCACGGCTGGCACTCTCGGGCTGCAATGCATGGATCCTCATCCAAGATCTGCGACAGCACCTGATCATCAACGATACGACGCACGACTTCCTGATCTCCGACCATCCTGTCGCGCAGAGCAATCTGTACCTCGGTGCACAACCTGTCCCGCATGCTGCGTCGATGTCGGCCGCCGGGGCACAGTTATTCCTTCCGCTCTCCACGCGCCACCTGCTCTGCCTTTACGACGCCAGCGTCTACAAATACGGCAGCCGGCATTCCAATGTCTCGCGGATCGACAGCAAAGAAACGGTGCGGGCCATCAACCTACTTCAAGCGCGGAACACGCCAGGCTCGCTCATGTTTCGCGACCAGGTTGACCGCGAAGCGGTGCGCCAAATGTCGGAAACCTGGCAGAACAGGCCGTTGTGGACACAGCAAAACTCCCATTCCCGGGCCATGCCGATCAGGAATGGTCAACTGAGAAGTGTCCACATGGTCGCAAGAATGCAGGCGCCACCGCATGTTCTGCTGCCGTTTTTTAAGATCAAGAACAGCACCCGCCGACGCCCGGCCATACTGGAGGACCGCGACCCGGTGGCCGTCGCAGTATTCGAGCGCTTGATGACAGACGCCAGATACGTCAAGTCCAACGATTGAATCCATCTGCCGGAGATTGGTGGCCCGGTAACGGTAACCGAATCGTGCGATGCATGAAGCCATCATGGGCGGAATGCAGCGCACTATGATCTCCTCGGAAACAGGCCTTGGCCCAGAACTCCGGCCCGCGTGCCCCTTCGAACACCTACCGCCCGAGTCCTTTACTCCACCGCGTCCCCGCCCCGTCCGGGGCAACCCCAGTTGAGGATAGGTGTATCGGCGGGCAGCACCCGACGGAATATCTCGACACGTTTCGCTTTCGGATTCACCACTACCGGATGCAGCGCGGCCTGCAGCAGCGGCAGATCCGCGCTGCTGTCGGAATAGGCCTTTTCGACCGGCGCGGTGAAGCCCGCGTCGCGGATCATCGTCATTTTCATGCGGTAGTGACAGTGGCGGATCGCGCCGATGGCGCCGTATTTCGGGCCGACCTGGGTGCCGATCACCGGAAGGTCCTCGTGCGCGACGAAGGCGAGGATCGCGCGTGCGAGTTCGGGCGGCGCGCCGGTGGCGATGACGACGCGATCGCCGGCTTCACGGTGCGCGCGCAATACATCGAGAGCGGTTGGCAGCAATCTGGACTGGATCGCATCGGTGTGCGCAACCACGTAGCGGTCGGTCGCGGCGTTGAAATCGGCGACGGTTTTCATGCCCAGCGTGCCGACCCACACGAATGCCGAGATGCCGCGACGCCGCGTCGGCATCCACGCGATCATCGGGCCGAACACCGGCGCGATCAGCAGCGCGAGCAGCTTGCGCCATGCGTTGCGCTCGATCAGCCATTTGAACAGATGGCTGCCGGAATCTCCGTCGTACAGCGTGTGGTCGAAATCGAAGACGACCAGCGGCGCATCGGCTGCAGGCATCGGGTACGCATGCGCACTCATGCCGGGAAAAACAGCCGCTGCAGCGCAGCACCTGGATCGGGATCGCGCATGAAGGATTCGCCGACCAGAAACACATCGATACCGGCCGCCAGCAGCCAATCGACATCGTCGCGCGTGCCGACACCGCTTTCGGTCACGAGCACGCGGTCGGCAGGCACCGCGTATTTCAGCGACAGCGTGGTCGCGAGCGAGACCTCGAACGTACGCAGGTTGCGGTTGTTGACGCCGATCAGCGGCAAACGCCCGCCGATGGATTGCAGTTTCAGGGCCCGTCCGAGCTCAGCCGCATCATGCACTTCCACCAGCACGTCGAGACCGATGCTCATCGCTTCGCGATACAGCGACGCCAACTGCGCATCATCCAATGCCGACACGATCAACAGGATGCAGTCGGCGCCGAGCACGCGCGCTTCCACGATCTGGTAGGGATCGACGGTGAAATCCTTGCGCAGCACCGGCAGCGCGCAGGCGGCGCGCGCCTGCTGCAGGTAGGCATCGGCGCCCTGGAAGAAATCGATGTCGGTCAATACCGACAAACAGGCGGCGCCGGCGGCTTCGTAGCTGCGTGCGATGGCGGCGGGATCGAAATCCTCGCGGATCACGCCTTTCGACGGGCTGGCCTTCTTGACCTCGGCGATCACCGCAGGTTTTCCGGCCGCGCGCTGCGCTTCGATCGCGGCGATGAAGCTGCGGGGTGGCGATGCATCTGCGAGCTGTGCGCGCAAGGCGTCCAGCGGAACGCATGCGCTGCGCGCTGCGACTTCTTCGGCCTTGCGGTCGAGGATGCGCTGCAGGATGTCCGCGCGTCCGGCGCTGTGCTGTTGCGGGTTCATGGTGTTCGTCATGGGCTGCTGTTCATGGCGCTTTCGCGAACCAGTCGTAGGCGCGTTCGACCTTGGCGACGCGGGTGATGTAGCGCGTGTACCAGTCGCGACGGCCGCGCGCGCGGGTGGCGGCGTGTTCGACCTGATGCTTCCAGCCGAGGATGTCGGCTTCGGTGCGCCAGTAACTGACGGTGATGCCGATGCCTTCGGCGTCGCGCACGGATTCCGCGCCGAGATAGCCGGGCTGCCGCACGGCGAGCGCCATCATCCGCGCGGACGCTTCACCGTAGCCTTCATCATCCTCGCCGTTGCGCAAGGACGTGAACACCACCGCGTAATACGGCGGTTCCGGCGTATCGGCGAAACGCGCGGCGGGCGTCAGCGTGCTCACGATGCGGCCAGTTTCCGCGTGGTATCGATGAAATGTTCGAGTTTGGCGCGCGCGTCGCCGCTGGCGATCGCGGCACGCGCCGCTTCGATACCGTGGGCGATCGTGTCGGCGCTGCCAGCCACATACAGCGCGGCACCGGCGTTGAAGCTGACGATCTCGCGCGGCAGCCCGGGCTTGTTGTTCAGCGCTTCGAGCAGCATCGTCTTGGATTCCTGCGCATCCTCGACGCGGAGATTCCGGCTGGCCGACATGCCGATACCGAAATCCTCGGGATGCACTTCATATTCGCGCACCACGCCGTCGCGCAGTTCCGCGACCAGCGATGCGGCACCGAGCGAGAGTTCGTCCATGCCATCACGCCCCCACACCACCAGCGCGCGCTTGGCGCCGAGTTCCTGCAGCACGCGCGCCTGGATCCCGACAAGATCGGGATGAAACACACCCATCAGGATGTTAGGCGCACCGGCCGGATTGGTGAGCGGCCCGAGAATATTGAACATCGTGCGCACGCCCATCTCGCGTCGCACCGGCGCCACCATCCTCATCGCCGGATGATGCACCGGCGCGAACATGAAGCCGATGCCGGTAGCCTCGATACAGGCCGAAACCTGTTCCGGCCGCAGTTCGATCTTGGCGCCCAGCGCTTCGAGCACATCGGCACTGCCGGATTTCGACGACACGCTGCGATTGCCGTGCTTCGCGACTTTCGCGCCGGCCGCCGCGACCACGAACATGCTGGCGGTGGAGATGTTGAAGGTATGCGCGCCATCGCCGCCGGTACCGACGATATCGACCAGACGGTCGCGGTCGGGGACTTCGACCCTGTGCGAAAACTCGCGCAGCACCGAGGCCGCAGCGGCGATCTCGCCGATGGTTTCCTTCTTCACGCGCAGACCGGTGAGGATCGCCGAGACCATCGGTGGCGAGACTTCGCCGCGCATGATCTGGCGCATCAGTCCGACCATTTCGTCGTGGAAGATCTCGCGATGCTCGATGGTGCGCTGCAACGCTTCTTGTGGCGTGATCGACATGGATGGCGTTCGCAATTCGGAGTCTGGTTCGGAAGCGCAGGTGGCGGTGTCGCCGGGTGTGCTCAAGCAGCGCGCGCGAGAAAATTCTTCAGCAGCGCATGGCCGTGTTCGGTCAGGATCGATTCGGGATGGAACTGCACGCCTTCCACCGGATATTCACGATGGCGCAGCCCCATGATCTCCTCGATCGTGCCGTCGTCGTTCTCGGTCCAGGCGGTGACCTCAAGGCTATCGGGCAAAGTGCCTTGATCGATCACCAGCGAGTGGTAGCGCGTGGCTTCGTAGCGGTCGGGCAGGCCAGCGAACACGCCCTTGCCCTGATGATGGATACGCGAGGTCTTGCCGTGCATGATCCGGCCCGCGCGGACGACATCCCCGCCGTAGGCCTGACCGATGCTCTGATGGCCCAGACAGACGCCGAGAATCGGAATGCGGTCGCCCAGTTCGCGGATCACGTCCACCGACACGCCCGCTTCGTTCGGCGTACACGGGCCCGGGGAAATGACGATGGCCGAAGGGTTGAGCGCTTCTATCTGCGCGACGCTCAGTTCGTCGTTGCGCACCACCTTCACGTCCGCGCCCAGCGCCTGCAGATACTGCACCAGGTTGTAAGTGAAGCTGTCGTAGTTGTCGATCATCAGCACCATGAATGGATATCCCTTTTGATCCGTTTGAATTTTATTTGAATTTCGGGTGCTGACGCGCAATCGGAAAGCCGTTGCCTTCCACCGTTGGTCTATCTGCGCAGGCCGGGTCGATTGTAATCGTCCCGGCCTGTCTCCGCTGCCCGGGACGATATTCGTACGCGCACGGCGAATGTACTACGGGTGGCGGGAACCGAAGTGCCGTCAGCCGTTGGATCGCAGGGTAAAGCTCGAAGGACTGGTGCGACTGCGCAGGAAACCGGGGCCCGGAGGGCGGGATCAGGGTTCCGGACCCTCAGGCGGCTGCGCGGCTGGATACGGCCAGATTGGCTTGGCGGAGCCAGGTCGAGAATGGCATGGGAGGGCTGCGCTTTCCGGCGAGCTCCAACCGGCGCAGATAGATTTCTTCGCGATGCACCGCCACCGATTGCGGTGCTGCTACCGCAATGCGCACCTGACGCTTGCGCGTGGGCCCCGCACCGAGATAGGAGGGCGTGAAACTGACGTTGAGCTCGACATCGTCGATGCGGAAGCTTTCCGACGTCAGTAGTGAGATCAGGTAGAAGCGCTCACCATCGGGCAGGATCGCGGGACGCAGGCATGTGTCTCCGTAGCACAACCTCGCATCGGGCGGCGCAATCACGCCCATCGTGACGTGATAGCGCAGTTTGTCGTAGACGGTCACGCAGATATCGTCGCCGATCCGGATGGTTTCGCCGACGCGGCGGTTGAGGATGAGCATGGCGTGATGACCTCAGGCCCAGACCAGGCCGGACAGTGCATGGGACGAATCCGCAGCAGGGCGGACATCCAGGTTTTTCGATTCGCAGGAGACCTGCAGGGACTTCGGGGCGATGACGCCGATATGAAGATGCTCGTCGCAATCCGCGGCCAGCGAAACCGCATCTCCGGGCAACCAGACCCGGATCTCGATCTCGCCAACCCGGAAACGCCGGATCGCCAGCATCGAGAACAGATAGGACCGCGCACCGCTGGGCAGCACCGAAGGTCGCATGCAAACGTTGTCGAAGTAGAGGTCGGCCTCTACCGGCCCGATCACGCTGACCGTGACGCGACCGCGGCAGCGGTCTTGCAGGGTCACGCTCAAATCATTGCCGATGCGGATGGTCTCGCCGACACGGCACGTCAGAATCAGCACGTTGCACCTCCCTTGTGATACCACCATGCACGGCGAGCCCCTTGGCACGGGTCTGCGATCGCTCTGTCGACCCGACCCTCCCGGCAAGCCACCTTGGCTGCCGCCGATCTTTCCCCCACCCCTTTGTTGCGAACTGCTTGCAGACAAATGGCACTTGGAGCTGCAATACGGCGCGACCAGAAAGATAGCATTGCTATTTTTCATGTCAATATCTAAAGTTGCAGCCGAAGCACTCGAAATCCTGAATTCCGCTAGGATGACCGCATGGACAGATACGCACGCGCCTTCGCGGAAGCGATGGACAGCACGGGCACCCGGAATATCACCGTGGCCGCGCATGCCAGAGTCGGAAGCAACAACGTGTCGCAGTGGCGGACGGGCCGGCGACCGATCCCTGCCGAACGCGCCGTCGCCATCGCCGCCCTGCTGGGCGTCGCGCCTGAACGCATCAGCGAAGGCTATGAGCGCTTGCTGCATGCGGGATACACCCCGCCGCACAAGACTTCGTCCCTCGGTGCTCGCACCGGCGCGTCGCCCGTGGACCATGTCACGATCGAGCGATTGCTTGAATTCGGGCATTCCGAGGGCCCGGCCCGGATCCTGCTGCCGGATTTCCTGGCCAGGCGGAAGATCGGCCTGACCGCGATCGAGGAAGTGCGCTGGACGTTCCAGCCTTCCCACGCAATGGAGCCCGAAATCGAACGGCACGCACTGGTGTTGGTGGATATCACCGCAACGCAGCATGAGCAGGTCGTCGATGGCGGTACCTACGCCTATTCCCTCTGGGGGCGCCCCGATGTCCGCCGGCTCCTGATACGCCGCGATCACTGGCTGGTTCTGGGCTACGGGAAGGACGCCGAGTACACGGAAGTGCAGACCTCCGAGCTGCCCAACCTCAAAATCTTCGGTGCTGTCCTCGGCGCGTTGTAGACTTGGCTGACGCCGCCCCGAACACGCCCGGATTTGACGAATCCGTTCTTTTGTGCGAATAGCGTTCTAAGGAAAGCGCACATATCTGAGCGCCATCGGGTTCGTCCGGGTACAAGGACTTAGGGGGAAAGCAATGGAAGATGCCAAGTGGAGCGATACAGCCAAAGGTCTCGTGCTCAGCGCGGCTTATTGCGCTTCGTTCCTGGGGGCATGGTGCCTCTCGTTCGATCAGTGGTATCTGCCTGCCGGCCTCCGCGCCGCTTCGCTGCTGTTCGTTCCCTATCGCTACTGGCCTTACCTGTTCGCGGGCGATGCGGCCGCGCTGCTGGTCATCCGGGTGCCCAAGGCGGAGCAATACAGCGCACTCTGGGTCTATCTCAGCCCATTCCTGCTGATGCCCATGGTGGCATCGCTGGCTTTTGTCTTGCGCAACAAGCTCAAGACCTATCGCGACAAGGCACGCTGGCTTCCGGTGGTCGGGCTGTCGATCGCGCTTTGGTCGTCCGTCCTGAATATGGCACTGGGCTACTTTCTGTATGGCCCGCGGGCGTCGGTCACCTTCGCCAATTTCTACAAGCTTTCGGTCGGGGACTATCTCGGGATCCTGATGGTCATCCTGCCTGTCCTGCTGTTCATGGGCAGGAACAGCGGGCAGATTACGCCGAAACACGCGGTACGCGACGCCCTCATCGCCGGCGCCGCAATCTTCGCCCTGTACTGCGTCGCCGCGATCCCGATGCTGGAGGCCGCGTTCCATCAAGGCCTGCTGATGCTGATGATCCTGCCTGTCGTCGGCCTGACGTTTCGGCACGGTTGGCGAGGCGCGGCAGTCGGCATCCTGGCCGTGAACATCGTCACGGCCATGAAAATTCCCTACATGAACGCGCCCGGCACCTACGATGCCGAAATTTTCGTCACCCAGCAGGCACTGGCGATCGCGGCGACGGGACTGTTGATGCTCGGCACCGTGATTTCGGATCTCTTCGACAAGGCACGCACTGCGGGCGTTGCGGAAAAAGAGGCGCTGCTGCTCGCGCAGAACAGCTTTCTGTCGAGCGAAAGCAAGCTGCGCGACCAGGTGATCTACATGGCGCAAATGCAGTTGCGCCTCGACGACTACCGCGACGAACTGGTGACGTGGCTGAAGCAGCATCGACATTTCGAGGCCGCGATGGACCTGAACAGCTGCGGCGTTGCCCATGCCCGGCTGTTCGATCAGCAAGCCTTGGCGCTGTATCCGATGCGGATCGAAGCGCAGGGACTGTATGCGGTGCTCAACGCGGAAGCCTTCACCGATTTCTGGGCGAACGAAACCACCGTGCGTTATCAGCTGCGCGGTCAACCCAAACGTCTGACGGTGGACCTGCAGTTGGCTGCCTATCGTTGCGTATGCAACGCATTCGCCCTGTTGTCCGAATGCGATCCGGAACAATACACCGTGAAAACAAGGGTTTGGCGATATCACGGCAAACGCGGGATCGCCTTGTTCGTGACTGCGAAACCGACCGCCGATCTGGATCTGCAGCACAGTCAGGCCGGCCTGCTGGCTGCCATGGAACTGGAAGGCCGGGTCAAAGCACATGGCGGCGCCGTGAGGCGCCGCCATCTCAATCGCATCAGCATGTTGTTATCCGAGCCCGTGGATGCGGAATCGACGCTTCAGTGACCCGAACCGGCTTGCCGGATGATCCAGCCATCCTGATCGCCGCTGCGGTACGCCACGACTTCGACTTCGTTCGACCGATAGACCAGGCGGCTGTTTTCCGGCAGCGGGACATCTTCCGAGATCGACACGCGATCCACGTCGCTGCCGATCGGCAGCACCCAGAATGTGCCATCGATCCTGCCGACCGCCGCTCTCACGCGTCCCAGCTTGTCGTTCACCTGAACGTACCGGATGCCGTCACGCGAGAACTCGTACACCTGCCACGCCGGGTCGGGCGCCACATCAACGGTCGGCGGGAACGATTCACCCAGCCCATTTCCTCCCAATGTGGGCGCACCGTGGATATCGGCCGGACAACCGCATGCAGCACTTGCGAGCGGGCTAGCGATCAACGCGCAGAACAGGACGACGACGGACAGAAAAGACTGATAAGACGAATGCTTAAACATGGGTTTCTCCTTGATATATTCCGCAACAATGGCATTAGCAACGCTGCACGCGTCTGTGCAGCGGGGCTAACGATTCGACGCCCGTCCAGGAATCCCCCCGGGCAGTTCGACGGTATCATCGGAAACGCCATCATCGTGCGCATCAATCGATGCCTAGGCGGGATCGGATCGTGGGCGAAGACCCGAGATCGGAACCCGTTTCGGGCGCGATGGCATGGTCGGACACCGCCGCCGCAACATTCAAAAGTCCGTGACGCACGGAAACCGGCCCCGCCCGTCTGCCGTTCACCCCCTGCACGCTGCGATTGGCATGTCGCCAGATTCAGCACAGGCAGGCCTCGCGCAAGCAGCGCTGGAACCGTTTTCTGGGCCGTTTAGCGGCGGCCTGCAGGCGCTACCTCTACGATGCCGCGCATCCCGCCAGGACTGGCGTCTGGCATTGCGGCTGCGGCAGGTTTGGCGGTGCCGGACGCCTGCACCTGCTGGCCGGGCAGACTCTTGCGCGGGCCGGGGCGCACCGTGACGACAAAACCCTCGGCAGTCTGGGATTCCACGGTGACGCGAAAGGCATAGTCGGATGACACCCAGGTTTCACCGACCTTGAACATGCTGCCTTCGTTGTTGGCGCGATTGGCCGGCGGCCTATCGGCATCCATGCTCCAGGAAGGCTCTTTCCGCGAGGTCTGGACTTCGTGCACGATCACGGCATCGCCGGCCAGGCGATTCTCGTAATTGCCGCCGCGCTTGCGCACTTCCAGCGTGTAGTAGCGGATGGCCTGATCGGGATAATCGAGAATCAACATCTGTCGATTCGTTGAACCGGCCAGACTGGCGCGATCAATCGCGATTGATCGCGCCGGCGCACCGGCGGTCACCGTGAGCTTGCGCGCGTCGACCACCCAACCAAGACGATTGCGCGAATAGATGTTGATGTGTTTCGGCAGCGTGCCGTAGGTTGCGTTGGACACACCATTGTTCCAACTGTCGCTCATCACATCCCACGTGTTGTCGTAAGGGTCGGAGTCGTTGTCGGAGTTGTTGGCGTGCGGCAAACCGTAGGCATGGCCCATTTCGTGCGACAGCGGCGCGAGGTTGCCGAACGACCACGGCGGATTCCACGTGGTGCTCCAGCATTTGTTGACGCCATCGAGCGTCGCGCAGCGACTGCCGCCCCAGGCGTAGCCGTCGAGATCGCCGTTGAACATCATGTTCACGCCCTGCACACCGCCGTTGATCGCGAAGTTCACATTGACGTCGTGCGCAGCGGTGCAGTCCTGGAACAGCTTGCTCAGATCGGCGGTGGTCTTGCCATTGGTATCGGTGGTGACATAGTCGCCGCGCGGCAACGGCAGCGTCGCCCAGCCGTAGGCATTGCTGCCGGCGAGATTGATCTTGCCGTAGGACACTTCCTGCCAGTAGTGATCCAACTGGCCGATGGCGCCGCCGTACTGCGATTGGAAGAAAGCCAGGGTTTTCTGCTCGGTGGCGATATCGTTGAACTTGCACATCAGCGTCACCCAACTGGTGACGCCTGCGACGGCCTCGTCGCTCTGCGCGACAGCACGTGCGCGACCGGGCACAGGGGATTGCACAAGATCGTCGATCGGCACGATGGCATCGATGCGCCGGGCACTGGCCTGCGGGGCACGGCCCTGTAGAACACGACCTTGAGAAGCGCGCATACCACCAGACTTCGCCGCGACCGGCACGGTCGACACCGCGATGCGGCGGCCGTAGAGCGCATACAGATCTTCGGCAGCCTGCAGCGCTTGCCCGGTATCGAGCGCACGACGCACACCGGCATCGTCGACCAGGGTCGCGCGGAACTGCCCGCCGGGCCCATCGCTGGCCTTGGCCTGCGCGTCCGGGTCGCCCCACTCCAGTTCCAATCGGCCGATCATGAGCTGCGGTGCTCCGGCAGCCGATCTGGCGGCGGACGCGTCCATGCGACGAGCTGCATCGGCCTGCACGCCGCAGGTCAGTGCGATAACAGTCAACAAGCACGTGCGAAGGATGCGCATGGACGGCTCCGGACATTGGACCGATGGAATCCTAGCATCGCCATCTCTGCCGGGTCCGGACCGATGTCCGCTTCCGGTGTCCGGTAAGCTGTCCCCGTCCACCGTTCGTCGACTGCCCTCTGCCGCCATGCCCTATCTCGAACTTTCCCTCCGCTGCCGCGAATCCGAACAGCCTCGCTACGAGCACGCGCTGGAGGACGTCGGTGCGCTCGCGGTGACCCTGCTCGATGCCGACGCCGAAACGCCGAACGAGCGCGCGATCCTTGAGCCCGGCGTCGGCGAGATGCCGATCTGGGGCGAAGTGGCGCTGACGGCGCTGTTCGATGCCGACGCCGACCCGCTGCTGCTGCTCGCCGCGCTGGACGCGTTCGATCCCGGCCTGGACTGGTCGCAAGCCGATTTCCGCAAGGTCGAGGATCAGGATTGGGAGCGGGCCTGGATGGACCAGTACGTGCCATTGCACTTCGGCGCACGCACCTGGATCGTGCCGTGGAATCACGACCTGCCGGACGGCGCCGATGCCGCAGACGCCGCAGTGATCCGGCTCGATCCCGGTCTGGCCTTCGGCTCGGGCACGCATCCGACGACGTCCCTGTGCCTGCAGTGGCTGGACGATCTTGCCGCAAACGGAGAACTGCAGGGCCGCACGGTACTGGATTTCGGCTGCGGCAGCGGCATCCTCGCGCTGGCCGCACTGAAACTGGGCGCAGGCCGCGCGGTCGGTGTCGACAATGATCCTCAGGCGATTCTCGCCACCCACGACAACGCCGAACGCAATGAGGTGGGCCCACGCATCTCGGTGCATCTGCCTGGAGACGAACCGCCCGCCGTCTATCCGGTGGTCGTCGCCAATATTCTGGCGTCGGCGCTCGATGCCCTGGCCGACACGCTGGCCGCGCGCGTCGCTCCGGGTGGCCGCATCGCGCTGTCGGGCATCCTGGTCGGACAAGAGGACGCGCTGTTGACGCGTTACGGTGCGTGGTTCGACGACCTGCGTGTCACTCGCGAAGACGACTGGGTGCGCATCGACGGCGTCCGCACCGATAGCGTCCGCGTCGATGACGACTCGCGCGCTCCGTGATCGAAAACGCCATGTTCATCAACTGCCCGTACTGCCGCACGCTGGTCGCCACGGATCCAGTCACCGATCTGCCGCCCACGCATTGCCCGCAGTGCGCGAGCCTGTTGCGCCGCGATGCATCCGTCGAAGACGACGACACGGCACCGCCGCCGATCGATCTGGGCAATCTGCTGGAATCGCGCGCTGAAGGACCAGTCGAAGAAGAAGCCGCGAGTGATGCGTTGCGCGAAGAGACGCATTCCGATACTCCCGACGACATCTCGAACGGAATCGAGGCGCAGGCACCCTGCATCGAAGACACCATCGAAGACACCATCGAAGACACTATCGTGGACGCCATCGGCAGCGAAGAAGAGATCAGCGTCGAAGTCGTCGCTGCTGCGCCGGCCGCACCCGCGAAACGCGCATCGCGCAACGCGCCGAGTTTCGTACGCGGCACCGGCAACGCGTCCGCAAGCAGGCCGCGCGAACGCTGGGTGCCCATTGTCGCCGCGATGCTCGCACTGCTGCTGGGACTGCAGTGGCTGCTCGCCGATCGCGCACGCCTGGCCACCGATCCGCAATGGCGACCGGTCTTGAATATGGTGTGCAAGGCGCTGCGCTGCGAACTGCCGCCGTGGCGCGAACCCGCCGCTTTCACGCTGCTGCAGCGCGACGTGCGCCAGCATCCGAATATTCCCGGCGTACTGCGCGTATCGGCGACGTTCCGCAACGATGCGCGCTGGCCGCAGCCTTGGCCGTCGCTGCGGTTGACGTTGTCCGACGTGAATGGCCGACCGGCCGGCGAGCGCAGTTTCCGCGCTGAAGAATATCTTGGCGGTCCGCCCAGCCAGCCCGAACTCGCCAGCGGCGAAAGCGCGACCGTCGCGATGGATATCCTCGAGCCTGCCGCGCGCATCGTTGCTTACGATTTCAGCTTCCGCTGAACGGTCACTGCTGCAGGGCCGGAGAGAACGCGAAAGCGACGCATGTCCGGCCATGACATGCGCAGGACATCGCCACGACAGGCGCGCCGCCACCATTCATCGGGAAACACACCCTCGATCGCGTGATTTTCCACGATTCGTCGTGGCAGCGGGCGATGGCTCACGCTAGACTCACTCCCCCCTCGTCGCGCATGCGGCGGGATGCGGCCACGGATGGGGCCGATGCGAAGACGCGCTACCTGAGAGACCGTGCTTGAACGCCGAACGTCATGAACCTGCCGCCCGCTCCGCCGCGCGCACACCGTTGCGCGATCATGTTGCGAATTCCGTTCGCCGCTATATCGGCGATCTCAACGGTTCCGATACGTCCAATCTGTACGAAATCGCGCTGCGCGAATTCGAGATCCCACTGTTCGCGGAAGTGTTGGAGCACTGCGACGGCAACCAGAGCCGCGCGGCGGCGATGCTCGGGATCCATCGCGCCACCCTGCGCAAGAAACTGAAGGATTACGGGCTCGGCTGAATCCGGACCGGCGGCGCGGACCGCTCACGATAGGCGCACTGCATGACTGACCGTCCATGACTGACCGCATATAATCGCGCTTTCCCGCCTTGCCTCCGCTCATGACCTCTCCCCACCTGCCCGGCGCCCCGGTGATGATCCGCCGCGCGCTGTTGTCCGTGTCCAACAAGACCGGCCTGCTCGACCTCGCCCGCGCCCTCGCCGCCCGCAACGTCGAACTGCTGTCCACCGGCGGCACCGCAAAAGCCATTCGCGATGCCGGCCTGAAAGTGCGGGATGTCAGCGACTACACCGGTTTCCCGGAAATGATGGACGGCCGGGTGAAAACGCTGCATCCGCTGGTCCACGGCGGTCTGCTCGGCCGCGCCGGCATCGACGACGTGGTGATGGCCGAACACGGCATCGGCGCGATCGACCTGCTGGTGTTGAACCTGTATCCGTTCGAAGCGGTGTCGGCGAACCCGGACAGCACGATCGACGAGATCATCGAAAACATCGACATCGGCGGCCCCGCGATGCTCCGGTCCGCCGCGAAAAACCACGCGCGCGTCGCTGTCGCCACCGATCCGGCGCAGTACGCCGGCATCCTCGAAGAGCTCAACGCCAATCTCGGCTCGCTGTCCGCGAAAACCCGCTTCGCGCTGTCGGTCGCCGCGTTCAACCGCGTGGCGCAATACGACGCGTTCATCAGCAACTATCTGTCGTCGATCCAGAACGACGGCAGCCTTGCGCTGTTCCCGGCGCAGAACAACAGCAACTTCGTCAAAATGATGGATCTTCGCTACGGCGAAAACCCGCATCAACACGGCGCGTTCTATCGCGATCTCTGGCCAGTGCCGGGCACCCTCGCCACGTTCTCGCAGCTGCAGGGCAAGGAACTGAGCTACAACAATCTCGCCGATGCGGATGCCGCATGGGAGTGCGTGCGCCAGTTCGAAGCGCCTGCCTGCGTCATCGTCAAACACGCCAACCCCTGCGGCGTCGCCGAAGGCGCTGGCTGCGCGGATACCTACGAAGCCGCCTACGCCACCGACCCCACTTCGGCCTTCGGCGGCATCATCGCGTTCAACGTCAAACTCGACGGCGCCACCGCGAAAACCATTCTCGACCGCCAGTTCGTCGAAGTCCTGATCGCGCCGGACTACGACGACGATGCGCTCGTTTACGCGAAGAAGAAAGCCAACGTGCGCGTGCTGCGCATTCCGCACGGCGACGGCCGCAACAACATCGACGTGAAGCGCGTCGGTTCCGGGCTGCTGATGCAGACCGCCGATATCCGCGAGGTGAGCGCGGACGAACTGAAGGTGGTCACGAAGCTCGCGCCGACCGCCGAGCAGCTCGGCGACCTGCTGTTCGCCTGGCGCGTCGCGAAATACGTGAAGTCGAACGCGATCGTGTATGCGAAGGACAAGCGCACCGTCGGCGTCGGCGCAGGCCAGATGAGCCGCGTGTACTCGGCACGGATCGCCGGTATCAAAGCGAACGATGCCGGCCTGGTGGTTCCCGGATCGGTGATGGCCAGCGACGCTTTCTTTCCGTTCCGCGATGGCATCGACGCCGCCGCCGAAGCCGGCATCCAGGCGGTGATCCAGCCCGGTGGGTCGATGCGCGACGCCGAAGTCATCGCTGCGGCCGACGAACACGGCATCGCGATGGTGTTCACGGGGGTGCGGCATTTCAGGCATTGAGCTCCTCTATCGTCCCCAGCGTAGCGAGGGATCGTCATCTTGAAACACCCCCAAGTGCGTAACGATTGATCGCTCGTTCCGTTTGATATCTCGCAGGTTCCCGAGAGACCAATTCATTAAACATACGCATACGTATGTATGGCGTTGTTTTCACGATAGGAGTCCACTGATCTCAGCTCACATCGGAACACGACAAATGAGTTCGAACCGCAAACTCGTCAAAAGGAACCTGCGGGGTCATCCCTCGGAAACGACAGAGCGCAACGAACGCCTGAGAATCTGGCTTGTGTTTTTCGGTACCCTCGTAAGCGCACTCCTCGGATCTTTCTTTCGCACATGAGCACTCTGCATCCATGAAACTCCTCGTCATCGGCGCCGGCGGCCGCGAACACGCGCTGGCATGGAAACTCGCGCAGTCCAGCCGCGTCAGCGAAGTGCTGGTCGCGCCTGGCAACGCCGGCACCGCGACGGAGCCGAAATGCCGCAATGTCGACGTGAAAGCCACCGACATCGATGGCCTGGTTGCGCTGGTACGCGCGGAAGATGTCGCGGTCACGGTCGTGGGCCCGGAGGCGCCGCTGGTCGCGGGTGTGGTCGATCGTTTCCGCAGCGAAGGCTTGCGCATCTTCGGCCCCACCGCCGCCGCCGCGCAGCTCGAAGGCAGCAAGGCATTCGCGAAGGATTTCCTCGCCCGTCACGGCATTCCCACGGCGCATTACGCGGTGCACACCGACGTCGATGCAGCGCTCGCCCATGTCCGAGGCAAAGGCGCGCCGATCGTGATCAAGGCCGATGGTCTGGCCGCCGGCAAAGGCGTGATCGTGGCGATGACGCTGCAGGAAGCCGAAGACGCTGTGCGCGACATGCTCTCGGGCAACGCCTTCGGCAGCGCCGGATCGCGGGTGGTGATCGAGGAATTCCTCGACGGCGAGGAAGCGAGTTTCATCTCGATGGTCGACGGCGTCACCGCGCTGCCGATGGCCACGTCGCAGGATCACAAGCGCGTGGGCGACGGCGACACCGGGCCGAACACGGGCGGCATGGGCGCGTATTCGCCCGCGCCCGTAGTGACGCCCGAAGTGCATGCGCAGGTCATGCGCGAGATCGTCGAACCGACCGTGCGCGGCATGGCCGCCGACGGCGTGCCGTTCACCGGCTTTCTGTACGCCGGTCTGATGATCGATGCCGCCGGCATGCCGAAAGTGATCGAATTCAACGTGCGCTTCGGTGACCCGGAAACGCAGCCGGTGATGCTCCGACTGGATTCGGATCTATTGGATCTGGTCGAAGCCGGCATCGACGAACGACTGCATGCCATCGAAGCAAGCTGGAACCCGCAGCCGTCGCTGGGCGTGGTGATGGCCGCAGCGCATTATCCCGATACGCCGAGGACCGGTGATGTCATCCATGGCCTGTCCGTGCCGCAGGCTGCGGGCACCAGGGTCTTCCATGCCGGCACGCAGCTCGACGGCGACGGGAACGTCGTCACCAGCGGTGGTCGAGTGCTCTGTGTCTGCGCACTCGGCGCCACGGTGGCGGATGCGCAGCGCGAGGCTTATGCGGCGATGGAAAACATTGCGTGGGCCGGCGAATTCCATCGCCGCGATATCGGTTGGCGCGCGATCGCGCGCGGGGCCTGAGTCGCGCGCAGGGTCAGTAGACTCAAAATCGGCAGGCTTGGAATCAGCGTCCGCGCTTCGCCGGTTTTGCCGGTGCCTGGTATTTCGACAATTCCTCGATCAGGCTGCGCACCAGCTTCCGCTGAGACGCCGACAGTTTGAGGAACGTCTCGATCGCGAGCTGGTCGTGCGGATTCATCCGCCACTCGCCACGATTCTCGCGCACCCGCTTGTCGTCGCCGTACTGCAATTGCTGCGGTTCGATCGAGAGCATCTTCGCCAAGGCGCGCAGATTGGCCTGGCGCGGCATGGCACGACCATTGAGCCACCCGGAGATGGCCTGCTGCGACACCGGCTCGCCACCGAAACGGGCCAGCAGTTTGACGAGTTCGGCCGGACTTTCGCTCATACCGGCTTGTCGCAGTGCGGCGCGGAGGCGCTCGCTGAAAGCATCTTGTTCGGTCTTCATGCGCCGACGTTAGGTCGGCGCTGGCCGCGATGTGAAACTCGCGCTTGTCGATCATGTTCAATTTATGTTGTGGCGCAACACCCGCTTCAATATGCTCCCCGCTAGCCCTTTTTCCCCGGCCCGCCAGACTTCACGAACTCATCGATCACATGTCGCAACAGCTTGCGCTGGGCGGGCGGCAATTGCAGAAAGGCTTCGATCGCCAGCTGATCGCGCGGATCGAGCCGCCACTCGCCGCGGGATTCGCGCACGCGCTTGCTGTCGTCGCCGTACTGGAGTTGCTGCGGTTCGACCGACAGCATTTTCGCCAGCGCCCGCAAATTGGCCTGCCTTGGCATGGCGCGCCCCTTCAACCAACCGGAAACAGCTTGCTGGGAGACAGGCTCCCCGCCGAAGCGTGCGAGCAGGCGGACGAGTTCGACGGGGCTCTCGACGAGCCCCGCCCGTTGCAGGGCTGCGCGCAGCCGTTCGCTGAACGCGACTTGTTCATTGTTCATCACCTGACGTTAGGCCGGTGCACGCCGGCGTTGGAAAGTTGTGATTTGTACAGTATCAAACTTTTTGTTAGCGTGCGTATCGACAACGACAAGGAAAGCGACCATGTCAGACCCGCGGAAGAAACAGGATAAGAGCCGTCGGTACGAAGGCGATCCAGGCAAAGTCCGCCGATATCGCGGTGGCGACGCGGTCGCGGCTGTCGCAGTCGAGGGGAATGCACCACACGCATGGGGAGCCGCCGGATGGACATGAGCATGAGCACGCGCACGCCGCCGCTGCACGCCGCGCTGGATTACTGCGCACGCAAGCTGCTGGCCGAACTGGAACGCGGGCCTGCGGCACTTTCGGATTCCACCCTCGCATCCCGGCTCACGCCCACCACTGCTGCGCTGTTGCGCTGGTGGTGCACGGTCGAATACTGCAACACGCGCGTCGACAATTTCCATGCGGGACAGCGGCAGGCGATCCTGCATACGGTGCTCGCGCACGAACTCTTCCAGACCGACGACCCCGAGTGGCTGTACCGACTTGCCTGCGACCCTGTTCGTGCGAGGACTGAAGCGCCAGCCGCAAGCGCCTGCCCAACCCGATACGCAGGCTATGTGCTGCGGATGGCGCCCGGCAGCGGGTTGCGCTGGGTGGCGCAGGCGCTGCTGATCTGGCAATGGGCGAACCACCTCGCCGCGCAGGCATCGGGGCTCGACGATCCGCGCTTCAGCAGCCACTTCCTGCTGTCCGCCGCCAAGGCTGAAGTGCGGGTGCGGCTGCAGAATGCTCTTTTCGGCACGACCGACGCCCAGGGTACGCGCGACGCCGCGCGGAGCAGTCCGATCCGGCATGCGCCATTGTTCCTGCCACCATCGTTGCGCGCTTCGTTCGGCGACTGGCTGGCTCGGCAGACACGATGCACGGACCGCGAGAGCGCGCTGTGCATCGTCGACGTTGCCGGCGAATCCACGGCGAGCTCTCCGCCGATCACGCTGGTCGCGGGCGTCGGCGCCAGGATGCTCGGCGGGACGATGCATGCGCATGACGATCCAGCACCGTCGCGACACGCATCGCTACTCTGGATCGATCTCGCGCTTTCGCAGGCATCGATGACGCCCTCCGCGGGTTCGACGCCGATCGCGGAATTCCCGCTGCAACGTGCGATTCGCGATGGCGCGGCGAAGCTGCCGATGCTGGAGCCGACGCAACATCTGCGAATGCCGCCCCTGTGCGCGGTTCCACCGAGACGCAAGGGGCTGCGCCCGCGGCTGTCGCGCGCCCATCGCAGTCTTCTCGGCATCGGACTCGAGACGCTGTCGCGACGCGACGCCGGCTTCGTCGCGCTCGATTCCGCACGGCGGCCGAAACTGCTCGTGCTGTGCGACGCACCGCACGTTATTCGCGGCGTGCGGCACGCCTTGACCACGTCCGGGCTGGACAAGTCCGCCATCGCGGCGCGCGTGGTCATCGATACGCTACCCGAACCGGTCACAGCCACGGATGCGTGCATCTGCGTGATCGTGGTGCTGCGCACCGGCATCGGCCAGCGCAAGTCGACTGAATTACTCGCGCCCGCCTTGCCGCCGCTGTGGCCGGAACCCGACTTCGCCGTGCTGCGCAGCGAAAATCGCGAACGCGCGGTCCTGGGACGCGCACCCGCGCATCTGGTCGATGTGCTGTCGGTGGTGGAGCATCCGCAGTGCCATGCCGATTACGACGACCTCCTGCGCGCCGGACTGGCGGCGCGGGGCGGCGACCCGAACGGAACCGATGCCGTCGGCGACCTGATCGTGACCGGCTTGCGTGCGGACGCGGATGCTTTCGAGATCGCTCTGCCCCGCCTGTGCGATGGGCAGACGGACAGCGCCGACCGGCTCTCGGACCAGTCGCGCCGCTTCCTGCGCGCACGGCAGTCGATGCCCGTTCGCAAATCGGTGTACACGCACGCAGGCTGGAGTGCGCACGACAACGGGCTGCGCCGGGCATTCCTCGAATGCGCCGAGTGCGATCCAGGGGTCGAAAGTCATTGCCTGCTCGATCAGCGCCGGCACGCCATGCGCATCCGCGACAGCCTGTTGGCGCAGGGCATCTCTCCGCTGTGTTTCCCCGATGCGCTGGTCCGCACTGCCGATGCGGTGTACCTGGTCGATTTCCTGCCTTCCTGCCCCGCGCAACCGCAGCCGGCAGGTCCATCCGAGCGCGCGTTCACGCGATGGCGCGCGCGCGCGAACGCGCTGCCGGCCGAGCAGCGAGCGTATCGGCAATGGCATCGGGTGCAGCTGCAGGCTCCCTTGTTCTGGTCGTGGAAACGCAGCGAGGGCATGCTGTCGGCGCTGCTGGCCGCGCTGGCCGGAACCGCACCGCTCGTGCGCCGCAGCCGTGCGACGACCGCTGCGTACTGATCCCCGCCCGGCAGGCGGCTGAAGACAGCCTGCCGGGGCCCAGGGATCTCCGCCACCATGCAACAAGGGCTCCAGCGATTGATCTGTCCGGGGATCCACCGGACGGGCGAGTGAAGCGCACGCGCTGTGCGCTACCCAACAAACCACGCTTTACAACAAACTGTTAGTCTCCGCCGGACCCTCGCCGGCAGAGACCGGCCTCGCGGAGCGCGCATGGCCTACAACCAGTTCGAACTGTTGCGGCAGCGCCGCTTCCTGCCTTTTTTCGTCGTCCAGTCGCTGGGCGCGTTCAACGACAATGTCTACCGTCAGGCCATCATCGGCCTGCTGTTCTGGCTGGGCATCGACGAACAGCAGAAGACGCTGTACACCAACCTCGCGCCAGCGCTGTTCATCCTGCCGTTCTTCCTGTTTTCGGCCACCGCCGGCCAGATCGCTGAAAAGCTCGAAAAATCACGGTTGATCCGCATCACCACCACGATGGAGATCGTGATCATGTCGGTGGCGGCGGTGGGCTTCCTGCTGCAGAACATGCCGCTGCTGCTGGTGGCGCTGTTCGGTACCGGCGTGCAGTCGGCGCTGTTCGGTCCGGTCAAATATTCGATCCTGCCCTCGGTGCTGAAGCCCGAAGAGCTGACCGGCGGCAATGGCCTGGTCGAAATGGGCACCTCGGTTTCGATCCTGATGGGCATGATCGCGGGCGGCCTGATCTTCAAACTCGCCGGCAGCTACGGCCCCGAAACCGCTGCGGTCGCGATCGTGCTGCTGGCGATCCTGGGCAATGTGGTCAGCCGTCTCGTACCCACCGTCGATGCCGGCGCCCCGGATCTCAAGGTCCACATCAATCCGATCCCGGAATCGCGGCGGGTGATGGCCCTGGCGCGCAAGCAGCTTGCGGTACGCAACGCGATGCTCGGCGTGTCGTGGTTCTGGTTCGTCGGTACCGCACTCACCGCGCAGTTGCCGAACTACGCCCAGAAATATCTGGGCGGCGACGAAACGCTGTATCTGTTCGCGCTGGGCGTATTCTCGATCGGCACCGGCATCGGCTCGTTGCTGTGCGAAAAGCTGTCGGCGCGCACGGTCGAGATCGGGCTGGTGCCGCTGGGTGCGTTCGGCATGAGCTTTTTCCTGTTCGACCTTTACTTCGCGCGCAGCGGCGTTGCCGCCGTCGCCGGGCTGGACATCGCGGGCTTCCTGCATCAGGCCGGCAGTTGGCGGGTTTCGCTCGATCTGTTCGGCGTCGGCATGTTCGCCGGCTTGTTCCTGGTGCCGCTGTTCGCGCTGATCCAGAGCCGCACCCCCAAACAGGAACTGTCCCGGGTGATCTCCGGCGTGAACATCCAGAACGCGTTCTTCATCGTACTGGCAGCGGTGCTCGGCATCGCGCTGCAGATGGAGCAGTTCACGGTCGGCTCGACCACGATCAAGATGCCCGGCCTCGGCATTCCGCAGCTGTTCCTGTGCCTGGCCATCGCCAACACGCTGGTTGCGATCTGGATCTTCACGATCGTGCCGGAATTCCTGATGCGCTTTCTCAGCTGGATGTTCGTGCGCGCGCTGTACCGGCTGCAGCTGCACGGTATCGAAAAGCACGTTCCCGATGAAGGCCCTGCGCTGATCGTGTGCAACCACGTCAGCTACATGGACGCGCTGATCCTGTCGGCCAGCATCCCGCGGCCGGTGCGCTTCGTCATGTACTACAAGATCTTCAACGTGCCGGTGATGCGCTGGATCTTCCGCACCGGCAAGGCGATTCCAATCGCCGGGGCGAAAGAGGACCCGGAGGTGATGCGACGCGCGTTCGAGGAGATCGACGCGGCGCTGGCCGACGGTCAGCTGGTCTGCATCTTCCCGGAAGGCGCGCTGACC